>JAFXNB010000057.1 GCA_017529935.1 Selenomonadaceae bacterium
ATGCCTTTGCAATAGCCCATGCATTGGCATATGTCGTGCATGCCTCCCTACCGTTTACGGTTTTGAAACTCGTCTGCCAGAAGGCACCACCACTTTGCCGGAGGGGTTTAGTCGTGCATGCCTCCCTACCGTTTACGGTTTTGAAACGCCGCGCCGATTGTTATATCCATTGCCTTATCAGCAATTTTACTGTCGTGCATGCCTCCTTACCGTTTACGGTTTTGAAACTTCATAAACAACATCGGTTTTCACCTTTTCGTTGACTTGCTTGTCGTGCATGCCTCCTTACCGTTTACGGTTTTGAAACTGTTTAGCACGAGCACGCGCAAGGATTTCCTCTTTAGTCATTGTCGTGCATGCCTCCTTACCGTTTACGGTTTTGAAACACCTGTTACTATGAGCTCACAGATCTTTTCCACAATATCGGGAGTCGTGCATGCCTCCCTACCGTTTACGGTTTTTGAAGGAAGAAAAAATTCTCCATTGCGGAGAGTTTTTTTTTGTGCTAAATTGGCGGGGATGTGAGTTCGATGAAAAAAATTTTTATCAATCACACGAATCACCCGCCGGGGCGTTGGAGCGCGGAGCAAAAAACGGCGGCGCAATTTTACGGTGAGGTACTGGATATTCCGTTCCCCGCAGTCGACGCCAAAGCAACGCCGGAAGAAGTCGCCGCGCTGGTCGAAGAGAATCTAAAAATAATTTTGTCGATGAAGCCCGCAGCCGTGCTTTGTCAAGGCGAATTCACGTACACTTTCGCGCTGGTCGAACGGCTAAAAAATTTGGGCGTGACAGTAGTGGCGGCAACGTCCGAACGCGTGGCTACCGCAGAAATTTTGCCCGACGGCTCCACAAGGCAAGTCTCGACGTTTCGTTTCGTGCAATTCAGGGAATATTGACATGAGAAAAAATATAATGCTGGCGTTCGTTAGCCCGGTGAACGCGTTTTTTCTGGGCAAGCCGATAAATTATCCCGACATTCAAGGGCGACCGTACAGCGCGATACAAACGAACGAATCGGCAATCGTCTACGTGTCACGAATGCTGGAACCACAATCACTGGCGCAAATTTTCTTAATCGCAAGCGACTCGGTGAAGAACGAAAAAGTTCAGCCCGAAAACGAATTCGGCGACGTGACGCATTTGGAATTTTTGCGTCGGCGAATCGCAAAGGAATTCCCACAACTGGCAGAAAAATTTTCAATCCAAAATTACTCGGAGGACGGCACAGGCTCGACAAAGCTGGAGAACAACATTTTGCAAATCGCGCAGATAGCAGACGCGGTCACGGATTTTGCAAAGAATTCGGCGGAAGTCGTCGTTCATGCGGACATGACGGGCGGCTTTCGGCACACGTCAATGTTGATGTTGTCGATAATTCAGCTGTTGAGGTATCGCGGAATAAAAATCGGCGAAGTGCTTTACTCGGAGCCGGCAAGTCGGGAAGTGTATCGTGTGACGGAAATTCAGCGCATGTTCACGTTGATAACGGGCGCAGATGAGTTCGTCAAATTCGGGAGCGTTGAGGCTTTGAACGAATATTTCGGAGCGGAACCGCCGCCCGCCGTGAAAAATTTGCTGGAGGCGATGAATCGATTTGCCGAGGCTATAAAAATTTGCCGGACGAGCGCGATTGAAGGCGAGCTGGAAAATTTGAGCAAGCACATCAAAAATTTCCGCGAACACCCCGACCGCGATTTAAAGAGCGAACTTTTTGCGAAGATAATCGACACGATAGAGCGCGAATACGGCAAGCTTATCGACGGGGCGGCGACGCGTCTGGAGATAATTCGTTGGTGTATGCGCAAAGGTTTTTGGCAACAGGCGATGACGCTTTGCACCGAGTGGTTGCCCGAAGAAATTATCAATCGGCGAGTCTGCATGCCGCGCGATATAACCGTCATTGAAAGTTGCACGTCGAAGGGACGTTCCGTGCACAAGAGCTGGCAACAATATTTTATAATCGACTACAGAGTTTCGGAGCAGGGCACGAATACGCGAACAGTTTGCGGAGATTTGCGCGACGCTTTGAATTCGGGCGACGCCAATCGTTTGCCGGAGCTGAAAAAATTTGTCGGAGAGTACTCTTTTGCCGAAATGGATTTCAATTCATGTGCGCGAAAAAAAATTTCGGTCAACGACTTCAAGGGCAAATATCCGACGCTTGCCGCCGTTCTGCAAATAATTTTCGACGAACGACGCGCCAATCCGAGCTACCGACGAAATTTCTACAGCTTCTTGCAGACGGTGGACTACGCGAAAATCCCGATTTTGATTGCCGGTTTCTCGAACGAACAACTTTTGCAGGTCTTCAATATCGAACGCGACCAACCCGCTAAAAAAGATTCGACGCCCGCCGATAAGGCCGAAAATCTTTTGTACAATCGCGAACGGGAATATCGGGAACTGTTCCGCCAAAAACGTATCAGCTTGAAGCCCGACGTTGACGCCGCGTTAAAAATCTTGCGCAACTATCACGAGATACGCCACGAGCGCAATCAAATTAATCACGCCAACGAATATTCGACGACCAAAATCCCCGAACTGCGCTGCCTCATTGAAAGTTGTCTCGCCGCGCTGGAAAAGCTCAACGCATAAAAAAACGCCGCTGCGCTTTCCACGCAACGGCTAAAAAATTTTTTTGTTGTCGTCCAAATTAACTCACCACCTTAGAAGAACACGTGCATACCAACCGACAAAGAAACTTCCAAATCCGGCATGAACATCATAACTTTCACCTCCCAAAAAGTTTAGCGATCAGAAGCGAGAATCATTGAACCTGCCACGACGAATCCTGCAATGAACCACGGCATTTGAATTCACTTCCTTTCGACGACTGCCTTTGCTTGAATCTGCGATAAATATACACCCGAAAAATCGCGGCGTCATGTCAAAAATCCTGTGAATGAACTACGGAGAAAATTTCGATGCGAAAAAATTCAAAGACAATCAACAAATTTCACCGCTCGCACGCGGGCTTGAGAAAATTTTTGCGGCTGGTCTCTTACGGTTGCTATCATTGAAATCTTTTTTCCAAGCACGCAATTACGCCGCGCAGTTATGACGACTTGCTGAGGCAGATAAGATTTTTTGTCCCAGAAAAAAATTTGCAGATGACGCGCCACAATAAGTATTCGTACTTCACTTTTGTCGGCGATTTTCGGCACGGCACAAGGAATTATTTTTATTCGTCGTTTCTGCTAAGGACGCTCCTGCCCGAACACTGTCTGCAAAAAATTATTCTTCTGCAAATACTTGAGGGCGCGGAACCTTTGCCGGCTACAGAAATTTTATCGCGGGCGGAACAGGTGCTGATTGACCATAAGCCCGATTGCATGGAAGCGGATTTGTTCCAAAGTTTTCGCCGCCGCCTGAATGAATTGACGGATTCGGGAGTTTTGCGCAAAGTTGAAGCGGGCGGCAAAGTCTTATATGAAAAAATCGCAAACCCGCTCGCCGAACTGTCAGCGAACGAATTGACGCTTTTAAAATCCGCACTGAAATTTTATCGGAACGTCGCGCCGATAGGGACGGCTGGCTATTTTTTGTGCGACAGCTTGAAAACTTGCACGGAATCTGCGCGGGAAATTTTTCAGTTCCGGAATAACAACTTCGCGCGAATTTTGGACGACGACATTATCTTGACGATAGTCAAAGCAATTCATCTGCGCAAAAAAATTTTGGTTGAACGCGAAAATAAATCGCCCATGACAGTCACGCCCGTCGCCGTCGAAACAGATTTCCTCTGCTCGCGTCAATATCTGGTTGCGCTCCGGCAAAAAGAGTTGATGCGCTTGCGGATTGAAAAAATCGCCGCGATTAAGCTCCTTAATGACGAGGGCGAAAAATTTTCTCCGTCGCGACAAAAATTGCGTGAAGTTCGCTTGCTAGTGCATTTCAAAGACGCGGACGAACGCCGCCTACGCGAAAAAATTTTGACGGAAGAATTGCCCGCGCGAATCGTCGAAGAGGCGCAAGGCGTGATCTGTATCGTTGAAACGCCCGACCCGTTGCAGATTTATCCGCGCCTGTGGAAATTTCAACCTTGGGCGGAGATTTTGGCGGGCAAAGACGGTTTGCGCGAAAGAATGCGCCGCGACGTTCAGGAGGTTTTAAAAAATTATGCAAAGTTTGTTTGACGATACGAAAAACTCGCTCTTTCGATTGCTTTGCCAAATCGTCAACGAAATCTGCGCGGGCGGCAAATTCACTCGCAAAGAAATTCTCCGCCGAATTTTTGCCCTGCCCGAATTCATTTACCTTGAAGCACCCGAAAAAGTTCGTGAGGAAGAAATTGTCGACGCGCTGTTCAATTTCGACGGCGACGGCTTTGCTGTGGTGCCGACGGAGAAAAAATTTTCCTTACCGATAAGCGATACGGAATGTTCGTGGTTGCGGGCGGTGCTTGCCGACGAGGAGACTGCGTTTCTTTTGCCCGCCGACTTCAGGAAAAAATTACTCGCGTGCTTGGCAAATTGCCCGCCGCTGTATGAAAAAAATTTGTGGCGAAAACTCCGCTCCGAGCAAAATTCGGCGGCAAGAAAAAATTTTTTCGTCAACCTGTCAATTATAGTTGAAGCTCTGCGACGGCGGCGGAAAGTTTTTGTCGACGGGCAATCCGTGTCACCATGCCGCTTGGAATACGATTTATCGGCGGACAAGTACTTTCTGATTGCTTGGCGCGAAGAGGCGCGGACGATAGAAAAAATGCCCGTCGAGGGCTTTGATACGGTCGAGTTGAGCGGGAAGCAAATCCCGGACGACACCGACGAGCGATTGGAAAATTTTTATTCGGCGCACGTCGCGGAGGTTTCGTTGGAGGTGCAGAACACGCGCAACGCCGTCGAAAGATGTTTCGCGCTGTTCAGTTCGTTCGATAAGAAAGCTCGCCTGCAGGACGACGGCACTTGCGTTTTGACGATAAGCTACAGCCTGCTTGACGAGGAGGAAATTTTGGAAAAAATTTTATCGTTGGGCGCGACCGTTACAATCACTGCGCCGGAAAGTATTCGCGAACGAATTCGCCAACGATTTATCGAAATAAATAATTTGTACGAATGAAAATCCCTGTCGACAATCGGCGGGGATTTTTCATTGCGCGGGCAAGTTGGATTCAATTTCGCTAATCGCGTCTCGCATGGTGCGGCGCAGTTTGTCAACGGTTCTAAATTCGCCGAAATCTTCGCGGGCGTGAGCACTGTGGTTGCGCTCGTCCTTTATGCGAAAATATTTGTCGACGATGCTCAAGAAATTTTCCTTAGGAATGCTGACGGCGAAAACTCCTTCGTTCAACAGCTCGTGAATCTTCAACGCCTTGGGATATTTCATGAAACCGCTACCCGTGAAATAATCCGGAACGTCGTCGTCGACCATTTTGTTGTTGAAAAATTTGGTAATGATTTTAAGGCGTTCGTTGCCCCATTTTTTAGATTTAAGCTCTTCGTCGAGGGTGGCGAGAATTTTGCGGACGGGATTTAATTCGGGCGACGACAGCTCAAGCAAAAGTTTCGGGTCTTTGAAAATGGCGGCGAGCGTCTCCAACTGTGCGCGGAAATCTTTTTCGTCGGGGCAGTGCAAATTGAGCGGAGCCAACTTCTGATTTAAAATCGCCAGCCACTCGTCAAAATTGAACGTCTTATCCTTAATCGCTGACCAAGTATCATTTTTTATCGTCTTGCAAAAAATTTTCCTGCCTTCGTCGAGACTTTTACCTTGCGGCTTGATTTGGCTAAACAAATAAAAAAACGGTTGGAGCCTGTCCTTGTCAGCGAGCCGCTTTAAATTTTTCATCTGCTCCGCGCTAAGAACAATTACGCCATGTTCGCCAAGATATTCGGGAATTCGTTCGGTGTAAAGAATCAAAGCCTGTTGCAAATAATCGTTATCCAAGCACCAACGAATAACGCGTAAATCATCTTTCCGGCGCGGGAAAATCAAATCGGCGTAGTCTTTGCGGATTCGCGCAATGAACTTTTCCATTAACATATCTTCAACGTCGTCGGTCGGCGCGAAATCTTTAACGGCGTCATGCAGATTTATAATCGCCGCGCTGAATTGCCCGTAGTGGCAAAGTTTAATGGCGTCGGCGAAATCTTTCATGGCGGCAAGCAGTCGTTTAAGCGGCTCGGAGAGGTTATCGCGCTTGTTGCGGTAGTAAATATCCAAGGCATTGACGCTGCCGAAGTTGACGAATTCTTCAACGCCCGCCATCAGCTGGAAGAGATCGTAGATATTTTGAACTTCCTCAACGGTGCCGGGCGTTTCCGCGCCTTTGTAGTTGGAGTAAAGAATTTTGTCGATTTTCAAGCCGCTGTATTCCAAAAGGCGCGTGAGTTCAAGCATCATCATGTTGATATGACGCATGCCGCCGGTCAAGTCTAAGTGTAGAGTGACATTTTCGTCAGAGCCAACGAACTTTTGAATAACGCCTGCCATTTTCGCAACGCTTTTAAGATTTTCTTCGCCGGAGCCGTCTTCGTCGTAATCGAAAACAAAAAAGCATTCGTCGTCGGGCAAAAATTTTTTCAAGCGTTCAAGAGAAAATTGCAAATGTGTCTTTGGCGTGCCGTCGATATTTAAAATTTTTTCGCGAACTTTTTTCGACGCGAAGATAAAAATTTTATCGACAGGAAAATCCTGCAGGAGATAGCGCAAGGCAGATTCGTTTGTGATTTGCGTTTTATCGCCCGCTATGTTTTCGTAGTCAACCTCGGATATGATAACTTTGTCGTCAACTTTTTTTGTCTTTACGTCGCTCAGGAAAAGAAGCAAAATATTTTTCTCCATAAGATTTTCCTCCGTCAATCGTGATACCGGAAAATTCGCTTTGGAGCATAAATAATCCTTCCCTTTAGTCTTGCAGAGCATTCCACAATTTTTTTTCGTTCCATGACAAACGGGAAATGATGTGTTATAGTTTCCACGAACAAGAATTTTTTTTAGGTGATACGCGATGCAAAATATTGTTAAAAATGTTGTTGAGATTGTAAAGGAAAATTTTCCAAACGGGATACGCGACGACTTTATCGACACCAACAAAGTTTTGCGCATTTATCGGACGAATCACGCGGACGAAAATATTTCGCGGAATTTTATTGCAGAAATTATTCGCGCAAACGGAATTGAGGACGGCGGACGTTTTTATTTTATCTCCGATGACAACGCAGAAAATATTCGGCAATTTCTCGACGAAATTTTAAGCGCAAATTCAATCGCCTACTACGCCAAAATTCACGAAAAGCACTCGGATTTTTTTGCCGCCATGCACATTTTTTCGCCCGACGTTTTGAGGAAAATTTTGCAAACTATTGGCGGGAATTTTTATTTTCCGGAATTCTGTTCGGCGCGGAGAGCGACGCGCCTTGATTATGTGGTTGCGAAAATTTTTACGGCGGCAGAAAATTCTTTGTCACTCGACGACTTGCAAGAAAAGTTGCCCTACGTCCCGCCCGAAAAAATTTTGGCGGTGCTCTCCGACGTGAAAAAATATCTGCCGACGAGCGCGGGCAAGTTCATTCCCTTTTCCAGAATTCAATTCGACACCGACGAGATTAACGACGCTAAAAAGCAAATTTCTCGCCACATTGAAAAAGACGGCTATGCTCTGCCCGAAGATTACAGTTTGGCTTCAAATTTCGCGCTCAATCCCGAACTCGCCGAAAAAGATTTGCGCAATATCATTTACGAAAAATTTTTCGCCGAAGACTTCACGCGCCGCGGAAAAAAACTTTCCGGAAAAGGTGACGACGGCAGAAAAAAATCTTCGGGCGTTGTTGAACGTATCAGAGAATTTATCGCCGACAAAAATGAAGTGGCTGTCAAAGATATTTTCGCGCTAGATGAAACCTTAAACGATAAACCCAGCGTGGTATTTTACGCCGCGTATGAAACGATGATTCGCGTCGATAAAAATTTTTTCGTCAAAGATGCGCTGATAAATTTCGACGTTGTCGGTGTGGATGACGCTTTAACGTCCTTTGTGCAAGGCAAAATTATTTCCCTGCGCGGCGTCACGAGCTTTACGGGTTTTCCGCCGGTCGCGGGCTATTCGTGGAATTTGTTCCTGCTTGAAAGTTTTTTGCGCAAGTCCAGCCGAAAATATTCTTTCCACAATCCCGCACCAAACAGCGCGAACGTCGGGGCGATTTATCTCAAGTCGCTGAAGTTTGAAGATTATCTCGACGTTCAAGCGGCGGTCGTCGTCCAAGAAAAAATTCCGCTCGAAAAATCCGCCGTCGAAGAATTTCTGGTTCGTCAAGGCTTCAGGGCAAACCGAATCGCCAAAGTCACTGAAAGGATAATTGCGCGCGCAGGAAATTTACAATCCGTGAAGAATTAAGCCGCCATTATGTACAGCTACGAATTTGACGAAGAAACCGGCGGGCTTTTGTTGAAGGACACCGAAGCGCAGATGTCCAAGGAGCCACGTCCGGTTTACGCCGAAGGAATGAATATTTTGGGCTTCGACAGCCGCTGGCATTACGAAAATCAAAATGACGTGCCGTATCTTTGGGCGGAGGCCGGCAACTATTTTTATCGCGCGAAAAAAATTGCCGTCGTCAGGGGTGGCTCTCTTTATGAAAAGCCCGCGCTTGAGTTCGTCGAAGATGACGGCTTGCCGGAAGGTGAAACGCTCTTGCCCGTCGATTTAAAGAAGATGTCCGCGAAAAATTTTGAGCTGATGGAGAACTTGCGGCAGGCGACTATCAAGCGCATTTACAATTATTGGCGGCGTTATCAAAAGCGGCTGGATTGTTTTCACGTGGCGTTCAGCGGCGGCAAAGATAGCGTCGTCCTGCTCGATTTGGTCAAGCACGCGCTGCCCAAGGCGTCTTTTATTGTCGTCTTCGGCGATACGCACATGGAATTTCCCGACACCTATAAAATCGTCGACGCGGTGGAAAAACAATGCAAAGCTGAAGGTATCGGCTTTTATCGTGCCGCCTCGAAGATGTTGCCTGAGGAAACGTGGAAACTTTTCGGACCGCCGTCGACTGTCCTGCGCTGGTGTTGCTCCGTCCACAAAGCCGCGCCGCAAACTTTGAAGATCCGCGAGATTTTAAACAAGCCCGATTTCGTCGGCGCGGATTTCGTCGGCGTCCGTGCTCAAGAAAGCGTCAAGCGTGCCGATTATGACATTGAAAATTTCGGCATGAAACAGCGCGGGCAACTTTCCCACAACTCAATTTTGGAATGGAGCGCGGCGGAAATTTGGCTGTATATCTTCATGTACGGCTTGCCCATTAACGAAACCTACAAGAAAGGAAATTCCCGTGCGGGCTGTTTATTCTGTCCTCTTGCAAGTAGTAAAAATAATTTTTTCAAGATGCAGGGATACAAACAATCAATAGAGAAATATATCTCACTTACGTTTTCAGCTTTAAACCCAGATAACGTTGATGATTCATATGTAAAGGGAGGTGCTTGGATAGTTCGCAGAAGTGGCAGAGATTTAAAAAATTCCGTTACCAATTACCGCGAAGAAATTTCGGGCGATTATCTTTACATCACCGTCACGGCTCCCAAAACCGACTGGCGCGAATGGATTAAAACTCTCGGCGAAGTTCCTTTTCCCTACGAGGTCAACGAGGCGGAAGATAAAAGCGTTACCGCGAAAGTCAAAGCCGTCTACAATAAAACGCCCGCCATGAAAATTTTTAAGTCGGTCTTTCACAAAGCGGCGGCATGTGTCGGTTGCGGTGTCTGCGAATCAAATTGCAGACACGGCGCAATTTCTTTCAAGGACGGTTTGCACATCGACGAAAAAAAATGCATCCACTGTCTGCAGTGCCATAGTATAGAAAATGGCTGTCATTTATATGATTCTACAAGAACTACAAAGGAAGGAGATGATGTTAAATTGAAAGGGTTAAATGTTTTTAATACCCATGCGCCAAAGTCTGAATGGATAAAATTTTTCTTTGATAAAAAGAATGATTTTTTCTCTTTAAATCAGATGGGAGCACCTCAAGTAAAAAGTTTTAAGCATTTCTTGATTGATTCGGAATTGATAGACGGAAAAAATCTTAAAACGACAAAAACGTTTAATCTTACAGAAAAAATTGGCGTAAATAGTGCTGTGGCGTGGGGAATTCTTTTTATCAATCTCACTTATAACAACAAGCAAATACGGTGGTATGTAGACAATATGCCGATTGGACAAAACTTTTCGGCTAGAGAAATTAAAGATAAATTAATATCTATGGAAATTTCTACTATAAATGCGACACATATCACTTCAGCGTTTAGGCGGCTGTGTGAAACTCCGCTCGGCACGGAATTAAATTTCGGGACGACGACAAGCGACGGAAAAAATCTTTCGACGCTGAGGCGCACCAAAGCAAAGATTGACGACGGGCGAGTTATCCTGTACGCGCTGTACAAATTCGCGGAGGCGACGGACGGTTGGTATCAATTCAACTTGTCGCGGCTGATGAGCGATTCGGATTCGGTGGGCGTCAGTCCGTCAAAACTTTTCGGGCTGGAGCGCGAGGAAATGCAACAGTTTTTGAACGGGCTGTCGGCAAATTATCCCGACTTCATCAGCGTGACGTTCACGCACGACCTTGAAAAAATTTCGCTCGTGGCGGAAAAGACTTCGCAGGACGTTTTGAATTTGTTTAACCGTTAGGGAGTGACGGCGTTGGTATATGAACCAAATAAATATCTGGAGTACTTCGTAATAGATGAGGGCTATTATCCCGAAATCAACGAAAGCTCCATTAAAGACCCGAAAAACAAGTGGCAATACACCTTCCCGCACAAAGATATTGTCGCGCTGATGAAGTTGACGGAGCGTGCGTTATCGCGTCTGGAAAAGAAAAGCATTTGGCTTGAAGGCTCCTACGGTACGGGCAAATCGCGTATCCTCTGGATGATGCAAAATCTTTTGTCGTGCCCCGAAGAAGACTTCGACGCCTATTTTAATGAGTATGACAACTTGCGCGGGGAAATCGATTTGCGCGAACGGCTCCGCACCCTACGCAACGGCAAAATCATCACGGCTGCCCGCTACGCCACCGGCGACATCACCTCCGCGCAGAAATTAATTTTCGCGGTGTTTGAAAGTTTGACTGCCGCGCTCAAAAAGAACGGTTGCAAATTCGACGGCGCAAAAACTCTGCGCGGGAAAATTGCCGGCTGGCTTGAATCCGACAAAGCAAATTTGGAAATGTTTCGCGCCAAAATTCAGAAGCCCGAATACAGAATGAGCGCGACTTTGGCTAATCGGACGGCGGAAGAAATTATCGAGCGGCTGAAAAATCCCAACGCGACGGTTTCACAGCTTGTCGAAGATATTTTGAAACTCGGCGAGCGCGAAGGTATCCTGGCGTTCAATATCAACATGCGAGAGTTGACTGAATGGATTGCCGAAGTTATCGCCGAAAATGATTTGAAGGCGATTGTTTTATTTTGGGACGAATTCTCCAAGTTCTTTGGCAACAACCGCAACAATCTCGACGAATTTCAGCGGCTGGCGGAGCTGTCGAATATCGCGCCGTTTTACCTGTTCATCGCAACGCATAAATCGGACAGCCTTGCCGGAGAGGGCGACCAAGCCTTCCGCATTGTCAGCGACAGATTCAACCATATGAACATCACCATGCCCGATAACATCGCGCTTGAACTTGTCGGGCACGCGCTGAAAGTCAAGGACGTTGCCCGAAATGAATGGGAATATATTTCCGCCGCGCTGAGGGAACGCACCGCCGAACCGCGCAAAGTCGTCATGGATTACGTCAAAATTCGCGACGAGAAAGTTTTGACAGATATTTTGCCGATTCACCCGATAACCGTAATTTTGTTGAAAAATCTTGCGTCGTACTTCGCCTCCAATCAACGGAGTATTTTTAATTTTATAAAGAACAGCGACCCGAATATTAAAGCATTCCAAGATTTTATCGCGACGAAAAGTCCCGAAGACGGCGACCTTTTGACGATAGATTATCTGTGGAACTTTTTTTATGAGAGCGGCACGGACGAACACGGCGGCAACGTCGGACGCATGAATTTAAAGCCGTCAATCCGCGCAATTCTCGACTCCTACGCGCTCAACAAAGATAATCTGAACCTCGACGAGCAAGCCGTTTTGAAGACAATTTTGCTGTTCCAAGCGATTGATCAAGAATCCGGCGGCAGCGTTGCTATTTTCCGCCCGACGGAAAAAAATTTGGAGCTGGCGTTCACCGGCGTCGCTGACATGGAAAACGGACGCGCCGTCACTATCGCCAATGATTTGTTGCGCAAGGAAATTTTATTCAAGAAGCCGAGCAAGCCGGGCGAGGCGGATACTTTCGCGGCAATGGCATTGGGCGGCGATTTCGCGGAAATTGAACGGCTGAAAAAATCTATCGCCGATAACGTGAGGACTGCTGAACTTGTCGAAAGTGCCAGATTGCTTGAAACGATAACTCTGACGGCGGCGCAAAAATGCCGCTACGTTTTGCACGCCGTGACCGCCGATAATTTCACGTTGACGATAAACCGAATCACCAACGAAAAGGAAAATTATCAAATTAAAGCGGTCGTCTGCTTTGCCCGCAACGAGGACGAGCAAAATAAAATTTACAATCTCCTAAACGGCGCGCTCCGCAACGAACGCTATCACGGGCTGGTTTTTATTGACGCCACGTCGAATTTGATAAGCCGCGAAGTTTTTACGCGCTGGGTTGAAAACGCCGCCAACGAAAAATATTGGCGCAACAAAGAACCTTCCCTCGCCGACAAAATGAAAAACAACGCCGCCGATTGTCTCAAGGAATGGTACAATTCCTTTGCGGGCGGCTCTTTTGTTTACTACGCCGCGACGAAAAATGCTAGCGACGAACGCAGAGGAATTTCCTGCCAAAGCGCGGACAAAATCACCGACGAACTTAAGGACAACGTGCGCCGCCTTTATCCCTATTCCTTCGACAACGCAAATATCACCGACACGCTTTTTTTGTCTACTAATTTGAAACGGCTTTCCGAGGCGGGAATAAAGCAGGAAGAATTTTCCATGCTCAAGGCGAATTCGATTAAAGTTGTCCTGCGCGACGCGTGGCAGATGTCAGAAAAATATTGGGAAGTTTATCCGCAGGCAAATATTTCGCGCTTGAAAATTGAACTCGACGCGCTGATTAAAAGTGCGATTGAAAGTAACTCAAGTATATCCTTTGACGATATTTTTAGCTGGCTGATTGAACGCGGCTTCATGCCGGTGAATATTTACGCGTTCCTCACGGGCTTTTTGCTGAAAGAATACGCCGGCGACCCGTACCGATTCAGCGCGGGGCTTGACGGCAATTTTGGCGGCGCGATGAGCGTTGCGAAGTTGGCGGAGTGTATCGGCGATAGCATTAAACAAACACAGACTCCCACAAGAAATTATCGCCCGAAATATTTGGAGATCATGTCGCCAAATCAGCGGCAGTTCATGTTATTTGCGACGGAAATTTTTGGCGTGGCGGAAGATGTCTCCGTTGAGCAGAGCGCGCAGAAACTCCGCTTGAAATTCAAAAATTTAGGTTATCCGCTGTGGTGCTACGTCGAGGCGGCGGACGACTATTATAAAAATTTTTTAGGTTGGCTGGCGGATATTGCCAATTCAAAACAAGCGGTCAGTGTTTCGGCGTTGGCGGAGCGTGCCGGACAATTTTTATTGAACAATCCCGCCGCCTTTCACGACTTGAAACTTTTCTTGACGGCGCAAAAAGGTCGCGAAATTTTTACCGGCTTCGTGAAAGATTTTGAAGACGGAATAATTTTTGACTTGGCGCAGAAAATCGGAATAGAAAATCCCGTTGCGGAATGTCAACGGCGAGTGACTTCAGGCGACGGCATTTGGCTACACGATAAAGAGACCGCGATAGACGATTTGCAAAAATTGATTGTCGATTGGGAGATTGTCGCTGAAAGTCACAAATTCGGCATTGACGGGAAATCGCTCAATGCTTGCGTAAAAAATTGGGCGGATTATTGCCGATTCAATTTGAAAATTCCCGCCGACGTAATGGGCGATTATTATCCGGCGATAAAAGATTTCTTCGCGCTTTTGAAAGAATTATCCGAACGCGGAGAAATTCCGCAAAGCAAAAGGGATTTTTTTTTATGCCGACTTATCGACGCCGCCGAAATTATTCGCGACGCACTTTCCGAGCCGATAAAAATTTTGCGCGAAAAATATTCTTATCAGCTCAGCGGCTTGAATGACGAGGAAATTAAAGACTTGCATAGTTGTTTGCCGAACAGTTCATTCACCGATTCGCACGGTCGCTATCATAAAACAGTTGATGATTTCGCGAAGAAGATAAAAAGCAAGCAGCTGAAAAATACGCTCGTGGATTTGTGGGGTAAAGTTGCCAGCAATAATTCTCCGCGTGAATGGTCGAAAATTCATCGCACGCCGATTTTGGCAATGGTGCCGCACTCGGAGCAGGATGCCGCCCGAAAAATTTTTAATATCGTGATGACGAATGCGCCGGAAGAAAAAGATGTTCAATTCGCGATTGATTATCTGGAAAAGCAGCCGCCGTATTTCGCCGCGCTCAATGATAAACGGCAAATTGAAGCGGCTTTCCGCAAGGCGATTATCGACGAAGATTATCGCGTTTTGCTGGACGACAACGACGAAGTTCGCGACGAGCTGGAGTTGAAATTTCCCGGCGACGCTTATCAATGGTATTCAAATGTTCGCGTGAAAGAAATCGTTAAAAAATTTGCCGAGAATAAATATTACAGCGGCGGGGCTTATGACAAATTAATTGCGCGAGTTATGCGCATGTCTAATGAAGACGCAAAAAAACTTTTGGTTGCATTGTTGAATAAAAATTTTGAGGTCGGCTTGAAACTTTTGAGGGAGCCTTGAGCATGGAAATTTTGAGTATCGAGGACGCCGTAAAAAAGATTCGCATTTATTTAAGTCGAGACACATTACTCCCATACTTTTTCATTTCGGACGGCGCGACGGAGTTCAAAAAAACTTTTGGCGACTTCGAGCAAATTCATATTTCGGACTTTTGCGCGGGAGATTTTTTTGTTGATACGGATTGGCTTATCGACAAGCTGAACGCGCTGACCCGTGACGCGCTAGTTTTTGGCTTAGGCGAATACATTTACTTCACCGCGCAGGAAAATATTTTGCGGACGTTGCAGGACAAAAATTTTAATCGGAAAGTTATCTTCGTCTGTCGAGGCATTGCCAATTTGCTGGAGCGTCTCGCCGACGAAGATTTTAAATTTCGCACGAATCAGATTTGCCGCGTCGGAGGCAAAGTAAATTTTTCCGTCGTGAAATACAATCCCGCGCTAAATTTCCCGACCGACGCCCAAAATTTTTCCGAACTGTTGAAGCTTTTAGAGGGCGGCAAAACTTCGGCGACTGTGCAAACAAATTTGCCGCTCGTGAACGTCAAGGAGATAAATAATTTTTACGACGCGATAAAAAATCGGGAGCCGCAATTCAACATTTCGCCAGACGCGCTGAACGATTCGCAGTGGCAAGAATATTTCTTCGACGAAAACTGCGACGGCTATCCGCCCGAACATTGGCGAACTTTCGCGGCGGGTTTCAAGAATAAAATTTCCAATCCGTATTTGCGCTACGTTTTTGCCGATTCCGCGAATTTCGAGGCGTATCGTAAAAATTTATTTTTCGCGTTGCTTGACGTTGACGGAAAAGTTTTCGAGGAATTTTATTCGTTGCGGAAAGTTGCCGTCAAAAATATTTCGTCGCCGTATCTTGCAGAATATCTTGAGCGGCTGAAAACTTTCCTCGACGCCGTGAAATATCTGACGGACAACACCGCCGAAGAGCGTCGCGCGATGATTGAGACCGTGCAGGGCAAGGAAAAAATCCCCGACGCCTTCAAGAAAAATTATCCGGCGATGAATGATTATTTGGCGGACTTCGATTTTGGCGACGCGGAGGTTACGAATTATTTTCGGCGGTACAAGAAAATTAAGCTGTGCAACGTCGACGATGAAACTTTTAAAAATCGCGTTCGGGAGCTGGCGACGCAAAGACCCTACAATAAATTCGAGACGCGACAGAAAATTTTAGACGACGCGGATAAAAATGCAAAACTCTATTGGTTAGACGCGCTCGGCGTGGAGTTTTTAGGATATATTAAAGCGCGGGCGATTCAACTTGAACTTTCTGCGGCGATTAAAATTGCGCGTGCCGAATTGCCGACGCTGACTTCCCAAAATAAAATTTTCTACGACGATTGGCGCGGCGATAAATTCGATAAAAATTCCGCGCTTGACGAATTGAAACATTCGCCCGAAAAATTTGGCGCGCCGATTTACATTGACGACGAGCTTAAAATTATCGACGACGTGCTTGCGGAAATAAAAAATTCTCTGGCGAATCACGACGCCGAAAAAATTATTCTGACTTCAGACCACGGAGCGAGCCGTCTTGCCGTCACGTTCGGGCGCGAAAATAAATTCAAGATGAATTCCGGCGGCGAACACGGCGGACGATGTTGCCCGATAAACGCGCTTGACGAAAAGCCGACTTGCGCAACGGAGGAAAATGGCTGGTGGGTTTTGGCGAATTACGACAGATTTGCGGGCGGGCGATTGGCTTCAGTGGAAGTTCACGGCGGCGCGACTTTGGAAGAAATTTTGATTCCCGTGATTGAATTCAGCTTGCAAGGCGCGGACGATGAAGTTAAAATTTCCGAGCCGCAAGAAAAATCTGATGAGGCTTTTGATTTTCTTTTGGATTGACGGGTGCTGATTATGGAAGAACGATTAAGAAAAATTTTCTCCGACATGGTCGTCTACAAGGACTTGAAGAACAGCAATTTTTTTTCCGCGCTGAGTTTGCCGTCGTTCATGCGCGATTGGCTTTTGCGACGATTCGAGGACGCGGACGGGTAATTTGACGCGGATGAACTTTCCGATTTCGTGCGGCGATTCATTCCGAAGAAAGACGATTGGAAGGCGATTAAAAGCCGCATTGTCATGGATAACGAGCATGTTAAGTTGCTGGCGAAAATTTCCGTTGAGATTGACATTGCAACTGGCGCGGCGTCATTTTCCTTGCCGGATTTCGGACTTTCAGCGAAAGAAACGATGATTGACGAAAATATTTGGTACCTCTACAAAGATGAACTGATTGGCGGGCGCGAGGTTTGGGGCATGATTCAGCTGGGCTATCGTCCGCCCGATTATGATGCGCGACCGAAAATCCCCGGCAAAATTCGGTTGCTGAAGTTTAAAAATTTTTGCCCGTATAAAATTGATTTGGACTTTTACAAAGACGCGCGGAAAAATTTTTCGTTCGATGAGTGGTTGCAAATTTTGTTGGGCGCGATAGACTACAACGCGGCGGGCTACGAGCGTGAGGAAGAAAAATTGACAATGCTGACGCGGCTGTTGCCGTTCGTGGAGAAGCGATTAAATCTGATTGAACTTGCGCCGAAGGGAACGGGCAAATCTTACGTCTTCGGGCAAATCAGTCGGTTCGGTTGGTTGTCGAGCGGCGGAATCATGAGCCGAGCCAAAATGTTTTACGACATGCAGAAACGCCAGGAAGGTTTAGTTGCTTACAATGATTTCGTGACGCTGGACGAAGTGCAGACGATTTCTTTCAAGGACACGGACGAGATGCGCGCCGCTTTGAAGGGTTTTTTGGAGAACGGAGTTTACACGGTGGGCAACCACTCCAACAACGCCGACGCGGGAGTTGTCTTGAGCGGCAACATTGCAAAGGCGACAATGGACATGGACGGCGCGGCGAATATGTTCGACGAACTGCCGACGGTTTTTCACGAATCCGCGCTGATTGAACGCTTTCACGGCTTCATTAAGGGTTGGAATATTCCGCGCATGAACGACGACATGAAAATTTGCGGCTGGGCTTTGAACTCCGAATATTTTTGCTCAATCCTCCACGAACTGCGCGAAGATGTCAGTTATCGGGCGATTGTCGACAAGCTAGTTAAGGTGCCCGATAAAGCCGACACGCGAGACACCGCCGCGATTAAACGGATTGCCACGGCGTACTTGAAATTATTTTTCCCTAACGTCCGCCGCGCCGAAGAAGTCGACAAAAAACTTTTCAACCGCTACTGTCTGGAGCGTGCCTGCCAAATGCGCTCGACGATTAGAAAACAGCTTGCCCTGCTTGACGTTGAATATGCCGGCAAAAATATTCCGAGTTTCGAGGTAATTTAATTGGCTAAGAAAAATTTCGACTGCATTGCTTGCGGCAAACACGCGCTGACCAAAAATGAAATCGGCATAAACAAAAAACTCTTGGGCGCGAAGTCCAAGAATTTTTATTGCATTGAATGCCTAGCAAATTTTTTGGAAGTGGAGCCGCAAGATATTTTAGACAAGATTGAGGATTTTAAAAATGACGGCTGCAAACTCTTTGAATAAAATCATTTACGCCGACAACGCCGCGACGACCAAACTTGACGACGACGCGCTGGCTTTGATGATTGACCTGCAGAAAAACTTTTTTGCGAATCCTTCGTCGGCTTATAAGCTCTCTCGTCCGCTGAAAAAAATTTTGCGTGATTCGCGGGAAAAAATCGCCGCTTGTATCAATGCTGAGCCGCAAGAAATTATTTTCACGTCGGGCGGCATGGAAAGCGATAATTGGGCGATAAAATCTTCCGTGCTCGCGAACTTGAACGAACGCCCGAATATTATCACTTCCGCCATTGAACACAAAGCAATTTTGAATTCGTGTGCGGCGATGAAAAATTTGGGCTGTAGCGTGACGAAATTGCCCGTCGATAAATTTGGCACGGTCAATCCCGCTGACTTGCAGAAAAAAATTTTGCCGCAGACGAAAATTATTTCCGTCATGCTCGCCAACAACGAAGTTGGCACGATTCAGCCGATTAAAAATTTGGCGGAAATTGCACACGCGGCAGGGAAAATTTTTCATACGGACGCGGTGCAAGCCGTCGGACACATTCCCGTTGACGTGAAATTTTTGGGCGTGGATATGCTCTCCGCCTCCGCGCACAAGTTCAACGGTCCAAAGGGAATTGGATTTTTATGCATTCGCGACGGGCTAAAAATTTTGCCTTACATTGACGGCGGCGCACAAGAATTTTCTCGGCGGGCGGGAACGGAAAATATTCCTGCGATTGCGGCGATGGCTCTTGCACTTGAAAAAAATTGCCGCGACATGGAAATTAACGCCGAAAAACTTTCCGCCTGTACAAAAATTCTGCTCGACCAACTGCGGAGCACTGACGTTGATTTTATTTTGAACGGCGGCGAAAATCGGTTGCCGGGGCATTTAAGTTTGTCGTTTAAAGATTGTGACGGCGAAGCTTTAATGCACCGGCTCGATTTGAAAAATATTTGCGTGTCTACTGGCTCGGCTTGCAACTCTCAACAAACAAAAATTTCTCACGTCTTAAAAGCTCTAAAAATTTCCGAAGATTACATTCGCGGAACAATTAGAATAACTTTTGGCAAAGAAAATTCCTGCGACGACGCAAAAATTATTGGCAAGAATTTAAATTGTTAGCTCTCAAAAGGTTGCTGACGGAAATATTTTGGTGCAGGTTGAATTTACTCGCATTTCACGATATATGATGTCGCTAAGAGCGCACATAATGGCATTATATTTTGCTTGGTCTTCAAACAGGTTGGCATAGCTGCTTTGCGATTCCATATAGCTATTTTGCGCCGTCGTATGAAATATTTTTGGGAAAATGCTTTCTTTAAAAATCAAAGGATCGCTGGTTTTCGCCATGTTCTGCAATTTGGTATCGTTCATGAGCGTTGTCATCAGTGTTCCGACTAGCACCCTATCAGCATTTGTAAATTTACCTTTGTACTGCTCGTTTATCTTCTTGATAACTTCATCAAGCGGTTGTTTTTCTTCAGATTTAGCTGAACTTTTAGCAGTGGCAGGAGTATAGGAGCCAGATTCCTCTTTAAGCGTAATTGCGCCTTCAAAAGTTTTTTGTAGCTTGTAATATTCCAGTTGCAGTTTACCTTCAAGGTCAATCATCTGCATTTTGTCGGGCGGAATAAGCTTTATCAAGTAGCTCAGGAAAATATATTCCTTGTGCAAATCTTCATCAAACATGCGCACGACTTGAGCAATGTAGCCGTACCATTTAATCATGTTGCGGCACAAGCGGCGGAAGTTGTAACGCTCGTCGGGATTTAACTTGTTATAACGGTCGGCAACGGGTTTTAAAATACTTGTCATGCGTCCCATATTACTTTTGCCGAAATATTCCTTGGCAAAGAAATTAATATCTTCATCGGAGTAAACGCAATGGCCGCGTAAATTTTTTTGCACTTGATAAAGTAAATCGGTGTTGATTTCACAGTCCAGCATAGTTTCTTGATAGAACGGCTGAAATGCTTCCAAAATATCTTCTTGCGAGTTTATGAAGTCCAAAACAAAAGTATCGAGTTTGCCTTGATAAGTACGATTCAGCCGCGAAAGAGTTTGTACGGCTTTCACGCCGCGCAACTTTTTATCAACAATCATTGTGTGCAACAGCGGTTCATCAAAGCCCGTCTGATATTTCTCCGCGACAATGAGTATATCAAAGTTCTCGTGGAACTCGGCTTTAGTCTGTGATTCGCCGATATGGCTACCGTCTTTGCGGACGTTTAATTTTGGTTCGGTGTATTCCGCGCCGCCGTCGGGCACGGAGCCGGAGAAGGCAACAAGTACCCCAATATCATAGCCCTTTTCCGCAATATAACGCTTGCACTCGTGGAAATATTTTATCGCCGCAAGCCGCGAAGAAGTAACAACCATCATTTTGCCATGTCCGCCAATTTTATGCCGCGTCGTCTCCAAAAAAGTTTCAACGATAATTTTTGTTTTCTGGCTGATGTTGTACGGGTGCAACTCTTCAAACTTGCGGATAACTTTTGCGGCGCGATGGCTCGGCAACTCTGGATTATCCTTAACCGTCTTTGCAATCTTAAAGCAAGTGTCGTAGGCCATGTAATTTTGCAGAACGTCCAAAATAAATCCTTCCTCGATTGCCTGCCGCATTGAATAAATGTGGAACGGGTGAAAGCTTCCGTCCGCGTGCTCCGTGCCGAAAATTTCAAGTGTCGTCGGCTTGGGCGTCGCGGTAAAGGCAAAGAACGAAAGATTTTTGTGCTTGCCGTGAGCAATCATCTCTTTAACAAGTTTATCGGTCGGGTCAATCTCCGCGTCGCCTTCAAGCTCGGCATATTCCCGCAAAGCGTCTTCAGTGTCAGCCAACGCCGTCTTTAACTTCAAAGCTGATGAGCCCGTTTGGGATGAGTGCGCCTCATCTACGATGACGGCAAAATTTTTTCCTTTAACGCTGTCCACTTCTTGATATATGACGGGAAATTTTTGCAAGGTCGTAACGATGATTCGAGCACCAGAGTTGATAGCGTCGCGAAGGTTGCGGCTATTTTTATTTTCTCCGATTGTCTCTACTGCTCCCAATGTATGGTCAAAGCCGCTAATCGTCTCTTGTAATTGCGTGTCGAGAACTGTCCTATCAGTTACGACGATGACGCTTGCAAAAATTGCGTTATTGTTTTTGTCGTGCAGAGAGGCCAGCCGATAAGCCGTCCAAGCTATCGAATTCGACTTGCCCGAGCCCGCCGAATGTTGAATCAAATAATTTTGCCCCGCGCCGTATTTGGTGACGTGTGCTATTATTTTCCTTACCACGTCCAATTGATGATAACGCGGAAAGATTAGCTTATTTTTTTCGACGTGAATGAACTTTTGCAGAATATCAATCATGCTGTCCTTTTGAAAGACTTGCTCCCAAAGATAAGCCGTCGGGTAGCCGCTATCGTTCGGAGGATTGCCTTTGCCGCCGTCATGCCCCGCGCCGTTGCTCCCTTGATTGAACGGCAGAAAATATGTCTCCTTGCCCGCAAGCTTCGTCGTCATCCAAACTTCCAAATGGTCGACGGCAAAATATCCCAGAATCCGCTTGTTGAATTGAAAACAAATTTCTCGCGGGTCGCGGTCGTATGTCCATTGCCTTTTAGCGTCGTCGACGTTTTGCCCCGTGTATTGATTCTTCAGCTCGAACGCAAAAATCGGAATGCCGTTGAGCACGAGCACCATGTCAACGCTTTTATTGTTGTCGGAGCTGTAATGCCATTGACGATAACAGGCAACATGATTCTTGGCGTAGAGGGCGACCGCCGTTTGATTTAATGATGATTCGGGCTTGAAGTAGCAGACACGAAATTTTATTCCGCGATGTTTGAAGCCGTGTCGCAAAACATAAACCAACCCGCTCATATCGCAAGCATTATTGAACGCCGCGCAGAATTTCCGCACAGTGTCCGATTTGTTGACGTTCTCAAAGCGCGTCCACTCTCGCGGCTGAGTCTTCCGAATAAAATTTATCAGCGTGTCGACGTAAAGTCCTGCCCGCGCGTCGTAGGTGTCGTCGCCTTTGACGTAACCGCCGGTCGCCGACAAAAAAGCCGCTTCGATGTCCTCTTCAAAGCGGCGTTCGTTCAAATCGCCGTTCATGTCGGTGCCTCCTTTTTGCCCGTGACGTATTCAAAGATTAATGATTTTTTCAGACTTTCAAGCTCGGTCACAAGTCCTCCCTTCTTCTTGATGAGTGAATCTATCGCCGCTGTTTTCCCGTCCAGATATGCGGCGATTTCTTTTTGCTCGTCAAGCGGCGGAATTGAAACTTTAAAATTTAGTAGCTTAGTATTGTTCACACTCGGCACCGTGCTATTATTGTCAAACCAACTCATATTAATACATTTGCTAAGATAAAGAAGATAACGAAGAAAATCCTTTCTTTTCGGCACAAGAGCTTGAGTGTTATTGTCTATACAGCAATTAACCAGATTAATCTTTCGATGATTTTTTGTGAGCGCAGCTCCGATTTTAGCCATAATGATTGAACCTTTTGGAACGATGTTAAATCGATTGTTATCAACGACAGATTGAGAAACCCAGTTAGAAGCTGTTTCTACGTAATCGCCCTCGCCGTTTATATCGCTGACTTTGCAAAAAGGATAATCGCCTGATGTGTTCCCTTGTAATATGTCGGGGAATCCGTTGCCACCTATGATTGAAAAAATGTATTTTAGCTTGATAACTTCCCAATCGGCAGGAATATCGCCGAGCCACTCAATACCGCTATCCTTCATGGGGTGGGCGGCTCTTATGCCTTTGGTTACAGCTCGCGTGATGATTGCTTGCTTGAGCTTTTTATATTCCACGATTGAAGCGCGGGTTTTCTCGACGATTGAATCAATGCGCGCGCACTTGTCGTCAAGGAAAGCGGCAATGCGCTGTTGCTCGTCTAAGCTAACATATCTGATTTCGCGATTGCCATACTCCGAAAAGTAAACATGTGGTATCGTAGTTTTATCAACGTCCCCGCCCAAGTCCAGACTTTGAATGATGTACTTCAGCCAATCGATATTTGCCAGCTCGTTAGGAACAATGTAAGCCAACGTACTCAAGAGCGAAGTGTAACTTTCATATTTGCGCACCCTGCCGACGCCAGCTCCGTCTTTCACTATGCTAAGATAAGGCACGGCAACCTCGTATTTGTCCAAATAGCCGACTAAACCGCTTGCCCCATATACTTTGTATTGTCCTTCGCTTTTAACTGCAGATTGCGCAAGAGAATTTGAGAAGGACGAACACAAATACTTCAACCTCATTTGTCAGCCCTCCTTATCGAACAGAGCTTGCAAGTCGGCAGAAATATTTTCTTCCAGAGCCGTGACGCGAGCTAAAATTTCTTCGACGGGTTCGGGCGGCTGATACTCGTAAAAATATCTCGTCATGGGAATTTCGTACCCAACTTTAGTTTTCTTATCGTCAATCCAAGCGTCGGGAGCATAAGGCAAAACTTCGCGGCGGAAATATTCTTCAATGTCCTCCGTCATCGGGACGTTTTCAAAGTCGCGGCGGGCAGCGTCGGCAACGGGCTTTCCTCTCTTCATGACGGGCTTGCCGTGCTCATCGAGTTGCGGGCGTTCGACGGTGATTTTATAGTAGCCGAAGTCCTCCACGTTAAAAATTTTGCTGTGGCAGTGAACACCAGTTTTGTCGCCGTAAACAGAATCGGGCTTGAATTCTGCATAAGCCTGAACGATAAGGCGGCGGCAGTGGTCGGTAATGTCGTTGCGTTTGGTGCCGATACTCTTGCGGCGCGGCTCGTAACAGTGGCTTGCGTCGATTAGCTGAACTTTTCCTGCGCGGTCGGTCGGCTTGTCCTTTGAACAAATCCAAATGTAAGTTGCAATGCCCGTGTTCATGAATTGGTCGGTGCTTAGCTGAACGATAGCATCAAGCCAATCATTTTCCAGAATGTAGCGGCGAATTTCACTGGAACCGCTGCCAGCGTCACCGGAGAAGAGCGGCGAGCCGTTTTGAATGATCGCCATTTTGCCTGTTGGTTTCAACTTGGAAAGACCGTTGAGGACAAAGAGTTGTTGACCGTCAGAAATTTTCGGCAAGCCTGGTGCAAAGCGTCCGAGTTCGCCGAGCTTGTGTTCAGTTTCAACAGCTTTTTGCTCCTTTTTCCAGTCGTCGCCAAAAGGCGGATTGCTGATACAATATTGGAAGGTGTAGCCGCTGAACTTATCCTCGGAGAGCGTGTCGCCGAATCGCATATTATTCGTTTCACCGCCGCGAATCAACATATCAGCTTTGGCAATGGCGAAGGTTGCCTTATTATACTCTTGCCCGAAACAAATAACTTCGACATCGGGGTTAATGTCGCGAATTCGTTCTTCCATGCAGGAAAGCATTTGACTCGTTCCCATTGTCATATCGTATACGGTGACGCTGCCCGCGTGATTCAAATCGGCGCCGAAAATCAGCAGGTCGGTCATGAGATAAACAATGTCGCGGCTGGTAAAATGTTCTCCTGCTTCTTCATTGTAACTTTCGCTGAAACGGCGCACCAAATCTTCAAAGATGTAGCCGCAATCTACAGCACTAATCTTGTCGGCACCGAGATAACCTTTCGGGCTATTAAATTCTTTAATCGTCAGATAGAGCGTATTGCTCTCCACCATGCGTTTAATAACGTTATCAAAATCGAATTTGGAAAGCACGTCTTGCACATTGCCGGAAAAGCCCGTCAGATAATCGCGGAAGTTGACTTCGATGTTTTCCGGGTCAGCAAGCAACTTATCAAAAGTAAATTTGCTGGTGTTGTAGAACTGGTAGCCGGCAGCACGAGTCAGAAAACCTTCAATGACTGCGAGTTTTTTAACTTCTTCGTAAGTGTCTTGAACTTGTTGCCATGTGGGTAGCAAACAATCATGAAATCGTTTAACGACCGTCATCGGAAGAATAACAAGCCCATATTCATGCGGCTTAAATGGTCCGCGCAAAATATCTGCCACATTCCAAATCATTGTAGCTTTTTCCGCTATATTCGTTCCCACCACATTAATTTTATCCGTCGTCATTCAAGAAAATCTCCTTCTTTAAGAAGTTTCGCTATTGAGTTGCTCATAAGCAGCAAAATAGCCGAAGTAATCAAGAAGGTGCTGAGAAAATCCCAGCACCTTTAGTCATTTATTTTTTTAGCGTCAAATTATTTCTTGTCGGGTTCAATAGCGGGAGTCGTCGAAATTTTTTCGGGTACAATGTCGATTGTTTTTTCTGTGGGCTTTTCTAAGTCCAGAGTGTCAGCGGGGGCGGCGAGTGCTTCGCGGTATTCTTCGAGCTTCTTGTCCTTTTGGAGGACTTCGTCGTCAGCGGATTTGGGCTTTTCAATCGGGAAGGTGATGACCTTCAAGGCCTGAATCGTCTTCCACGCGCCAGCTTCAAGGAGCGTTGCGTCGCGCAGGTCGCTTTCGTTAGCGCATTTGTGCCATTTGCCTTCTTCGTCGCGGAAATACATCTCGAATTCAAGCTGGAAATGTTTTTCGTCGGCGTATTTTATGCTGAACTTGCCCGCGCTGTATTCAAGACCGCGAGCCTCGTATTTTTTAATCGTGTCGTCAAGGCGCGGCGAGACAACGTCGGAAATTTTCTCAAGCGTCATGTTCGGGCGGAACAAGTCGACAAAGAAATTCTTAGCCGCCTCGACCAAATCGGCGACCATCTCAATTTTATTTTCCAATGCCATTTCAATTCACCTCGCTCAAACGCTAAGCTCAAGTTCTTTCTCGTAGCGGTCGGTAACGTCTTTCTCTTTGGCGGACAAGCCTTCCTTAGCCCACGCAGGAACTTCGGACTCGTCAATTTCGCGGACGGTGGTCTTCTCGACCCATTTGCCGTTCTCTTTGTAATAAAGGCGGTGGACAAGGCGCATGACATTTCCTTCCACGCTGGAGAAAAGTTTCGCCGCATAGTCAACGATACCGGTTTCTTTGAGTGCCGTTTGGAGTTTAGGCAGGAATTCTTTCAGCCAGCCCTCGATTTCTTGCCAATTCGCTACGACGATTGCGCCGCCGACAAGAGCTCCCAATCCAATTAAAACAGGAATCATTTATATCAACCTCCCAATTTAAAATGCACGCATATTTTAAACGAAAAATTTTATTCAAGCAAGTTCAATTTGCAACGGGTCTGCGCCGTATTTATTCCAACCGCCCGTGCCCGGCATGACGAAAATATAAACCAGGAAAAATATATTGACAACCGGAACTAAGGCGAGAAGCAACCACCAGCCGCTTTTGTTTAAGTCGTGCAGGCGGCGGACAGAAATCATCATGCTACCGATACCCGCGATAAACGACCAAATTCCCGTCGGCACCGTGACCAAAACGCTTTGCGGATCGCCCGATAAAAAGCCGCCGATAAAGCCTAAAATAAATCCCACGACTGCCGACACCAGCAGCCAAGTAAAATAAAACTTATAAAAGCTCAGGCGATTGAGCCGCCCTTCTGTCGTGTAAACTTTGTTCAACAATTCCATAAAATTTTCCTCCGTGTTTAATTTTGTAGCGGGTCTGCGCCGTATTGATTGTAACCAGCCGTGCCCTCCTTGAAGAACAGATAAACCATAAAAATTAATCCGACGACGGGAATGAAACTGACCAGGAAAAATGCGCCGTTTTTGTTTAAGTCGTGCAGGCGGCGCACCATGAGCATACACGCGCCCGCCGTCGCCAAGACCGCCCAAGTTACCGTTATCATTTTTACCAAGGTTCCGTTCGGGTCGCCCGTCAAAAGCGTCGCCATGCACGAAGTCACGAAAGTCGCCGTCGCGCCCATTATCGTCACCGCGATATAATATTTAAAAAATCGTCCGCGATTGAGCCGTCCCTCCGTCGTGAAAAATTTTTGGAGTATGTTCATGAAAAATTCCTCCTTACGTTCTATTGTTACAACAAGAATTTTATTTATTCATCTGCAAATTGCCTCGTTATCATTTCGCCTTGAACTGCGCCACGTCACTGACCCTCGAAAAAAATTCCCTCCGCCATGGAGGGCTTTTTTATTTTATTTTGCATGCTACCACCTCCGCAATTTGGCACTTTGCAATTCAAGATGTTAATTTAATTAAATTGTAGCATATACAGCAGAGGTTTACAATAGCAGCGCGGCGGCTATAAAATTAAAATCATTTTAAGCGAAACTTTTTGCGCGGGCAAGATTTTATGATATAATCGCGGCGAAAGGAGCGAAAAATTTTTTATGAAAGATATTCTCGATGTCCACGTCCACACGACGGCGAGCGGGCACGCGTACAGCACGTTTGGCGAGTGCATTGCGGCGGCCAAGAAAAAAAATTTGGAGCTGATTGGTATCGCCGACCATGCGCCGAGCGTCCCTGGCGTGTCGCACAGTTTCTACTTTGCAAATTTTAAAGTCATTCCCCGCGAGGCTTACGGGATAAAAGTTGCAATGGGCGCGGAGCTGAATATAATCGACTATTCAGGGAGCACCGACTTGCCCGCGCAACTTTTGAAGAAGCTTGACTACGCGATAGCCAGCTTGCACAGAGAATGTATTAACACGGGCAGCGTAGCGGAGAACACGGCGGCGATAATCGGCGCAATGAGAAATCCGCACGTCGTGATAATCGGGCACCCCGACAATCCGCAATTCCCCGCCGACTTGGACGCCGTAGCCCGCGCCGCCGCCGATAATCGCGTCCTGCTCGAAATCAACAACAGTTCCTACTTCCCGACGGGACACCGCGCAGGTTCGGCTGAAAATGCTAAGTTGATGTTGGCGGCGTGCAAAAAATACGGCGCGGCTGTCATCATGGGTTCCGATTCGCATATCGATTTGGACGTCGGCAATCACACGCTAAGTCAAAAAGTTTTGGCGGAAAATAATTTCCCCGCCGAGCTGGTCGTCAATTCAAGCGTCGAAAAATTTTTTGAGTGTGTCAAGTACAGGAAATCACTTGCACCGAAAGGAGCGTAACCGATTTGTTGGTTCACGAAATTATAAACAACGGACAGAGCGAAGCCATCGCAATCGTCGACGAGGGACGGCAGATAACCTACGCCGCGCTCAAGCAGGGCATAAAAAAATATCGCAACCGCCTCTATGAACTGGGCATTCGTCAAGGCGACCGCGTCGGGATTTTCTCCCGCAATAGTTTGGAATTCGTCTACGCTTACATGGCAACGGCGTCGCTGGGCGCAATCAACGTCCCGATAAATTTTCAGCTCAGCACGCGCGAGACCGCTTACATTTTGCAGGACGCCGGCGTCGAACATTTGCTGACTTATGAGCCGCTGACCTTCGAGGAGCCGCTTAATGTCGTTCAACATGACATTGCGACGTTCGGCGATAAAATTTCTCCCGACGCACCCGAATTGCCCGCCGATTTTAGCGAGAATAATCCCTGCGTCATAATCTACACTTCCGGCACGACCGGCAATCCTAAAGGCGCAGTCTTGTCGCATAAAAATCTTGTCTGCAATACCCGCCAATGCGAAGTTTTCAAATGCCACAGCAAATGCAAAGTTCTCTGCGTCCTGCCGATGTATCATTGCTTCGGTTGGACTTGCGTCGTGCTCAATACTTTCTATCGCGGCGCGGAACTTGATGTTATGCGCGTGTTCAAACCCAAAGATATGGTTGACATGGTGCGCGACCTTGAAATCACCGACATTATTATTGTCCCGTCGATTTTCAAGTTGGTCACCGGAATTGCCAAGCCCGAAGATTTTAAGAGCGTGCGATTTTTCATGCGCGGCGGCACGACTTTACCAGATAAAATTGTCGAAGAGTTCAAGAAAAAATTCAACAGGAAGATTGCGGAAGGTTACGGACTTTCCGAGGCGTCGCCGGCTGTTTTCCTCACCACCCACGGCGAAGAACGGCAAGGCTCCTGCGGTAAATTGCTTGAGGGCACGGAAGTTCGGCTGGTCGACGAGGACGGCAACGACGTGGCTCCGGGCGAAGTCGGCGAAGTTTTGGTGCGCGGCGGTCAAGTCATGCTCGGCTACTGGAACAATCCAAAAGCTACGGCGGAAGCTCTCGACGCGGACGGCTGGCTCCACACCGGCGACGTTGGCAAAGTCGACGCGGACGGCTATTATTATATCGTCAGCCGAATCAAGGAAATGATTATCAGCATGGGCGAAAATATTTATCCGCGCGAAGTCGAAGAGGTCGTTTATCAGTTCAAAGGCATTAAGGACGCGGCGGTTATCGGCGTCGATGACAAATTGCGCGGGCAAGTCGGCGCGTGTTTCTTTGACGTGCAGGACGGCGCGACGGTCGACATTCGCGAGCTTAAGAAGTTCCTGCAGAAAAATCTTGCGCTGTATAAAGTTCCCCGCGAATTCAAACAAATAGCTGAAATGCCGCGCACGTCCACGGGCAAAATCGCCAAACGAAAAATTTTGGAAGATTATCTTGCGGCGAAAGGGCTTTGACATGAAAAAATTTTTAGCGGCGTTGGCAGTGCTGTTTACGTTGTCCGCGCAGGTCGAAGCGATTCCCTTCACGCGCACGCAACTTGATAACATTTTCGCGGGCGCGAGGCAAGTGCAAAGTGATTCGACGTTCGATTTAAATGCCGAGACGTTCAAGGAAAAATTCAACGCGACGATTGTGCCGATACTCAAAAACGCCATGGGTCGCGACGACGTTTCAGAGATGGAGTATCTCTTTTTGATTAAGGATTACAAAATTATCGGCGAGACTTTCGTGAACATGTTCGGCGATTATCGGCTGATGGTCGTCGGGAACTGCGCGGCGGACGGCAAATTTAAATCGCTGAGTTTCTGCTACACGACGCCCGAAGAACGCGACGAATCGATTTTTACAATCTGGCTGTTGTCGGCGTTCGTTAAAAGTATCGCGCCCGAAGTTGACCCGCAAACTTTGATGAACGAGCTGACAGCGGAAAATTCTTCGGGCAACGTCGTCAAGGGCAATGTGGAGTTTTCAATCGCGGCGGACGGCAACTTAAATACATTAACGGCGCGTCCCAAATGAATAATTTTATCGTGACGACGACGCGCAAACCCGACTTTGCTACAGAAAATTTAGCGGCGGAACTTTCCTTGAAATTCGGCAGAAAATTCGTCAGGCGCGAGGATTTTTCCTTCGACACGCTGAAAAAAATTCACGGCGCGGAAAATATTTTGCTCGTCAAGAAAAATTCGCTCAGTATCGTCACGGCGGACGGCGAATTATTTTTTCACCCGAACACCGCGCACTTGCGAATTAAAAATCTGCGCGGCGGCGAGGGCGACCGATTGATTGACGCGCTGAAAATTTCCGCCGGCTCGAAAGTTTTGGATTGCACGCTGGGCTTAGGCTCCGACGCCATTGTCGCAAGTTTTATCGCGGGCGAGACGGGCAAAATCGTCGCGCTGGAAATTAATCCGTTAATCGCGGAAATCGTTCGCCACGGCTTGAAAAATTTTTCCGACGACAGCCCGCACATTTTGCAAGCCATGCGCCGAATCGAAGTTATCAACGCCGATTGCGGAGAATTTTTAAAGAACTGCGCGGCTAATTCGTTCGACGCGGTTTATTTCGACCCGATGTTCCGCCGCCCGATTAAAAAAAGTTCCGGACTTAATCCGATTCGCCCACTCGCCGATAATCGCCCGCTTACCGAAAAAATTATCCGTGAAGCGTGCCGCGTGGCAAAATTCCGCGTCGTCATGAAGGAACATTCAGGTAGCGGCGAATTTGAGCGGCTCGGCTTTAAAATTTTAGACGGAGGAAAATATAGCTCGGTTGCCTTCGGCGCGATTGAGCTTACTGATAGAAATGTTTGACAGAGAAATTTTGCAGTATAAAATCGGCGGCTTGCTGTACATGCCCGCCTTCCAAAAAAATATCGTCCGGAAAATCGCAGAAAAAAAATTGCCGCATTTGACTTCAGCGGCTTTTTGTTTGGAAGATTCAATCCGCGACGAATCACTCGACGAGGCGGAAAAATCTTTGCAATTTATTCTGCGCGAACTCGAAAACTCGGAAAATTTGCCGCTAATCTTCGTCAGAATTCGTTCGCCGCGCCATTTGGAAATTTTCCACGACAAAATCGGCTCGCGCTCGAAAATTTTAACGGGCTACATTCTGCCGAAATTCGACATGAGCAACGCAGGCGCATTTATCGAACTCGCCAAGCAAATAAAACTGCCCGTTATGCCCACGCTTGAAACTAATCGCGTTGCCAGCCTTTTGACGCGCCGCACGGAACTTTTATCGCTTAAACAAGCCCTAGACGAAATTAAAATTATCGTGCTCAATATCCGCGTCGGCGTCAACGATTTTTGCAATATTTACGGGCTGCGACGCAACGTCAATCAGACGATTTACGATTTGGGGATTGTTCGCGACGTGCTGATTGACATTCTGAACGTTTTCGGCGGAGATTACGTCGTTGCCGGCTCGGTGTGGAATTATTTCAGCGGCGCACTTTGGGCGGACGGCTTGCGCAAAGAAATTTTCCTCGACAGAGCCAACGGTTTTATCGGCAAAAGCGCGATTCACCCTGCGCAGTTGCCGATTATTTTTGACGGCTTGAAGGTCAGCCGCGCAAATTTCGACGACGCAAAGCAGATTCTGAATTGGCAATCGTCAACGCACGGCGTGCTTAAAAGTGTCGACGGCTCGCGCATGAACGAAATTAATTGCCACACGAATTGGGCGCGGCGGATTAAAATTCTCGGCGAACTTTACGGGGTGATTGAATGATTTACACAGCCGACGACGTGTTAAAAGTCGCCAAAAGATTAAACAACGCGCGGCGCAATTATTTGCTGGTCAATCCGTTGCAGGGCAAACATTTGCTGACGAAACCGACCGACGCGCTGGCGATGATGGACGCGCTCGGATTGAAAGTTGCGGAAAAATTCCCTGCGGCGCGTTTAGTTATCGGCTTCGCAGAGACGGCAACGGCTATCGGCGCGGTCGTCGCGAAAAATATTTCTGACGAGTGTTTTTATCTGCAAACGACGCGGGAAAATTTTGCGGGCGAGTTCGTGGAATTTTTAGAGGAGCACAGTCACGCGCCCGAACAAAAACTTTTTGCCGAAAATCTTTCCGCGCTGATTGAGGCGACGTCCGAAATTATTTTTGTCGACGACGAACTTTCCACGGGCAAAACTCTTTTAAACATCGTCCGCCAACTCAAAAATAAATTCCCCGCGCTAAATGATAAAAAAATCTGCGCGGCGTCGATAATTAATCGTTTATCGGAGGAAAATATTAGAAATTTAGCTGATGAAAATATTTCTTGCGTCTATCTCGTAAAGATTGATAAAAATTTTGACGCGGAAAGTTTTTCCGTCACGGCGGCGCGTGCAGTAACTCCGATTGGCGAAAATATTTCGGCGCACAAAATAAATTTCTCCGCTGACCCACGGCGCGGCGTTAAAATCGGCGAATATTTTAATCAGTGCGCTGAAATCGTTGATATTATAAATCGCGAAGATATTTCGGGCGAAATTTTAATTTTAGGCACGGAAGAATTTATGTTGCCCGCGATTGTTGCCGGAAAAAAGTTGGAAGAAAATTTTTCCGTTTTTACGCACTCGACGACGCGTAGCCCGATTGGAATTTGCGACGTTGAAAATTATCCGATTCGCGAAGGTTTTAAGCTCCGCAGTTTTTACGATTCGACGCGCACGACGTTTATTTACAACTTGAAACGTTACGACGCGGCAATTATCGTGACTGATGCCGAAAATTTTTCTGCGGGGCTTGAAGATTTAATTTCTGCGTTGAAAATTCACGGCGTCGACAAAATTTTTTTCGTGGAGGTTAAAAATGTTCGGGACGTATAAGCCGCAAGACGTGACAATTTTATTAAAAGACATCAGCGGGCTTGTAAAACCGATTGGAACGCGCGAACGCGAAAAATTAATTCAATCGGGGCGGCACTATTCGGAAATGTTGCCGCTGGAGTATGAGCCGTCGGTAAAATATTTGCGGGCGTACTTCGACGCGCTAAATCGCTACGCAAAAATCACCGCCGCCGCCGTCGCAAGCGTGGCTGAAAAAATTTTCGCTGACAAGGGCAACAAAATCGCGCTGGTTTCACTCGCAAGGGCTGGAACGCCGATTGGGATATTGATTAAGCACTATTTAGAGCAAAAATTAGCGTGCGAAGTCGTTCATTATACAATTTCGATTATTCGCGGCGTCGGTATCGACAAAAACGCCGTGAATTTTATTTTGAAACGCCACAAGCCCGAAGAAATTCAATTCGTCGACGGGTGGACGGGCAAGGGCGCAATTCAACGCGAATTAACCAGCGCAATGAAAAATTTTCCGCAAATTAATTCTGGATTAGCTGTTTTGAGTGACCCGGCGGGCGTTGCTGAAAAATGCGGCACTCACGAAGATTTTTTAATCGCAAGCTCCTGTTTGAACTCGACGGTTAGCGGACTTTTGAGCCGAACTTTTTTGCGCAAGGATATTATCGGCGCGGAAGATTTTCACGGCGCGGCATTTTATAAAGAATTAGAGGAAAAAGATTTAACGTATCAATTTATCGATTCTATCGAGAAAAATTTTGATGATTTTCCAGAAATAATTGATTCAAAATTGGAATTTAACAGCGGACTTGATGAAGTTAAAAAAATCGCCGCCGACTTTAAAATCGACGACGTGAATTTAATCAAGCCGAGTATCGGGGAGGCAACGCGCGTTTTATTGCGCCGTTTGCCGTGGAAAATTTTAGTTCAGAGCCTTAACGATAAGAATTTGGAACATTTATATCAGCTTGCGGAGGAGAAAGGCGTAAAATTGGAAATTTATCCGCTGAAAAACTACAAAGCGTGCGGATTAATTCAGAAAATCGCCGATAATTGACATGAAAATACTTTTTGCTTGCGATTTGGACAACACGTTGATTCATTCCTATAAAAAACGCCGCGCCGACGATATTTGCGTCGAAATTTACGACGGACACGAACAAAGTTTTATTTCGCCGCGTGCTTTGGAGTTAGTAAAGAAAATTGCCGCGCAGATTTTATTTGTGCCCGTTACGACGCGTTCAATCGCTCAATATCGCAGAATTTTTTGGACGGAGGATTTTCGTCCGCGTCAAGCTGTCGTCACGAACGGCGCATTCCTTTTGGACGGCGATAACCAAGAAAATTTTTTAAAAAAAGTCGTCGCGCCCTACGAAGCGGAATTGAAACTTCAGCACGAAAATTTTTCCGATAATCCCGCGTTCGATATTTGCCGCATCGTCGACGAAAGTTTTTTATATTTGCGCTGTCGAGATGACATTGACGCCGATAAAATTTCCTTCGACACGAGCTTGACGGTTCAGGGCGCGAACAAAAAATTTTATCTCTTCCCGCCCGAACTCAATAAGGGCGCGGCTTTGGAGCGGCTGATTGAAAAATTTTCGCCCGATAAAACTTTTGCGGCGGGAGATTCTGTCATTGATACGCCGATGTTGGAAGTGGCGGATATTTCGTTCGGCAAAGGTTTTATCGAATTCTCCGACGCCGAAGATTTCCTCGAAAAGATTCTCCGCGCCGCGTGTGTGTGACAGCCAATCCCGTAAAAATTCAAAATCGCCGTCAATCGCTCAAATGTGACAATCGAACGGCGTTTTTTATTTTTTTGCGCCAAAATCGGGTTCAAACTGCTCATTTTCCTTGCCGCGCCACAAAATTTCTTTTACAATCGCCACAACGTAAGACAAAAAACTTTTCGGGAGGAGGAAATTTTAAATGACACCGGTTGAGCGCAGAATTTTAATCAAAGTCTCGACGATGTACTACCTCGAACACATGAAACAAACCGAAATTGCTAAACGCCTCGGCGTTGAACGCACGACTATTAGCAAACATTTAAAACGTGCCCTCGACCAAGGAATTGTGACCATAACCGTTGCCAACAAAAATTTTGAGGACATTGAATCAGCCATGGAAAAGCGTTTCGGGTTGAAGGAATGCTTCATTGTGCCGCGCAGCTATGACCTCCTCGCCGTCAAACAGGCAATGGGTCGCGCGGGACTTCAACTTTTGCGCAGAAGTTCCGCAGATTGATTCGGATTTTGTTCCTTTGGACGGAGAACCGGAGAATATCGACAGCGAATTGCACGTGAACACGCTTTGCTACGAATTTGCGCGGGCGTTCGGCGGTCGTTGCCATTATATTTACGCGCCGGTCATCACTCGCACGGCTGAAATCATAAATGCTATCGTTCAGGACGCAAACTACGAAAAAATTTCCGACTTCTGGAAGAAATTGGACATCGGGCTTGTCGGTATCGGCGCGCCTGTTAAATCGTCGAATCTCGTTTGGATGGGCGAATTCGGTCGGCAAGCGATTGAATCTCTTTCAAGAACCGGCACTGTTGTCGAAATTTGCTCGGTTTTCTTCGACAAGAACGGTCGCGAAGTCAAAACGGATTTTTCAGACCGAATTATCGGCGTAGATCTCGACACGCTTAGAAATTTGAATTATTCAATCGGTATGGCGGCGTCGCGTGAAAAAGTTACAGCGATTATGGGCGCGTGCGTCGAGTTTCGAGTCTGTGTTTGTAAAAACATTCACGCGAACAAAATTTTTGCGTCCGATTGATTTGCGCGGAAAATTCCTTGCCGCAATGAAGGCACGCGCGGATTTCTCGGCGTTTCAAAGCGGCGGCGGCGCATTCTGGCGAACAATGCTTGCGGTGTTTGCTCACAACGTCCGAAAAAATTTTGCCGCAGACTTCGCACGTTTTAATTTCGACAGCGCGGGTTCGTTCAGCGATTTTTTTACACTTCGCAGAGCAATAGGTATTATTGCTACGATTTGCGGCTTCGTACTCTCGACTTTCCTTGTGCTTCATGATAACGCCTCCAAATTTTTGACAAACAGCCGACGAAACGTTAAAATGAACGCGGAAGACGCCTCGACGGCTCGTGACAGATTCTAACATTGTCATTGTAGCTTATCGGAGCGTTTTCCGCAATATAAGAAATTTTTCAAGCCGATTGTTCACGCAGTCGGCTTTTTGTTTATCTCGGCATTGCAAACGGAATCACGACGCTTGGACTAAATCACGTCGACCTTGCACTAAGATATTTGCTTATCGGTATCGTGATAAACTTCCTGCGCGGCTGGGGCACGGACTTCACGACGACTTATGTGCAAAAACAGCAGGGAATTTCGTTGAGCAAGCAGCTCAAGACGGCTTAAGGAGGATTTAACATGGCTGATTATAAAGCGGTAGTCGTCAAAGCGGGCAGCGGCGGCTTCGGCGGACCCTTGACACTTATTCCCGACGGCAAAAAAAATAAAGTCGTCAACATTACCGGCGGCGTCATGTCCAAAGTCGCTGAACGGCTCGCTGAAATGACAGGTTGCGAACTCGTCGACGGATTTAAAACGCGCGTGCCCGATGATGAGATTCTTGTATCCGAACGTGAAGTTTTTGGTGGTCAGATTTCGGCAAAGCAACAAGATTCGAGATGTCGTTGTTGTTTTTGTCAAAGTCTACATGATGAATATCGTAACCGTCAGGAATTTCTCCATTGTAGCACGTCCATATAAACCTATGCAGACTAATCAACTTAAAATAACGACTTTCACTGCGCGGAGCTTTACTCGAATTAAAAATCAATCCGTTGAATTTCTGGTGCTTATCGTCGAGGACTTCAACTGTCAGCATGTTTCCTTCGACTTTAGCAATCATTTCTTCGACGGCGAACGATTCTTGCGGCGTTTCGACAGACTTGCGCAGGAGCTTGAAAAGTTTTTCGCGGTGTTTCATGATAACGCCTCCAAATTTTTGACAAACAACCGACGAGACGTTAAAATAAATGCAAGAAGACGTCTCGACGGCTTTGGTTGATTAGACATCACCATTGTAGCTTATCGGGGCGTCTTCTGCAATGTTCGATTGTCAATCAGTCGATTTTTTTTCGCGTTCGTCTCAATGTTAATCGGCGTTCAGATTGGTGAAGGCAATATCCCGCCGCATTTGGCATTGCCCGCGCTGTTTGCAATAAATGCGCAGTGTGCTTGCGACTTCGTGCCCGTCGGTCTCGGTTTAGCGGAGGCTGAAACGGAAACTGTCGAAGTTGGCGTGCCTTCCGTGCTGTATTCAAGATTTATCACCGATCCCGTGTCAGTTATCCTCGCGTGGCTCGCTAGTTTCGGGCTTTACGAATCATAATTTCAAAAAAAATAGGTCTTGCGACCATAAAATTATAAAAGGCAGGTAATTATACAATGGCAGAAAAGATTTATTCAAGTAAAATCGTCGAGCTGGACGGTCAAGTCAAAGATTTCATCGCGGCGGCAAATATGCTCATCATGTTCGACGAGGCGATGGCTCTGCCCGAATTACGCGACGCTTACGTTATGCACACCGGCAACGAACTCACCGGCATGATTAAACCCGGCGACGTGTACAAAATTGCGGGCAACGAATTTAAAATTATCAAAGTCGGCTCCGAAGTCCAGAAAAATTTGATGAATCTCAGTCACATTACGATTAAATTCGACGGCGGCGAGGGCGAATTGCTCGAAGGCTCCGTTCACGTCGAAAATAAACCCGTTCCCGAACTTCGCGCGGGAGAAATGATCGAAATTTTCAACGCGGCGGACAAAAAAGTTGCTGACGGCTCGTGGCTCGGTCTCAAAGGCAAAACTGCGGTCGTAACCGGCGCGGCAAGCGGTATCGGCAAGGCTGTTGCTCAAGCTTTCCTCGATAACTGCGCAAATGTCGTCGTCTGCGACTTCAATCCCAACGAACCGGAGTTCAATCTCAACGAAAACAGCGGAAAAGTTAAATATGTCATCACAAACGTCGCTGAAACCGCAAGTGTCGAAGCAATGGTTAAGACTGCGCTTGAAACTTTCGACAAAATCGATATTCTCGTCAACAATGCCGGCATAAATATCCCCTGCTTGCTTGTCGACCCCAAAGATCCGCACGGAAAGTACGAACTCAACGAAAAAATCTACGATAAAGTCACCGGCGTTAATATTAAAGGCGTTTATCTCGTCGCGCAGGCTGTCGGTCATGAAATGGTTAAGGCTGGCGGCGGCGTTATCATCAATATGAGCAGCGAATCGGGCTTGGAAGGCTCCGAAGGTCAAAGTATCTACGCCGCGACCAAAAATGCCGTCAACAGTTTCACTCGCAGCTGGGCAAAAGAGCTTGGCAAGTACAATGTGCGCGTCGTCGGCATGGCTCCCGGCATTATGGAGGCGACCGGTCTTAGAACTTTGGCTTATGAAGAGGCTTTGGCATACACGCGCGGCATTACCGTCGACGATTTGCGCAAAGGTTACAGCTCAACCAAAACTACGCCCCTCGGACGCAGTGGAAAACTCTCCGAAGTCGCCGATGATGTCGTTTTCCTCGCAAGTGATCGCGCTTCTTACGTCGACGGCGTCACTGTGAACGTTGCGGGCGGAAAAACTCGCGGATAAGCAACTTTTCCTTACCACCCCCCAAAAAATTTAAAAACTCTCAGGCATTGTGCTTGAGAGTTCTTTTTTTAATCGTCTAGAAATTTTATCGCGGCGTCTTCGCTCTGTTCGATAGCGATTTCGACCGCTTTTTTCGCTCTGAATAAAAGTTTTTCCGATTCGCGGCGCAGTTTGAACGATTCAGACACCTGCGCGGCGATTTTTTCTTGCAATTCTTCTGATACCACCGGCAACGGCAAATTTAAAACGTCTTCGTCTTTTATTACGGGATATGACGTCCCGACATTGTATTTTAACATTAATTCGCGATAAATTTTCGTCCGTAGTAAAACTTGCAACACTTCTACTGAAAATTTTACGCTTGAACGTAAAACCGCAAATGCTCCGCTAACTAGCAAATTATTTTCGCGTAAAATCGATACCGCGCCGCGATTCGGTCGAACTTTTGATACTAAAACGTCATTTTCTCGCGTCATTATCTTTGCATTTTCGGGTAATTCGTCCGTTGAAATCTTATTCGCCACCGCTACGCCGTTTGAAATATTTACGTCGCCTATCTCAATGTAATTGTAAAAATCTGCGCGGCGGTCGCAAATATCTTTAACGAGTTTAAAAAAATCCTTCACACGTCGCCCGCTAGACAATTCCGCTAACTTTTTTTCTATGTCGTCGTATTTTGGCTGATAAAATTCTGCGTCAAGGCGTCCGCTAAAGCCAAATGACGTGCTGAAACTTTTTATCGCGACGTTTTCGCTACTCGGTTTAAAATTTTCCAAGTTCAATGCCGCTGACAACATTTTTTCCGCCGCGTGATAGTTTTCGTCGGCTCGCTCGCTCAATTTGAACGCCGATTGAACGATTTCTTTTATTTTTGCCTGAAAATCTTTCGATACAATCGGAATTGGCATATTTCGTATCTTTTCCAACGATAAACCTTGCTGAACCATGCCAGTTTTATTGCGTTGCATCCAATCTTGACCAAATTTTGAATTCAAATAAGCCAACAAGTATTCCGAGCAAATTAAATTGCATTCAAGTTTTACTCTTGCAACGTCTTGGTCGAGATTCGCAGGCAAAATTTTTTCAAAAACTAATGCGCAACAGCCAACTGTCCCTCGTGTGCTGATAATAATGTCATTTTCTTTCAATGAAGAACGTTTATTGTTATAGTCCACCCATTTTGCTACAGTTTCAGCACCGTCAATGTCTGCAAACCAATTTTTAGCATTTTTTGCCGTTAGCATGTGAATATTTGAATTGTTATCGACTTCGTGATAGCCGTGCTGTCCATCTGAGACCAAAGCTAACTCATAAATCATCATGTTTTTAAATTTTGAGACGTTTAATTCATCATGAAGATATTTTTTTAAGAAATACTCGCTGTCGACGCGAAAATCTTTGTTCGCCGCGCAGATTGACAAGAAAATCTCTGTAAATTCAAGCTCCTCCGACAAAATTTTATATTTAGCGGCGTCGAAGGAGCTATTTTCAAAAAAACTTAAGCCCTCACGCTTTGCAAACTCAATAAAAGCCTCAGCGATGCCGTCGCGGGTCTTTCCGTCGTGATTAAAAAGGTCGTGCTTAACGATTGTGTGATTATGGTCGTCGCGCAGGAGTTTTTCGCCGTCAGTTTCCAAAATTTTCTCGCCGGAATTATCTTTTGAGGGTTCGCGCATTGTCGCAAAGAAAATTGGGTAATCATCGCGGCGCGGACAAAGTTTTTCGTCCCATTTCTGCACAAAAAGCACGCTAGTTTTCGTTCCGGTGTGCGGTTTGAAAACATTTCCGTGCAAACCGACTACAGCAAGAATTCTGCAGCGTTCAGCAATAAAATCGCGAATATATTTATCGCTTGAGTTATTAAAACGCCCTTGCGGCAAAATAATCGCCATTCGCCCGCCAGATTTTAGAAAATTAAGGTTGCGTTCAATAAAAAGTATGTCGCGCCCGACCTTTGATTGATATTTTCCGCGAAAATTCTTGCCGAGTTCGTATTTAGTAATAATTCTGCTCTCTTTAATGTCGCCCGCGAACGGCGGATTAGCCATTACAATATCAAAATTGAAATGCGAATTGTCATTTTTAGCGGCGCGGAGTTTGCGCAAACCTTTCCAGCCGTCATTGTAAATATCTAGCCAATCTTCATCAATAATTTCGTTCCAGCGTTCATAATCGAGCGTATTTAGGTGTAAAACGTTAGTTTTTCCGTCGCCGGCGATTAAATTCAGCATTCTAGCCACGCGAACAGTCTTTTCATCGAAATCAATCGCGAAAATATTCTTTCTAACGTAGTCTTCGCACTCTTGCGGCTTAATTTCGAGGCTAAAAAGATGACTTTGCGGGATATTTTTTGCGGCTAAAATGTTTTTCCATACAAAAAAAGTGGTATGAACGGGAAAACCGCACGAACCAGCCGCAGTATCGATCATAGTTTCGTTAATTTTAGGATTTAGCATGCGAACGCACATATCAATAACGTAACGCGGCGTAAAAAATTGCCCTTTCTCGCCTTTTTGCGATTTAGTCATCAAATATTCAAAAGCGTCGTCGATAACGTCGAGATTTGAGTTAAAAAGCTTCACATTTTGCAGAGAGGACACGCAAATAGCCAAATGCGACGGCGTGAGCTTAATTTTATCATCTTCGGCGAATATTCCCGCCCATTTTTGCTTTGCGCGGTCGAAAAGTTCTTGAATAGTTTCTTTTAATTGGCTATCGCTCTCTCCGTAGTTCCAAAACTCCAAAATTCTGGATTTATCGCGCCCGCCGAGCATTTCGTCGAAAAGTTTAGTATAAATCAGCTTAAAAACCTCTTCAAAAACGTCGACTCCGGCATTAGCGAGCACTTCGTCTTCAAGTTCGCGGATTAAATCGGCTAGAGTTTTATTTTCGCGCAAAAGTTTATCATCGGCGATTAAATTAGCGATAGTGCGGCGTTCGCGGAGAATATCTTTTAATTTTTGCCCGGATTTAGGAATATCTGGAATATCTTCAAAGTAATTCGGGTCTTTTCGGTGATAAAAAGAGATTTTTTCGCCGTTAGACCAAACGCCCATAGTTGAACCGGTCGCGTTGCAGTAAGATTTGAGCTGTTCTTTGCCGTCTTTGAGCTTAGGCTTCTTAACTTCGACGATAATATATTCGACAGTCGGATTATTCGGTTCAAAAATGACAATATCGGCGCGTTTAGTCTCTCTACCGAATTTAATTGGGTGTTCGACAGCCATTTGAGCGATTTTATAGCCGTAATCGTCGATTAATTTGCGAATAAACATTTGTCGAACGGCTTCTTCTGGCGTGAGGCGAATTTCTTTGCCGCGAACGAGGCATTTAATAAAAAAAGTGGGTTTACCGCGAATAATTTTGGTATAAGCATTAGTTTCGAGGAAATTTATTTGCGCTGGGGAGAAAATAGTAGATTTGTGAGTTGAATCGGAGAAAAATTTATCAGAAACGAGCATCAGACCACCTCCAAACGTTTTTTCCATTATAAATCATGCGTCAAGAGCAAAATTATTGTTTGAAATCGTTTTGAAGTGGTTTTGAGCGTCTGAAACCGGTTTGAAGTGGTTTTGAGCGTCTGAAACCGGTTTGAAGTGGTTTTGAGCGTCTGAAACCGTTTTGAAGTGATTTTGAGCGTCTGAAACCGGTTTTGAGGTCGATTTTTGGGCGCGATTTACATTTTCCACGTACATGGAATTTGTAAAACGGGCAAAAAAAAATCCCTCGACGGGCAGTTGAGGGGTAAATTTATTTTTTTAGGTTAGCTTTAAGCTCGACGGTGAATTTTGTACCTTCGCCGAACTGGGAAATGACAGAAATTTTCCCGTCGTGAAGTTTGGCGATTTCGGCGGCGATAGCAAGTCCAAGCCCGTTGCCGCCCATTTCGCGCGAGCGTGCTTTGTCGACGCGGTAAAATCTCTCGAAAACCTTATCCAAATTTTCGGGCGCGATGCCGACGCCGTTATCGATTACGGAAAAAATCGCGCGGGCGTCGTCAGCCTTTTCCAACTTAACGAGCACCGCGCCGCCTTCGGGCGTGTATTTAATCGCGTTGTCGACCAAAATTATCGCCAGCTGTTTAATTTTCTGTTCGTCAGCGTTAATCATGGCTTTGCGGAAATTTTCGCCGCCGAGCCGGATATTTTTTTTCTCAGCGATTGGCGTCATCGTTCGGATAACTTGCTTTAAAATTTCCGTCAAATCGAGCCGCTGAATTTTAAATTTGAGCGCGTTGTTATCGGAGCGGGCGACCATTAGCAAATCGCTGACCAAATTTGTCATTTTCTTGACTTCGCTCTTTAAATCTTCCAAAACTTGCCGCAAGAACGGATTTTGTATCGACGGATCCGCCAAAAGCAAATCCGCTGACGCCATGACGACTGCCAGCGGCGTTCTAAGTTCGTGCGAGGCGTCCGCCGCGAATTGTTTCTGCTTGTCGTAGGCTTCCTTGAGCGGCACCAACGCCCTGCCCGCCATGTAGTAGCCGATTGCCGAGGCGATTAGCACCGCGACGAAACCCAGCAAGACTTGCGCGTAAGTTGCCTTTTGAAGTCCCGAATAAAGTGCGGTGACATCTTTGCCGACGTAAAGCGTTTGGACGGCGTTATCCGTGACAATTTTTTTTGAAGTCATCATCACGGTTGAAAGTTGCCCGGTCTCGTTGGAGTGGCGGAAAACTTCGACTTCGCCCTCGTCAATGTCCCAGCTTTCGATAACGTCAAGCACGAATTGCTCCAGCCTGAACGACGCCCGCTCAAAACGCACCAACTGCTTATCCGCGTTGAAAATGTAGAAAAATAATCGGTCGTTGACGCTTTTGTAGTAGCGATTTTCGTCGACGGCGGCATTTGGATTCTTCAAATAAAAAGTTTGCGTTTCAGCCACGCCGCTTGCCGCGTCCGATAGCTCCTGCGCCTGTTCGGAAAACATTGACTAGTTCATTGCCATATGCACGACGAAAATTATTAACGCCATGAAAAGGCACATGATAAGCGCGTAGGCAAAGGCTAATTGTTTGCGACTGCGCCCAAAAATTTCCATTATGCCTCCAAACGATAGCCGATACCGCGCACAGTTTTAATCGAAATGCTCCCGTCGACTTCCATGAGTTTCTTGCGCAAAATTTTCATGTAGGAATCGATGTTGTTGGAAGTTATATCGCGTTCAAGCCCCCAAATTCGGTCGAGGATAATATCGCGGGGCACGACGACGCCGAGATTTTGCGCCAGCAGGTCAAAGATTTGGAATTCGCGCGGAGACAGCTGGATAACTTGATCGTGCTTCTTTAAAATTTTAGTCGTGCGGTTTAGTGTGAAGTCGCCGATTTCGATAACTTCCTGCTGAATTATTTGCGTGGAGCGTCTGCCGAGTGCGCGGAGCCGAGCTAAAAGTTCATCGAATTCAAACGGCTTGACAAGATAATCGTCCGCGCCGGCGTCCAAGCCCATAACGCGATCTTCCACGGTGTCTTTGGCGGTGAGCATGATAATCGCCCGTTCGTAGCCAGCCTCGCGCAGTTGCCGGCAAGCCTCAAGCCCGCTGACATTTGGCATCATCCAATCCAAAATCAAAATGTCGTATTCGGAGTACATGGCGTATTCAAAAATGTCCGCGCCGTTTGTTATCCACTCGACGTTGAATTTATTTTGCTGGAGCATGTACTCAATCAATTTGCCGAGGCGGCTGTCGTCTTCGGCGAGCAGAATTCTCATCATCTGTTTATCACTCCCGAAAATTTTTTCATGATTATAACAGGTAATTTCAAAAAGCACAATTTAACGGGCGCAAATTTCACAACGTCAAATAAAAAAGCCCTGACTTTTCGCCAAGGTTAATTTTCTTTTCAAATTGTCCTCAACTTCCAACTGCCGCCGCTTAAATTTAATTCTTTGTCGTGCAGTGCGAAAAGAGTTGAACGATGACCCACGCTTACAATTCCGGCGTTCGGCAAATGTTTTCTTATTAAGTCGTACATGATTTTTTCTCGCGGCTCGTCCAATGCCGAAGTTGATTCGTCCAAGAAAATCCAATTCGGCTTGAACAAAAGCACTCGCGCAAATGCAATCCGCTGTTGTTCGCCCAATGAAAGTATCCTGCTCCAATCGTCTGTTTCGTCGAGCCTGTCTGTGAATTTTTCCAAATCCGTCAAGCGCAAAACTTCTTTGATTTTTTCGTCGGAATTCGGCTCCGCTTCAAGCGGATAATAAATCGTTTGGCGTAAAGTTCCGAGCGGCAAATACGGGTGTTGCGATAAAAATAATTTCCCGACTTTTCCGGACGAGAAAATTTTTCCGCTGCCGAAAGGCCATATTCCCGAAATTGTTCGGAGCAAAGTCGATTTTCCGCAACCGGAGCCGCCGGTAATCAAAAGCCGCGTGCCCCGCGTCAATTCGATATTGCAATCTTTCAGCAAAGTTTGTCCGTTCGGCAAAGCAACTTGTAAATTTTCCGCAGAAAAATTTTCGTCGGGAACTTTGATTTGTTCGACTTCGCTTTTAATCGAAAGAGCCTTTTCCATGTTGTCGGTGAACTCGGAAAGACGGCGCACAACCGATGCCAATGCCGCCAAAGATTCATAAGCGTCTACAAAAAAGTTCAAGGAATTTCTCAGCTGTTCAAATGCGGCGATGGTTTCCATTAAGCCGCCAAATTGAATTTCTCCCGAAAAAAATTTCGGCGTGGCAACTATTATCGGCGCGACGTTCCCGACCTGCCCATAAGAATTTGTGTAAAAGTCCAACAGCTTATTTCGCCGCATAAGTTTCCAATAATTTGAAATGACGTTCGCAAAACGCTCTTGAAAATTTTTCTTCTCGACCTCTTCGCCGCCGTAAAAGGCAATGCTCTCCGAATTTTCACGGACACGCATCATGCTGAAACGAAAATCCGCCTCGTAACGTTGTTGATTAAAATTCAGCGGTATGAGTTCGCGACCGATAATGTGCGTCAAAAAAGTTCCGACAGCCGCGTAAATCAAACAGCACCAAACCATATAGCCCTGAATTTCCACGCCGAAAATTTCTATCGCGCCGGACAATTCCCATAACACGGTAGCAAATGCAAACAAACTTGCCAGCCTTCGAGTAATTCCGCTCAAAAGTGACATCGTTATCGCGACAAATTGTTCAATGTCTTCGGAAATTCGCTGGTCGGGGTTATCGGTTTTGCCGCCCGAAACTTGTATTCGATAATAAGCCTGATTTTTCATCCACTTATCAACGTATTGCGTCGTCATCCATGTACGCCATTTTATATGCAACATTTTTGTCAAGTAAACCATGTAGGTTGCAATCAACGTGAACACCGCCGCCAAAATTATAAATTCCGACAGCTTTGACCAAAAAGTTGCCAAGTCTCGATTTTCCAAGACATTAAAAAATTCTCCGTTCCAATGAACGACCCGAACTTCAATCGCGACCATTGCCAAATTCATCGCAATCACTATGACGAAAAGTCCGCGCGCCTTCCATTTTTCTTCAGAGCACCAATAGCCCTTGAAAAGGTTCCAAAATGCTTTAATCATTAGTCCGGGCACCTCCCGAAAATTTTTTCATGATTATAACAGGTATTTCAAAAAGCACAATTCAAGCGTTGATATTGGCGGCGTCAACTTCTATAATGGAGAAAAATTTTTTTTTGAACTCGCCGTGCTTGATTTTGGAGATTTGCCTCCGAAATCTGCGCGGAAAAGCTGTTTGGAGGAATTTTTTTAGACTTGCGCGCTTGATTTTGGAGATTTACCGTCGAAATCTGCGCGGAAAAGTTGTTTGGAGGAATTTTTTTGGTAGAAGAGACAAAAAATAAACTCGCCGCGCTTGATTTTGGCGAATTGCCCGCCGAAATCGAGGGTTTCACGCTGAAAAAAGTTTTCGCGGAGGACGGCGACAAATTTATTTTCTTTATCTGCGCCGACGACGCGACACATTGCGCTTTGACGATTTATTTTCACGAAGAGACGCGCGAGTTTAAAATTCGGCAGAAAATCGGCTTGACGGAGTTTTGTTTGACTAATTTTTTCACGGAGGACTTTGAACACTTTAAAAAGCTGCTTGACGCCCAACTTGTTGGCGTTTTGAAAGATTTACGCGAGATTCTACGCAAAGAGCCGAATATTTTCCTGCGCGAGAAGAAAATCGACGCGTGGAGCTACGGAAAAAGTCTTCCCGCGACTTTTGAGGGCTTTGAACTGTTTATCAGCCCCGCCGCGCCCGTCGAAGTCACGAACGGCTCGTTTATCATCATTAATTACGCTGACTTCAAGATTAACAGCGATTTTGTTCTTTACTACAACATTTACAGCGACGAATTCAGCGGCGAACGGCGAATCAACGGCGCACCCGAAATTACCTACGCTTTCGACGCGAAAACACTGGAGGAGCTGGAAGATAAGCTTAAAAATAATTTGTCCGCCGAACTTCGCGCGATTCGGCAATAAAAAAATCCCCGCCCGCTTTAAAAGCGGGGGAACAGCGGTCGCGATTAACTAATCGAAATTTTTAACATTGTCGCCGCGCATTTACAAAAAAAAACTCCCGTCAAATGATTTGGCGGGAGAGAATTTTTATTTTAAGAAAGGAGATTAGCGTTTGTAAGCGGTGACTTGCTTGTAATGTTTCTTGAAGAATTCTTCGGCGACTTGCGGGAAGAGCGCGTAGCTGAGAACGTCTTCATCAGTCGGGTTGAGGAAGCCTTTGTTAATCAATTCGTCCTTGAATTGCGCGAAAGTTTCGCCCTTCGCGTCTTCGACGGAGCAATCGTCGATGATTTGGTTTGCGGGGACTTTGAGCGTCTTGATAATGAAATCGCGGTCGACGGGCACGGGCGTGCGTCCGAATTTGCCGCGAACCATATCTTTAAATTCGTTCGGAACGAGTTTATAGCGTTCGCCCGCCATGACGTTCATAGTTGCTTGCGTGCCGACGATTTGGCTTGACGGCGTGACGAGCGGCGGATAACCGGCGTCAGCGCGGACACGCGGCATTTCGTCGAGTAAGTCTTGATATTTATCTTCCATGCCGGCTTCTTTGAGTTGGTTGGCGAGATTGGAGAGCATGCCGCCGGGGATTTGGAAGTCGAGAACGTTGACGTTGATGTCGAAGTAGCCTTTCAGCCCGAATTCTTTAATAAGCTCCGCCTTGACGCCGAGGAAATGTTTCGCGATTGGAGTCATGGCTTGACGGTCGAGTTTAGTGTCGCGTTCGTGACCGGCTAACATGGCGACGATTGTCTCCGTGCAAGGCTGGGACGTGTCGCTGGAGAACGGAGAGAGCGCGCAGTCAACGATATCAACGCCCGCTTCAATCGCCTTAAGATAAGTTGCGTGACCGAAGCCGCTCGTGCAGTGCGTGTGCAATTCAACGGGAATATCCAAGCCGGCTTTAAGTTTCTTAACGAGGTCGTCGGCGGCGTAGGGCGCGAGCAAGCCGGACATATCTTTAATACAGACGCTGTGGCAACCCATTTCCTGAAGTTCCTTCGCCAGCTCAACGAACATTTCATTTGTATGGACGGGGCTAATCGTGTAGACGAGGCAACCTTGGACTTCGGGCTTTTCGGGGCAAGCGAGCGCGGCTTTAATCGCGACGCGCAGATTGCGAACGTCGTTAAGGGCGTCGAAAATGCGGAAGACGCCGATACCGTGCGCCGAGGCGTGCTGAACGAATTTTTCTACCACGTAGTTTGAATAGTGATTGTAGCCGAGCAAGTTTTGCCCGCGCAGGAGCATTTGAATTGGCGTGTTCTTGAGGTTAGCCTTAAGTTTATCGAGACGTTCCCACGGGTCTTCGTCCAAAAATCTCAGGCAGCTGTCGAAAGTCGCGCCGCCCCATGCTTCCAGAGCTTTATAGCCGATTTTGTCGAGACTGGCAAGCATCGGCTCCATTTGACGATAGCGCATGCGCGTGGCAAGTAGCGATTGATGCCCGTCGCGCAAGACTGTTTCCATAATTTGAAGCGGTTTCGCCATAAAGTCATCTCTCCTTTAAAATAATATTCCAACGTTGAAACGATTATAGATTTTCTTTTTTGCAATGTCAATCGGCGCGGCGAAATTTATAAATGAAACTTATGCTATTATTCCTCGACTACAATCGAACTTCGCGGCGGGAAATTTTTTGGTGATTGATTCACTGAAAAAAATCTGTAAAGATATTGGCAAGCGGCGGCAGATTATGTATAATGCACGCGGAATCATTTTTAATTCATAGGCGGTGATAAACATGAGTGACATAGTTACGATTAAGGGGCTTAAGTACGGCTTGCAGCTGACTTTCGAGAAGGGCGCAACATTCGACGACGTGAAGGCAAACCTGCTTGACAAGCTCCAATCGGGCAACGGATTTTTTATTCGCGGGACAACGGTTTTCGTTCCGAAGGGCTACTTTGCCGAAGAACAGAACGAAGCTTTGCGCAAAATGTTTCATCGGCACGGAATGCTTTTCAGCACAGAATTGAAACGCCCGAATCTTGCGCCGCCGTCACGCGACACGTCCTCTAAAGCTCCCGCGCAGAAATTTAAAGAGAGCGTCGAGGAAGCTCAGAAAATGATGGTAATAAATCATACAGTTCGCGGCGGGCAGGAGGTTAAGGCAAATTGCTCCGTGCTGATTTGCGGCAACGTCAACCCCGGCGCACAAGTCATCGCGGGCGGTTCGATTGACATTCGCGGCACGTGCAGGGGCTTCGTTCACGCGGGAGCTTTCGGCGACAAAACGGCGTGCGTCGTGGCGGATAGGCTCATGCCCGTTCAAATTCGCATTGCCGACTTGGTTGCACGCGCGCCCGATGAAGACGTTAAAGCCAGCCAAGCCGAACGCGCCATGATTAAGGACAACATGATTATTTTTGAACCCGTTGCGCGGTAAAATTTTTTCTACGGAAGGGAAAATTATATGAGTCAGATTTTAGTAATAACGTCGGGCAAAGGCGGCGTCGGCAAGACGACAACCACGGCAAATATCGGCGTCGGGCTTGCCATGCGCGGTCACAAAGTCGCGTTGATTGACACGGACACGGGGCTTCGCAACCTTGACCTTTTGCTCGGCTTGGAAAATCGCATTTTGTATGATCTTGTCGACGTGACGAGCGGGCGCGTTGCCTACAAAAAAGCCCTCGTCCGCCACAAAAAGTATGAAAATCTTTATCTCCTGCCCACGTCGCAAATTAAGGACAAGTCCGCCTTCAATCCCGAACAGCTCGTGACCCTCTGCGACGAAATGAAAAAGGAATTCGATTTTATCATAATCGATTGTCCCGCAGGAATTGAACAGGGCTTTAAGACGGCGATTGCCGCCGCCGATACCGCGATTGTCGTGACTATGCCCGAAATTTCAGCCGTTCGCGACGCGGACAAAATTATCGGCGAACTCGGTCGCGCGGATAAGGAAAATGTCAAGCTTATCGTCAACAGAATTCGTCCGCAGATGGTTGAAAAGGGCGATATGCTCGACATGGGCGACATTGACGAAATTTTATCGGTCGCGTGTATAGGGCAAGTTCCCGACGACGAAAACGTTGTCGTCGCCACAAATCGCGGTGAGCCCGTTATCACGATGAGCGGCTCGACGGCTGGGCAAGCGTACAAAAATATCGTTGCCCGACTGTGCGGCGAGAACGTCCCCTTCCTCAAACCGCAAAAGGAAGGCTTCTTCGCCCGGCTGAAAAAACTTTTCGGCTTGCTGTAAGGAGGGCTGTCCATGCTTGACGTTTTAAAAAGAGTCTTCGGCATGTCCGAAAAAAAATCGGGTGCGGTCGCCAAGGAACGTTTGCAAGTGGTGCTTATTCACGACCGCGCCAGCATTTCGCCGGAAATTATGGAAAAGATTAAGGAAGAAATTATAACCGTTTTATCTAAGTACATGAACATAAACCGCACGGAGATGGAAATTGCGCTTGAAAATGATTCCGATTCGGTTGCGCTCGTCGCCAATATCCCCGTCAACTCCATGCGTCACGCCAGATAAAAAATTTTGAGCGGTCAAAGCGGCCGCTCTTTTTTTGCCTTGATTAGTGCCGCACTTTCTTGTAAAATAAGCGCGTTACCGAAGACTCTTTCCTGGGTAACAGGAGGAGGTGTTATTTATGCTGACGGTATTCGTCGTGACGGTCGCAGCAAATGTTGTATCGTACTTCATTTGCAAGTGGCTTGACCGCCGCAGGTAACAAAAGCCCGTGGTTATCGTTACTCTACAAAACGAGCGAAAACCCCCGATAGCTGGTCGGGGGTTTTCTTTTGTTAATCATGCTGACGGTCAAATTGGTTTCCTCTAAATACGCCTAAAGTTTAGCACACGCTGAAAATTTTTGCAAGGGGGAACTCAGCGGAGTCGCCGCCTTGATTCAAAAAATATTTCCGTGTAAAATCAGCATGTCGGTCACGGACGACCCCCAATCGCCATAATAAAAGGAGGTGGCGAGTGTGTTTGAACAGTTCGTTATAACTGTCGCAGCAGGCGTGGTAACGCACCTCATCTGCAAGTGGCTCGACAGTCGTAAGTGACCAAGAGCACGTGGTTATCGTTAATCTATAAAACGAGCGAAAACCCTCGGCGGCAACCGGGGGTTTTCTTTTGACGAGTATGTTTGAACTAAGTTACTTTCATAAGTGCATTTAAAGTTTAACACGTCGATAAAATTTTTGCAAGTGGGAACTCAGCGGAGCTGCCGCCTTGATTCAAAAAATATTTTCGTGTAAAATCAGCATGTCGGTCACGGACAACCTCCAATCTCGCCGGCGAAAGGAGGTGGCGGGCATGCTGGAGCAGTTCGTAGTAACTGTCGCAGCGGGTGTGGTAACGTACCTCATCTGCAAGTGGCTCGACAGTCGTAAGTGACCAAGAGCACGTGGTTATCGTTAATCTATAAAACGAGCGAAAACCCCCGATAGCAGTCGGGGGTTTTCTTTTGGCGATCATGCTGGAACTAGTTACTTTCGTAAGTACAGCTGAAGTTTAACACGTCGATAAAATTTTTGCAATAGTAAAATCAAAGGAGCCGCCGATTTCTCGGAGACTCCCGTTATTTACGTTATAAGATTGTTTCGGTTGAAAGTGACGGCTTAGAAGAAGAACTCAACACGACCGAAGAGGCGTTCCGCATCGCCAGGGCCGGTGATGTATTTGCCCTTGAAGTACTTCGCGAGGACAACGATTCTATCCATCGGTGCCCAGCTTGCGCCTGCGACGAAGCCCTTGGTGCCGGCATAAGCGTCATCCCAGTTAATACCGCAGAGGGAGGTGTTGGAGCCGAGTTCTTTATAACCAGCCCAGACAGCCCATTGACCCTTCTTGGTGTTCTGGTTGCCGCCGCCGTAGAGGTCGCCGTAACGAACGAGTGCCTGCCAAGATCTCTTCTCGTAGTCGGCTTTAGAGTTGCGTGCATATGCGCCCCAGATTTGCGCTTTGCCAAGTCTCCAACCGGCGTTGATAGTCCAGATTTGAGCCTTGTCGGTGTCGCCCTTCTTGCTGTAGAAGTAGTTGGGAACGTAATCTTCGCCCTTGGTATATTCTCCGATAGCTTGGAAATCCTTGTCTTTGATAGCGTAGTAGCCCAAGCCGCCGAAGAGACCTTTTGCACCCGGGTCGTACTGAAGGTTGATACCAACGAAGCTGGAAGTATGTTTGCTGTCGCTACCGAGTCTGCCAGTTGCTTCTTCCCAGCGATCGTTTGCGCTAACGCCGTCTTGACGTCCGTTCCAAGAACCTGCATTGCGGATAGCACCGTTTACTTTGTCAGCCCTAAGACGACCGCCGTAGATAGTAGCTCTCAAGCCGTTTGCGAGTTTGCCGAAGGTAATCTCACCGCCGGTGTATTCAGTATCCCAGATGATACCGTCTTCATTGGTGTAGAGGGGTTGACGACCGACTTTAACTTGGAAGTTGTCGTAGTCACCTTGTGCCCAACCACGAACCAGTTCAAAGTTGCTGGAGGTGTCATGGCTCAAGTCGACGTGTGCGTCAATACGAGCGCGGAGCGTCCAGTGGTCGTTGACGTAAGCGATAGGCTCGAAGCGGAAGATCCAGTCGTCTTGTTTAACGCGGGTGTGCTCGCTGGTGCTGTGGTGACGGTTACGCTGGTCAGCCCAAACGTTGTCGGTTCTGTGGTTCTTGTAGGTGTACTCGATTTTGCCCTGCCAGACAACTTTGTCAGCATACTTTTCGAGTTCAGCTACGCGAACGCCGAGAGCGTCGAGTTCATCACGGAATTCAGCCGCGAGGCGGTCGAGTTCGGCTTTGTTTGCGCCGGTCGGGTTCTTCGCCATGGCTTTAGCAATCATCTGCGCCATTTCGTAACGGGTGATGTTGCGGTCGCCGCGATAGGTGCCGTCGCCGTAACCTTCGATAACGCCTTCAGCCGCCAATTTGGAAACCGAGTTGTAAGCCCAGTGACCAGCCGGAACATCGCTGAACGGATTGGCTGCTGCCGATACACTTGCACTTGCGCTGACGACAAACGCCGCTGCCAATGCTGCTGCTACTGACTTCTTCATTTTGAACATCCTCCTTAAAGGTGTCACTCAAGAAAGTTTACTTCGGATGACTTTCCTGACTTGGCTCGGAAGTTGTTCAAAATTGAGTGTCCGTGTTTCCTCAACTCTTCCGGACTTCGTTTGCCTTGTCCCTCAAGTCGCCGCAATAATAGCGCAGAAATTTTCGCCTGTCAAGCCTCTTGAAAAAAATTTTTATTGTTGTTTTCATGTTAGTTTCATGTTATAATTTAAAATTTTCTTTCAGGTATTTTTCAAGCAGAACTTATCAACCTTAGCCCCAGAGAAAATTTGCCGTAAATCATTTTTGTATGCAGATATTATTCAGATTCAGCACGCGGAAACAAAAAGAGCCTCCGATTTTTCGGAAGCTCCTCCCTGAATATTTTCTGTGGGAATTTGTTAATTAGAAGAAGAACTCGACGCGCCCGAAGATATGGCGGGCTTTGCCGCGACCGTTGCGATAGATGCCGTCGGTGATGTATTTGCCGTCGAAGTATTTCGCGATTAAGCCGATATTTTTGAACGGTGCCCAAGACGCGCCGATAACAAAACCGCGGGTGCCGCGCAAAGCGTCTTCTGCGGTGGGCGCGAAGGAAACGTTGGTGCCTTGGCTGCGGTAGCCGGCGAAGACGTTCCACTGACCTTTTTCGGGGGCGTCGTCGTAGTCGCCGTAGCTAAGTTCAGCCTGCCAAGCTTTATTCTCAAAGTCGGCTTTGGTATTCCGAGCGTACACGCCCTGAAGTGACAAAAGTTCGGTGAACTTATAGCCGAGATTGACCGTCCAAATACTCGCTTTGGAATAAGCTTTGCGGCTGTGTTCGCTATCAAAATCGAGGCTTTCGGCAACGCCTCTCCTCAAGTAATTGTTTCTGCTCCAAGCAAGATCGTCGTCTTTGATATAGTAGTAGCCCGCGCCGCCGAAAAGACCTTTATCGCCCTGGTCGTAATCGACTCTCAAGCCGACAACCGTCGCGGGGTCGTCCTCGGTGGTATTTTCGCCGTAAACGCCGCCGCCGACGCCGTCAGCCTTGACGCGACCGCCCGTGACGTTGAATTTCCATTTGCTGCCGTAAGTAATGGAGCCGCCCGAAATTTCCGTATCCCACATGAGTCCGGCTTCGCCTTCGGGGTAGAATTCAAAGCGACCGACTTTAAGATTTAATTTGTCGTAATCGCCTTCAGCCCACGCGCGCTTGAGTTCAAAGTTGGTTGTCTCATCTTTTTTCATGTCGGCTTCGGCATCAAGGCGGGCATTAACTGTCCAATGGTCGTTGACGTAAGCTTTAGGCTCAAGGCGGAAGATAAACCCGTTGGCGGTGTCTTTTGTCTTCTTGCCGCTATTTTCGGGGTCGGTTTTCGTTTGTTCGTAGGTATACTCAATCTTGCCCTGCCAAACAACTTTATCGGCGTATTTTTCCAGCTCGGCTACGCGAACGCCCAGTGCGTCAAGCTCCTCACGGAATTCAGCGGCGAGTCTGTCGAGTTCGGCTTTGTTCGCGCCGGTAGGATTTTTCGCCATGGCTTTAGCAATCATCTGCGCCATTTCGTAGCGGGTAATGTTGCGGTCGCCGCGATAGGTGCCGTCGCCGTAACCTTCGATGACGCCTTCAGCCGCCAATTTTGAAACGGAATTGTAAGCCCAATGCCCC
>JAFXNB010000058.1 GCA_017529935.1 Selenomonadaceae bacterium
GAAGGAAAATATTGAGTGCGCAATCCCAACATGAATGTTTCTACGGAAGGTATGCGCCCCGAATCCTTAAACGCGCTGGACATGTTAGGCAAGTATTTCTTTGAACACACTGGCAAGCCCTTGATACTAAACGCGGGCACAAACGGCGACCACGCTAACGGGGAATTTAGTAACGGCTGGAAATTTGACATCATAGACCAGCTTGACGGCGACGATTACGGCAGAGGGAAATTTTTAGACCAGTTTATTAGATATGGTCGCACTTGGGAATGAATTTTGAAGGTGAGGGGACCCCGAATGGCTGTCGACGGCACGCAATGGGACGGCAACGGCGACCATGCCGGCGGCTTCAATCCTCGTGGTACAAAGGACACTTCGCAAAAATCGGCTAAGCAAGGAAATTCTATCGATAATTTCATGCGTGCAATCGGGCAACAGGAATCCGGCGGCAATTATGATTTGACAAATTCTGATTCGGGCGCGGCGGGCAAATTCCAAATAATGCCCGAAAATTGGTCAGCATGGGCAAAAGACGCAGGATTATCGCCCGACGCTCCGATGACGCCAGAAAATCAAGAACTCGTTGCCAAAAATAAAATGCAGGAGTACTACAACAAGTTTGGAAATTGGCGCGACGTTGCTATTGCTTGGTATGCTGGCGAAGGTGCGATTAGTTTTTCCGAAGAAGCAAAGAATCGCCCACAATATTCCAACGGCAACCGCTATCCTTCGATTAATGAATACGCTGATTCAGTCATGACACGATTTGAAAAGTTCGGCGGCGAAGTTCGACAAAAGGAAACCCCGCAAGAGGAGCCGACAAAGCCGCTCTTCGATTTAAATGCACAAGACAGCACGACGCAAAAACTTTTGGTGCAATTCGCTAGAGAGAAAAGAGACGCCTCGGGGGGAATAGAAGCCGCCGAAGATTTTGATTTCTTCAGCGGCATGTTCACCGACAAGGACAAATTCAAAAACACGGCAGAAAATCGCGTGGCTATTCTTGACAGTTACGGCGAGGAGTTTTCAACTTGGGCGGCAGATAAAATTCCACAAACTCAAACTCAACTTGCACAAAGCGACGGGCGGCGCGCTAGCACTACGGAGGTTATCACTGGAAGCCGAACAGCGCACCAAGTTCAATATCGCGTCGTCGAGGCAAGCGAGTTGAACTCTTCGCACGAAATCTACAACGGCGGTGTTTTCGCAAACAAAAATTATCCTAGCGAACTACAGCCGCCTAATCGCGAACGCGCCGACATGCAGGCGCAATTAATCCGCATGAGCAACAGTATCAATCCCGCTGATTTAATGGACGCCCGCGACGTGAATCAGGGCGCACCGCCGCAATCCGCTACGCCTACGCGAACGGCAAAGGTGAAGCCTACAAAAATGCGCTGGTCGGAAACGCCAAACGGCTCGGCTTGAATACGGACGAAATTTCCAAGATGAATCAGCCCGTTCTGGTCAGAGAGCTAACGAGCGATTTGACGACAGCGTGGACTTGACGAACGCCGAATCCAGCGATTTTTTACAAGCCGCGCTCAACGATATTGCCACGCCCGACGAAATTAATTCCTTGACGACGAGCGAAGGACAAATTAGCCAAGACGGGATTAATCGCGTGAAGCGGGCACTTTTTGCGCTGGCTTACGGCGACGAAGGACTTATCGCCGTAAGCCCCGAGGATAACGTTCGTGGCGTGACTAACGCCCTTTTGACTGCCGCACCTTCAATCGTAAAAATTCAGGCGGGCATGAACGACGGCGTGCTTCACAAATACAACTTGAAAGCCATTGTCGACGCCGTAAAAAAACTTTCTGCACTTCGCAACGAGGGAAAGCCCGTTTCTAAATATTTGCAGGAGCAAAGTTTATTCGGCGAGAACAAGCCCAAGTCGCTGATTGATTTAATCAAGCGTGCAAGGGAAGCTAACCTTTTCGCGCAAGAGCAACCGGCTCCGCAAAAGACCGCCACTAAGGAATCGCCCAAAACTCAAACTGAATCCGAAGAAAAGGACGATTGGCTTAAACGGCACGTAATTATTGCGGGCATGTCGAACGGTACAAAATTCTCTAAGCAGGGCACCGTTGACACTCGAATTGAAAATTTCGTTGACGATAAAGATTTGACGCCCCAGCAAAAGCTACTTAAATCTTTCGGGGAAAAACTCGGCACCAAGGTTATTTTCTTCCGCAACAAAGACGGCAGATTTCACGGGGTACGCAAAAACGGCGTAACTTACATGAACGTCAATTCAAACAAGCCGCTCGGAAAAGTTTTCTGGCACGAATCATTGCACTGGCTCAAGCACAACAACCCGAAACTTTATCAGCAACTGGTTAAGGCGACGGGCATAACCGACGAGCAACGGCAAGCTTACCTTGAGCGGACAGAGCGCACGGACTTGCTAACGGACGCGGCGATTGACGAAGAAATTATCGCCGACCAATTCGAGGACGTTGCTAAACGTAGCGGGCTTTTGCAGAGCATAGCGGGCAAGAATCGCGGCTTGATTGAGCGCGTGGTGCAGTGGTTGAAAGACACCATGAACAAATTTATCGCGCACTTCCGCAACCCCGACGGCAAATTTACTACCGAGCAATCGATACGCTTGGCTGACGAATTCGGCAAAATTGCAAACAAGCTCGTCAACGCGGAAGGACAACGACTTTTCCGCTATAACCGTCGCACGCACAACGTCGAACTTATAATCAGAAACGAGCGTAAGAACCTCACAAAAAATCCCAACCCGATTTATGTTGACACCACAGACCTTTTCGCAGATAATGGGGTAGACCTCAGTCAGAAAGTCTTCGACAAGTACTTGACTGAAGGCATAATGAAAATGGTGCGCGAGAATATCTCAAAAGAAATCAGCGAATACGTTGACATTTCAAAGATGAGCGACCCTGTTGCCCGCGAAGAACTTAGAGACAGTTTGCCTTACATTAATAGAATGCTGGCAGATTATAATACGAGATACATTCAGAAAAGAGAAAAGTTTAAAAATCGTCTTGCGGCAAAGATAGAGTATGCGCGGAGGTGTTTCGACTATGACAGAAGAATACGAAATGAAGCTGTTCGACCGTTGGACGGAGACTATGGACAAAGAGGAATACGTAACGCTCGGTCTTCGGCTGTTTCCGGAAGCGACACGCGAGGAACTGGAAGCCAACTTCGAGAAAGCTATGGCGGGGTATCGCGAAGCGTCAGCGGCGGGAAAAGTGGGGCGTACAAGCATTTCTTAAAACTCTATCATGAAATGGCAGGTCAAGGGCACTCCGGAAAACAGAGTGCCTTTTCTGTTGCCGAAGCGAACGACAATATCAAATTCTCAATCAGTGCCAATGACAATTCGACCGAATCGCTCGTTCAGAAAGTCCGCAATGCGTTCGCAACGTGGTGGAATGGCGACGCAAAAAAGAATCGGAACAAAGAAATCACCGACTTGCTCTATCGCACCACGGGTTACAAGGTTGACTTCGGGAACGTCAAGGACGCCGACCAAACCATAATTGACGACGTGCACAAAGTCATTCGCGCAAAACACGCCTACGAGTGGGACAAACTCCTGCCGCAAATCGGCGGGAAGATTGCTAAAAGTCTCAAGCTCAATCCGACGCAGGAGATGAGCAATTACATCGCTGATTGGTGTTTGACGGGCGCAGTCGGCAATCAATCCGCCGAGGCAAAGGCTTTTGAAAAGGCAATGCGCGACGACCCCGTCACCGCAGGGCTTATGCTCCAAATCCGCGACGCTTTCCAAGAATTTCACGACATGACGGCGCAAGAAAAAATCGGCGATACGCTAGTCAGCCGCCTGCAAGGAAAATCGCCGAGGGAAATTGCTAAGACACTTTGGAGCGAAAAGGAGGAGCAACTAACCGACGACTTGCACCCCGTGCTACGCCAAATCAACGAGATGATAGCCAAGGCGGAGAAAACTTCTCCCACACTCGCCAAAATGATGAAGGAAGACATCAACCCGTATCAGATGATGAGGCTCCTTCGCGGCGTGGGCGGTTTGGGCGAATTAATGCTCCATTCTAACGCCGAAAATATTGAAGACGTTCGCAATCTGCTCGGAACGCTTTATCCGCGCCTCAAATTCGATAGGCTGAATTCGCTCGATATGATAGTGGACATGGCGGGAGGGAAAGAGCACGTCGACGGGCTGATGAAATTCGCCGTCGCCAAACTCGATAAGGAAATGCACGAAAAACTCCGCGAAGACCCCGACGCAGACCTTAGACCGCAATTCAGCGAGGCGGTTGACGACGAAGTAATTCAAGCTGGCGAAAAACAATATTCCGCCGCCCACCGCGCACTAATCACCTACTCAAATATTTGGGCGTGTATTCAGCACGACGCGGGGCTGATAACCGATTCCGAGTTCGGTAAACTTATGCGCGGCTGGAAAAATTACGTGCCGATGATTAGGGTTTTCGAGGACGGCGAGGAATTCAAATTAGCCGACAGCCTAAAGCCGAAAACTGGCAGTAAGCGCAACACCTACAACATTTGGGAGACGCTGACGCAAAACACCTACGCCACCTTGAGCCGCGCCGAACGCAATAAGGCGATTCAGCAACTTGCATTCTACGCGCGAATTGGCGAATTTGGCGATATTGTGCAAGAAGTCGAGACGAGCAACCCCGGCAAAAATATTATCCATTTCCGCGAGGGCGGCGAGATAAAATATCTGAAAGTTTTTGACCCAGCAATTGTTCGCGCCGTCGAAAATATTTACAGCCCCGCCGACACCGCGTGGATAATGAAATTTCTCAAGGCGACGATGAGCTTCGTGCGGGCTATGCGCACGTTGGCAAGCATGGACTTCGCGATTGGCAACCCCTTCCGCGACATGCAGGACGCCTACATTCACAATCGGCACGCCGACGCAAATCCGTTCGTAGCTCTGCTCAACGCTTTCCGCGAAGGGTTCAAGGGTTTTGGCTTCAAGCGCATGTTCAAGGAGAAAAGTCTCGTGCCGCATGATACGGATTGGGCGGAATTCAACGCTTTGGGCGGCACGCAAAGCACGTTCGTTTCCGAGGACGTTGACCAGCTTAGACGTTCGATGAATAAACTTTATCGCAAAACAAAAAGCGAACGTTTCAATCCGTTCAAGAGCGGATTTGTCGGTGCTTTCAAAAATATTTTGGACAGTATGCAGTGGCTTTCGGAGCAGACCGAGTACATGACGCGCTTGAATTCCTACAAACGCGCCA
>JAFXNB010000059.1 GCA_017529935.1 Selenomonadaceae bacterium
ACGCAGGACTTGCCGATTTTGCGCATGATTTGATTCTCGATAATGCATTCCTTAGCGGCTTCCTGGTCTTTGACGGCGTAGCGTCCTCCGCTGTGTAAAAGTCCATGGTAGCGCGAGCTTGCGCCGTTGACCAAGTCATTTTTCTCGACGAGCAGAGCCTTGACTCCGCGCATAGATAAATCGCGCAGGATTCCAAGACCGGTAGCTCCGCCGCCAATTACAACGACCGTAGCTTTTTCCATAACGCTCACCTTCGTTAAAATTCTCCTGAAATTTTTATATAAAAGTTTATATCACATTTGAAGTTTGGTCAACCACTTGCGGAAAATTTTTCAGCGCAAAAAAAATCCCCCGCGAGTGCAGGGGAAAATTTTTCATTTGATAAATCGCCGACAAATAATTTCTCCGACAAGCAAGCCCGCGATTGAAGCGATTAAACCGCGCCAGCCGTAGTAGTAGCAGCCCGCCGCCACGACAGGCACCAAAATTACTAAGCGGACAATCGCCTTGACGTGTTGGCGGAAAAATTTTTTCCACGGATAATTTTTGATGCGGCTCCAATTTTGGCAGAGCCAACAGCCCAAGCTGTAGCCGACAATCGAGGTAATTAAACCGAGCCAGCCGTTATAGCAGAAGCCCCACACGCCGAACGGAATAAAAAATATCAGCAGGAATTGCGTCCGCGAAAATCGCCTTAAAAATTTTCTCATGCTCTCACCTCTTACTGGAAGTATAACTTTTTGCGTATTATAACAGAAAAATTTTTCCGCGTCGATAAAAATTTTTGACAAGCCGCCATTTGGAAAATATAATGCAAAAGATTTAACCAACTTTTACGCAACAAAGGGGGGTTTGAACGTGAACAAGTTTTTTCTGCCGCTTATGCTGATGATTTTTATTCTGGCGGGCTGTGGAGGTGAAAACAATTCAAGCAACGTAAACAACACAAAATACGAGCGGTCACTTGTAATCGGGCTTGATGATGCCTACGCGCCGTTCGGTTTCCGCGACGAAAACGGCGAACTTGTCGGCTTTGACATTGATTTGGCAAAAGAGGCGGGCAAACGCATGGGGGTGAAATTTGAATTCAAGCCGATAGGTTGGAGCAACAAGGAGGACGAGCTGGAGTCGGGCAACATAGATATTATTTGGAACGGGCTGGACATCACGCCCGAACGCAAGGAGCGCATTCTCTACAGCAAGCCCTACATGGACAATCGCCAAATTCTTTTGGTCAGCGTGGACAGCGATTTACATTTTTATTCCGAATACGACTTAGAAGGCAAAATCGTCGGCACGCAAGCCGGCTCCAATTCTGAAACGTACATTGAAAGTAACCCTGAACTTAAGAATAGTTTCGTAGAGTTTAGGACTTACGACAACTTCAAGCAGGCGTTCGAGAATTTAGAAATGGGGAGCATCGACGTGCTGATTATTGACGAATTGCCCGGACGTTATGAAATTAGCAAGATCCCGAAAAAATTTGAAGTAGTTGATATAACAATCGGTCCGGTCACGGAGTTGGGGATAGGTTTTCGCAAGAATGATGTTGAGTTGCGCGACAGAGTTCAAAAAGTTTTCAACGACATGATTGGCGACGGCACAGCACGTAAAATCTCCGAGAAATGGTTCCAAGCAGATTTAATTAAGTCGCGGTGATTTGTGGGAGGTTTGTAGCGTGAAAAAAATTTTTCTACCGTTCCTGCTGATGATTTTTATCGTGACGGGTTGCGGCGGCGAGGAAAAATCCGAAGAAGTTAAAAGCACGCGGTACAGCGGAAAAATAAACGTCGGCATTGATGAAGACTTCGCGCCGATGACTTTCCGCGACGAGAGCGGCGAACTTGTCGGCTTTGATATTGACTTAGCAAAAGAGGTCGCCGATCGCATGGGAGCAAAATTTGAATTCAAGCCCATTGACTGGGACAACAAACGCGAGGAAATTATCTCCGGCAATGTTGATATGATTTGGAGCGGCTGCGACATCACGGACAAAAACAAAGAGTACATGGTTTTTAGCAAGCCCTACATGGACAATCGCCAAGTTCTTATGGTCAAGAAAAACAGCGATTTGAACATTAACTCCGAATACGACTTGGAGGGAAAAATCGTTGGCACGCAAGCCGGCACGACCTCGGAGCATTACGTAAACGACAACGAAGACCTTAAGAGCAGTTTCGCGGCGTTCAAAACTTATTCCAATTTCAAAGAAGGATTCGCGGCTTTGAAGCGGGGCGAAGTTGAAGTTCTGATTGTCGACGAGATTGCGGCGCGTTACGAGATGACAAAACACCCCGACGCGTTCAAAATTTTTGAAGTAACGGTTGGCTCTTTCACGGAATTTGGCATTGGCTTTAGCAAGGACAGAGTGGAGTTGCACGACAGGATTCAAAGAATTTTTTATGATATGATTAAAGATGGCACGGCGCGGAAAATTTCTGAGCAATGGTTTGGTGCTGACTTAATCAAATCACATTGGTAACAGTGCCCATTGCTTTAACGGGTAATTTCAAAAGGGGGAAGTTTTTCAGTATGAAGAGAATAATTTTGCCGCTCGTGCTGATTATTTCTGCTTTAGCGGGGTGCGGCAGTTTCGGTGGAGTTGACAAAATCGTTATCGGGATTGATGATGAATTCGCGCCAATATGTTTTCATGACGAACGCAACGAACTTGTCGGTTTTGACATTGACCTTGCAAAGGAAGCGGCGGAGCGTATGGGCGTCGAAATAGAATTCAAACCTATAAGTTGGGCCAACAAAGAAGAGGAGATACTTTCCGGAAGCGTCGATATGATTTGGAACGGGCTGGACATAACCGAAGAGCGCAAAGAGTACATGATTTTCACCAGACCTTACATGGACGACCGCCAAATTCTTTTGGTTAGGAAGGACAGCAACTTAGACATTCACGCGGAAGAAGATTTAGAAGGCAAAATCGTCGGCACGCAAGCCGGCTCCACCTCGGACGATTACCTAAGCGGCAATAAAGAGCGGCTGAATTCTTTCAAGGGATATAAAACGTATCAGCATTTTTTCGAGTTGCTTACGGCTTTGAAGAACGGCGAGATTGACGTACTCGTTTGCGATGAACTTATCGCGCGTTACGAAATGAACCGGACGCCTGACCAACTTGAATTGATTAATATCAGAATCGGCACCGCTGCTGAAATGGCGGTCGGCTTCCGCAAAGACAAAATTGAACTGCGCGACAAAGTTCAAAAAGCCTTCGACTCTATGGTTAAAGACGGCACCGCGCGAGAAATTTCTTTGAAGTGGTTTCAAGCTGACTTAATCAAGGATTGAGGGAGGCTTTCATTTTTTTTTCAAAAGCTTGCAATGCCAATTCTGATAAAGTATAATGCAACGCGGTTATCAAAAGTTTTTTAACGAAAGGAAGTTTTGTAGGTGAAAAAAATTTTTATGGCGGCACTGTTGCTCGTGACGATGGTTTTTACTGGTTGCGGTGGCGGCGGCGACGCTCCCAAATCTGACGGCGACAGCTCAAAGAAAATGGAAAAAATTACAATCGGACTGGACGACGAATACGCGCCGATGGGATTCAAGAACGAGCAAAATGAAATTATCGGCTTCGACGTTGACTTGGCAAAAGAGGCGGCAAAGCGTTTGGGCACGGAAGTCGAATTCAAAGCGATTGACTGGAACAGCAAAGAGGCGGAACTCAAGAGCGGGCGCATTGACATAATCTGGAACGGCTTGGACATCACGCCCGAACGTCAAGAGAACATGCTTTTCAGCGACCCGTACATGGACAACCGCCAAATCGTCTTCGTGAAGAGGGGCAACGACCAAGGCATTATGGCGGAGACTGACCTAGCGGGCAAGACCGTCGGCACGCAAGCCGGCTCCACTGCCGAAGATTACATTGTCAAGACCACGGCTCTCAAAGATTCTTTAAAAGAGCTTAAAACTTACGGCGACTATGTTAGCGCGTTCATGGATTTGGAAAACGGCAGAATCGACGCGCTTGTCTGCGACGAAATTGTTGGGCGTTACGCCATGAGCAAGCAGGACGGAAAATTCGACGCGCTTAACGTGAATGTCGGACCTGTCAGCGAATTCGGCATTGCCTTCCGCAAAGATGATACTGCGCTCCGCGACAAAGTTCAAAAAGTTTTCGACGAGATGACTAAAGACGGCGCGGCAGGAAAAATTTCCGAGCAATGGTTCGGTGCAGACTTGATTAAGAAAAAAATGTAATCGGCGATTGCTGATGATTGTAGAACAGTGACCGCCGCGAATTCAATTAGGAATGAGGAATTAGGAATGAGGAATTAAAGCGCGAATCTCAATTCCTAATTCCTAACTCCTAATTCCTAATTGATTTTGACGGGAGTTAGGGAATACCTGTTATGGAAAAATTTTTTGATATGGCAGTCCTCATCATGGAGGGCGCAGAAGTCACGCTGGAGATTTTCTTCGTGACTTTAATTTTAAGCTTGCCAATCGGAGCGTTGGCGGCTTTGGGAAGAATTTCGAGTTTCGCGCCGATTCGTTACCTAATGGAGTTCTACGTCTGGATAATGCGCGGGACGCCGCTGATGTTGCAACTTTTGTTCGTGTACTTCGCACTGCCCATGGTCGGGATAATGTTGCCGGACGTGGCGGCGGCTCTGCTGGCGTTCACGCTGAACTATGCGGCGTATTTTGCGGAAATTTTCCGCGCGGGCATTCAAGCGATACCGAAGGGACAATACGAAGCGGCAAAGGCGTTGGGACTTAAGCATTGGCAGATGATGCGCTACATAATTTTTCCGCAAGTGCTGCGCGTCGTGCTCCCGCCGATTTCCAACGAAACGATAAACCTAGTCAAGGACACGTCGCTGATTTATATCTTGGCAATGAACGACTTGCTGAGGGTGGCGCGGACAATCGTCCAACGCGAATTCGACATGACGCCGTTCGTTATCGCGGGCGCGTTCTATCTGGCAATGACGGCGGTGCTGACTTGGGTCTTTAAGAAACTCGAACAGCGTTACGGTTCATACGAAACTTAAATTAAAAGAGGAGGCTTTAGGTTGATTAGAAAAATATTGCTGAGTCTCCTCATTTTAATTGCGGCGACTTCAGCGGCACAAGCGGCGGAACATCAAAGGTCGGAGCCAAATTTTAGCGAGCGGAAAGCCACCCTTGCCGAGGTGAGCAATATTCGTGTCGGCTACGGCGCGGGAACAATTCGTATCGTCGTCGACATGACAAAAAAAGTTGAGTTCACCGAGTCTTACGTCGAAAATCCCTCGCGGATTATCATCAACCTTAAAGATTCGTGGCTCAATCCGACCGTCAAACGCGAAATTGAATTGAAATCTTTGGCGGCAAAAAAAATTCGCGTCGCGCAATTCGACCCGTCGACTGTGCGAATCGTTATCGAGAGTATGGCGGAGATAAAACCGTTTCACCTTGACGGCGGCCCCAAAGGTCATCGATTTATCATTGACATTGGCAACGCCGACTTCAAGCCAAGCCCCGAAACCGATAAGCCTGACGATAACGCCGCCTTGAAACAAAAGCAGGAAGCGGAACTTAAAGCTAAGCAGGAGTCCGAACTTAAAGCTAAGCAGGAGTCCGAACTTAAAGCTAAGCAAGACGCCGAACTCAAAGCTAAACAGGAGGCGGAACTTAAAGCTAAGCAGGAGGCGGAACTTAAAGCTAAGCAGGAGGCGGAACTTAAAGCTAAGCAGGAGGCGGAACTTAAAGCCCAACAGGAGGCTGAACTTAAAGCTAAGCAGGAGGCGGAACTTAAAGCTAAGCAGGAACGTGAACGCGAATTGGAGCGGCGCGAACGGGAGTTTGAACAGCGCGAACGCGAACTTAAAGAACAGGAAGAACGCGAGCTTAAAGAAAAACAGGAACGCGAACTTAAAGAAAAACAGGAGCGCGAACTCAAGGAGCAACAGGAACGCGAACGCGAATTGGAAAAACGCGAAAAAGAACTTGAAAAGCGCGAAAAGGAATTGAAGGAGAAGCAGGAGCGCGAACTTAAAAAGAAACAGGAACGCGAACTTAAAGAAAAGCGCGAACGAGATATTAAAGAGCAACGCGAACGCGAAAAGGCATTGAAGGAAAAGGAAAAACAAGAGCGGCGCGAAAAGAAGGAAAAGGAAAAACGCGAAAAAGAAGACGAGAAGACTAGCGAGGTTGATGAGCCGTTCAAAGGTTTGGAAAATGATTTGGGAGATATTACAGCGCTCAAGGGCAAGAAAATTGTAATCGACCCTGGGCACGGCGGCAACGACGCGGGCGCAATCGGACCGACGGGCGTCATGGAAAAAACCGTCACGCTCAAAGTTTCTCTCGAACTTAAGAGATTGCTGGAGGCGGAGGGCGCGACAGTTATCCTGACCCGCGAAGGCGACACGACCGTTTCCGAAAAAGGTGCCAAAGCCTCCGACATCGAAGAACTCGGCGCACGCTGTGACGTCGCCAATCGTAACAAAGCGGACATTTTTATTTCGATTCACGCGGACGCTTTCACGCGACCCGAAGCGCGCGGCACGACCAGCTACTACTACTCCAAAAGCACTTCGGGCAGAGGGCAGAAACTCGCCGATTGCATTCGCCGCAACTTGGTAGAACAACTCGGCACGCCCAGTCGTGGAACGCAGCCTTGCAATTTCTACGTCGTGAAAAATACTGACATGCCCGCCACGTTAATCGAACTTGGCTTTATCTCGAACAAGGAAGAGGAAAAACTTTTGGACTCTAAGGAAGGCGTGCAGAAGGCCGCGCAGGGAATTCTCGACGGCATAGAAGATTATTTCGGCTAAAAATAAAATCCCCCGCCACAAACTTTCGGCGAGGGATTTTTTTAGTGCCAACTTAAAAATGCCGATAAACTTTTTGAAAAAATTTTTTGGAGCGTGATTGATATGGGCATTTGGGAAGTAAAAGTTTCTTCGTTGGATATTGACGTCAAAGTTTCGTCTAAGAGCAGTTCAAAGAGCGTTGCCTCGGAGTACTCAAAAATTCTCGCCGAAAAAATTTCCAACATAAAAACCGACGTTCAAGCCATGCGGGAGACTCAAGAGCAACTCGACGCGATTCGCGACATGCACGAGGAATTGACAGGCGAAATTAAAATCGACGAGGATTCGGGCAATGCCAATCGCGAAGGCGGCGACGCGTCGACGAAAATTGCTGAAGTTGAAACGATAAAGCGATTCATGCCTGACGGTTCGATAATGGTAACGACTTACGAAGGCGGGAAAATCACCGAGCAAGTTCGCCACAAGCCGCACATGATGGTTGTCCCCGACTACACCGCGCCGCCCAAAGCTGACGGCTCGCCCGCGACGGAGTTAAAACCGTATCAGAATTTGGATTTAGAAATGTTGCTGATGATGTGAATTATCCTTGACTTTGCTTGGGAATTTCTGTATATTTTCCTTGCAAGCATTTCGTAACGGAATAGTTATTTCACAAGGAGGTTTTTAAAATGGCCGTAAACAGTATGGCAGGAGCGTCTTGGGGCGTCGCGCAATACGCGATGCAAGCCAGGAAGACAACCGACACGAAGTCAGCCGCGCAGAATCAGACGACGCAAGCTCAATCGGAGCAAGCTAAAGTTGGCGACGCGTTCGAGCTGAGCCTTTCGCCGGAGGCAAAGCAAGTTGCTCAGCAATCGAAAGATACTCCCGTCGAGGAAGCGGGCGCAAGAGAGGCTAAAGGTCTTTCCGCTGAACAAGTGGACGCGCTCAAGGCGGATTTGGAAACTCAACAGCAGACCATGCTCAACATCATGATTCAGGCGTTGACGGATTCCAACGACAAATTGCAGGGCTGGCTTGACGAAGGCGTAGGAATTTTGAATTTCGACGGCGTGCAGATTGACGCGGCGCGTTTTGCTCTGCCGCAAGTGGCGACCAATCCCGAAGACGCAGCCAATGCCATTGCGCCGGGCGGCGATTGGTCGGTTGATGCAGTTTCCTCGCGCATTTTCGATTTGGCATCGGCGATAGCGGGCAACGACCCCGAAAAACTTTCGCAGATGAAAGCGGCCGTCGAGGAGGGCTTCAAACAGGCTGGCTTGACTTGGAAGGACGCGACTGGTCAAAGCAAATTGCCCGAAATTTCCAATCAAACTTACACCGAAATTATGAGCCGTTTCGACAAACGCGCAAACGAATTGAACGGCACTTCTGTTGTCAAATAAATTTTTATCGATTGAATTAAAAAAGACCGTCTTAAATGTTGGGCGGTCTTTTTGATTTGAGCGCGGCGACTTGCCAAAATTTTTGAGCGACAAATCGCGTTCGCTATTTGGTTACTTTTTAAAAGTAACAGACCGTCTTAAACGTTGGGCGG
>JAFXNB010000060.1 GCA_017529935.1 Selenomonadaceae bacterium
AGCACGATATTAACGGGCAAATTCGACGCGCCAGGCGGTGAATATTCAAAGCTGACATAGCCGCGATATTTTCCCAACTCCGAAAGTTCGGTGCCCTCCGTCATCAACGAAATACCTTCCGAACGCGCCAAGGCAACGGCGGGATTTTCGCCCGACTTGTTAAAGTTCCTTCATTGCCGCGTAAAAAATAAATTAATCAGTTTGACGGCATGAGCACGATATTAACGGGCAAATTCGACGCGCCAGGCGGTGAATATTCAAAGCTGACATAGCCGCGATATTTTCCCAGCTCCGAAAGTTCGGTGCCCTCCGTCATCAACGAAATTCCTTCTGAACGCGCCAACGCAACGGAGGGATTTTCCGGCGGCGTCCTGTCTCCGAAGTAGAGCCGCTTATCGGGCGTCTGAATCACTCCCGTCTCGCCGTAATATTTGTAGCGCAAAGCTCCCGCGTAGTGACCGCCGAGCGGACTTAAGCAAAAGCGCGTCAAAAATTTCGTGTGGAAGTTGAGCGTGTAGTTTATGCCGTAGTTGCCGTAGTTGACAACCTCGGAGCCGTCGGTCGCGTCCACGCCGCGCTTGAACGGGTCGCTGATATTGTCGCCGATTAAAATGTAGCCGAACCCGTCGCGCTTCCCGTCGTAGGGCTTCTTTAGCGTCAAAGTTCGATTCATCTGCTTGAACGTGCCGCGCAGGCGGTGTTCATCTTTGGGCAAAATCTCCGCATAGTTTAAAAAGTTCAGCGGCTCGGCGTGTTCGGGATACATCATCAAAAAAATTTTCACGGGATTGTTTGAAAAAAAATCGCACACGCCGTGAATCAGCTGCCCCGGCTTGAGCAGAAAATAATTGTCGTAGGGCTGATAAACTTTTCGCTCGTAAGCATTCAATTCAATGCAATCGCTGAAACTGTTTTCCATGTACATTGTCTGCGTTACTTTGCCGACGCTGAAATAATTTTTGTTCGGCGCACTCAAGCCGCCGCGCGTTATGTTGATAACGGTCTTGGCATTCTTGGTGTTCTCAAAAATTATCGCGAACCGTTTGCGCACGCCCGTGTCGTTTAGGTGATAAAACAAAAGCCGCGCGTCGCCTTCGACCGTGTCCGTGTACAAAATCCCGTTGCGCCGGACGTATTCGGGGCTGTCAGAAAAAATCAGCGTGCCGCCCGAATCACTCGAATAAACTTCCAGCTTGTGCATAACGCTTGAAATTTTTTCGGCGGAGGTGCCGGAGGTAAAAGTAAGAGCCGCGATTAGTGTCATGAAAAATTTTTTTACAAAGTTCAATGAACGAGTCTCCTTGAATTTTTTCCCGATTATATCACGCACAGCTTAAAAGCACAAAACCCGCGCAGTCGTTTAAAAAATCTGCGCGAGCATTTTGTAGCATTGATAGTTAGCGCGGAAAGGATTGGTCAAGCTGAAAACGACAGCGGCTTTGTTCTTCAGAAAATATTTCCCTGCGCCGTTCGCCTCGAATTTTTTTCTGACGACAATATCTCCGACGCTGAAACGGAAAAATTTCTTGCCGCGATAGTCGAAGTCCGCGAAAAATTTTTTATGATCCTTCTCCTCCTCGACGGCGATAAAAAGATTTTCCACGGGCAAAAGCAAAAGTGATTCGCGGTCAGAAATTTTCTCAACGTCCGCGCCGAAGATTGAACGCTCGTCGCTGAAAAAAATTTTGTCGCGCAAATCGAATCCGCGCCCGTCTATAACTTCCTGCAACGTCACGCGCCCAACTTTTTGCCAAAAATATTTCGCGTTGTAAAAAAAATTTTCCGGCTGAATCGGATTGTTAGCCGACCTGTCGGAAAATTTTATCTCTACAACGTCCAACAACTCCACGCGCGAGCCGTCGGGATATTTTAAATCTTCAAGTGGAACCGCCTCTTCAAGCTCCGTTTTCTCCGAAATAGGGCGAATCCATGCGCCCGTGTCGATGTCGACGCCCGCCACGCAAAAATTACTGTACTTGGCACTCGCCGCCAAAATTATCAACTTGCGAATTTCCATTGCCGCTCCTCACAAATGAACAATCTCAACGTCTTCGAGAACCTCTTTAATTTTCTCCGCGACCAGCCGCCTATGACAATTTTCGGGCGAAACTTCGGTGCACAGTAGACAATAATTTTCTTGACCCGCATAATTTTTCAAAATATATTTGTCAATGTAGCGCGTCGCCATGAGTGCAGCAAACGCTTCCTCGTACTCTTCCCAAGTGATATATTTTTTTTTGTAACTCTCCAAAATTATTTCCGAAGGCGCGAACTGCAAATCGTGAACGTAATTGATGCCGGAGAGGTTGCGTAAGAAAAATTCAATGTCGGGATACTTGCTGAAGCCCAAAAGTTGCGACGTGTTATAAAGTCTGACGTCCACAACCCTTTTAACGTGGTTCCTCTCAAGGCAAGTAAAAAATTCCTCCGCTGTCATTCGCGTAAAGCCGATTGTAAAAATTTTTCCCATACGACGACCTCATTTCATAAAGACGCGAACCAAATCATTTTTCGTGGCGAAGAGCATGAGCATAAGCAAAAGCGCAATGCCGACGCGTTGAGTATAAGCGACCGCTTTTGCACCGAGCGGCTTGCCTCTAACTGCCTCAATAAACAAATTCACGAAATGACCGCCGTCAAGCACGGGCACGGGCAGCAAGTTGATTATGCCCAAGTTTATGCTGAGCAATGCGGCGAAATTTAACAGCGGTATGAATCCGCGCTCCGCCACCTGCCCCGACATCTGCACAATTCCAATCGGTCCCGCGAGATTTTCCGTTTGCTCAGGCTTTTTGAACAGCGTGGCGATTGAATCCAGCATGTAAACCGTAATTTCCTCGGTGCGCTCAATAGCTAATGTAAATGATTCGCCCAAAGTTTTTGGCTCGTAGACGATTAAACTTTGCACGCCGACCAAAACCCGCTGTTCCTGTTCGTTATATGTTGGCGATACCGTGACTTCGGAAATTTTTTCGTCGCGTTTGTATCGGAGCGAAATATCTTGTCCCGCCTCGACGCTCCTAAGTTTGTCGGTGAAATCTTTCCACGTCGTGACAACTTGCCCGTCCACGCTCAAAATTCTGTCGCCCGCCTGAAGTCCGGCTTTTTCCGCAGACATGCCTTGAATCACGTCGCCGATAACCGGCTCCGTTGCAGGTTTGCCCGCGCCGAGCGTCGCGTAAATCCCGAAGAATAAAACAATCGGCAGAATAAAATTAAAAGTCGCGCCCGCCAAAATCACGACCATGCGCGAGAACACGGGTTTAGCGCAAAAGCCGCGCTCGCCCGCCGTGTTGTTATCGGGATCCATGCCCGCAATATCGTTGAAGCCGCCCAACGGCACCGCCCGCAACGAGTAGACGGTTTCGCCGTATTTGCGGCTAATAATTTTCGGACCGAAGCCGATTGCAAATTCGTCGACGCGCATGCCCGTCATCTTTGCGGTTATGAAGTGCCCGAATTCGTGGACAAGAACCAACAGCCCGAAGACAAAGACCGCCGCCGCTATCGTCAGAATCAAATTATTTCCTCCTCGAAAGATTCAATAAGCCAGTTCAATATATCGTTCCGCTAATTGTCGTGCCCCTCTGTCCTCTTCCAATAAATTTTCAAGCGTCGGAGCAAAGACATCGCGGCGGGTTAAAACTTCTTCTATCACGGTGAAAATATCCAAAAATTTTATTCGCCCTTGCAAGAAAGCGTTGACGGCGACTTCGTTTATAGCATTCAATGAACAAGGAAGTGTCCCGCCGATTTTGCCCATCGCGTATGCATAATTCAGCCCGCGAAAAGTTTCAGTATCGGGCTTTTCAAAAGTCAGCGAATTCAGTTCCCAAAAGTTTAACGGTTTTATTGGCGAGGGCAATCTGCGCGGATAAGTCAGCGCGTATTGAATCGGTAGGCGCATATCGGGCGCGGCAAGTTGTGCGATTATCGAACCGTCGCAAAACTCAACCATGGAATGAACGATACTTTGCGGGTGCACGACGACTTGAATTTGGTCGTAGTCGACGCCGTAAAGAAATTTCGCCTCGATGACTTCAAAGCCCTTGTTGATAAGCGTCGCGCTGTCGACGGTAATTTTCTTGCCCATGTTCCACGTCGGGTGCGCGAGGACATCTTTAATCGTGACGTTCAAAAGTTCGTCGCGAGTTTTTCCTCTGAAGGGACCGCCCGACGCCGTGAGCAAAAGTTTTTTAATCTTGCGCCTGTCTTCGCCCTGCAAGCACTGGAAAAAAGCTCCGTGTTCGCTGTCGACTGGCAAAATTTCCACGCCGCAAAGTTCAGCAAGTTTGGTGATATATTCGCCTGCCACAACGAGCGTCTCCTTGTTGGCAAGCGCAATATTTTTTCGGGCTTTAATGGCTCTAATCGTCGGCTCCAAGCCCGCAAAGCCGCTTATCGCCGTCAAAACAATTTCCGAAGCCCCAAAGCCCGCCGCGTCGATTAAAGCTTGCCGCCCGCCAGCGAGTTCCGTGCCGCGAAATTTTTTCTTGGACAATTTTTTATAAGCCGCCTCGTCAGCCAGAACCGCTACTCTTGGGCGGAATTCTTTAATCTGCCGCGCGAAAAGTTCGACGTTGGAATTCGCCGTTAAAACTTCTACGGAAAATTCTTCGGGCAAATGCCGCACAACGTCCAAAGCTTGCGTGCCGATTGAGCCGGTCGAACCGAGTATCGAAATTTTTTTCATTTAAGCTATCCCCGCTAGAATCACAAAATAATAGAAGACGGGCGCGGTATAAAGTATGCTGTCGAAGCGATCTAAAGCTCCGCCGTGACCGGGCAGGAAGAATCCCGAATCCTTTATGCCCGCGAAACGTTTCAGCACAGACTCAACTAAATCGCCGAGCGTCGCCGCAAGCGCAAGGATAAAGCCCGCAATCGCCATTTTAATCAGCGGCAAGCCGAAAATAATCGTGCCGACAATGACTGCCGTTAAAATCGTACCGACAATCGAACCGAGAAAACCTTCCACCGTTTTGTTCGGACTTATCGACGAGGCAAGTTTGTGGGAGCCGATAGCCGAGCCGACAAAGTAAGCAAAAGTATCACTCGCCCAAGTGCACGCGAACAGCACCCAGACCAGCGCGCAACCCGCGTCAACGTTTACATTCAAGCTGAGGTCAATCGTAGGCAAAAAATCCAAATATTTTCCGATGTCAAGTTTGTCGAAGATTGTCGCGTTGTTCGTGGCAATTTCATTAACTGTCGTCACCGTCTCGCCCGCTTGTGGCTCGTCCGTCAAGAAACGCAAGAAAACCAAATGCGCGAACGGCAAACCAATATACATTATCCCCGCCACCGAAACGCAAGCATCGGTCGGGCGCGTGCTCCCGCGCAGAATCACCGTCAATAAAAAAATTAACATCATGCTGACAGTTAAGACCGCCAAAAGTTCTTCCACATTGCCGAGCCACGCGCAACACACAAGCAGAATCAAAGCCAATGCGCCGAAAATATAAGTCGTGATGACTCCCGCGCGCCTGAACGCGGAGGAATATTCGTGCCAAGCGAGCAGGGATAAAAGTATTGCAAAGCCCGCGAACGGTGCGCCGCCGTATTGAATCACGAACGCCGCAATCGCAATGCCTATAATCCCCGTGATAATTCTCAAAACCAAGGGCGTCACTTCCTCATTGTTTTAGTTGAGCGAAATTTTTCTGCTGAATTATTAAATCGGTAAGGAGCCACGAAATTAAAACGTCGTGCTCACCGAGTGATTTGCCAAAGTTATTGTGTATCGCCGCGTAAATTTCGGGCAAGGAAAGATTTAAACTGCTCTCGAAAAGCTGCGCCGTCTTCGTGTGGACGAAAAACTCCAGCACTGCACAGCGATATTGCACGTTGCGCTGAAAAAATTCGATTCGGCTCATGAAGTTATCAAGCGTCTTTATGCCAAAGATAATCGGATTTAGCCAGAAGCTGAGCGTTTCCTGCGGCGTGCGTTCCCTGCGCATAACGGATTTTTCTGTCAGCCGCCAAACGTAAACGGGATTCGGGACGCGCAAAAATCTTTCGGCATAAAAAATCAAGGCGCAAGTCCAAATGTCGTCATCGCAAATAGTCAAGTGCGGGAAAAAATTTTCGTGTTCGAGGAGCAAATCCCGCTTGACGAGCTTACTCCACGGCGTAAGAAAAATTTTTCCGTCTATCAAGTTGCGGATTCTTTCGGCGAGATTATTAGTTTCCAAAGTCGGCTTGCCAGAAGTTTCGCCCGCCAAATGAATTTCGTTAAGGTCGGCACTCGCCTCAAAATGTCGTTCAAGGTAGACAACATCAGCGGAAAAATTTTCGGCGGCAGTGTAAAGCTCTTCAAGGGCGGTCGGCGTGAGCAAGTCGTCATTGTCCATGAAAAAAACGTATTCGCCGCGGGACAACATCAAGCCTTTGTTGCGGGGAAGTGCGCCGCTACCCGAATTTTTTTCTATAGCGGAAAGTTTCAATCGTCCGTCGAATTTTGGGATATAACGTTCGACTATGGCGACAGAATTATCCGTGGAGCAATCATCAATCAAAATCACTTCAAATTCCCGCAACGACTGAACTAAAATACTTTCCAAGCACGCGGCAAGATATTTTTCGGCGTTGTAGAGCGGAATAATCACAGAAACTGCAGGGATATTCGCCATAAAATCTCCTCATTTGGCTTTCAATTTCTCTTCAAGCTCGGCAATTTTCTCTTTATTTTCCTCGATAATCTTTTGATACCTGTCTATAAGACTGCAAAGGACGGAAATTAACGCATCCTGTTCGCCCAATTTATCGCCGAATTCATCTTTTATCGCCCAGTAAATGTAGTAGGAAGGGACATACAGCGTATTTTGGTTTTCACTTAGACGATCAAACGTATTCAAGGAGAGTTTTTCTAAGATTCTGTAGCGGTACGGAGTATTTTCTTTAAGGAATTCGACTTTGTTCATCATTTGATTAAGAGTTTTAATGCCTAAAATCACAGCGTCAAGCCCTAAAATCGTTCTCTTCTGGCGACTAAGCGGCAATTCGTCCACTGAATTTTTGGATAAACGGTGCACGTAGTTTGCATTCGGGACACGTAAAAACTTTTTCGCGAAAAAAAACAGCCCCAAAGTCCAGATATAATCTTCGCAGGAAGTCAAATTCGGGAAAGAGATTTCCCTCTCAAGCAAAAAATCGCGGCGAACAAGTTTATTCCACGTCGTTCCTAAAAAGCCGGCTATGGAAATATATTCCAATCGCTCCGCTAAATCCTCAGGCTCAAACTTCGGTTTAGCGACGCTCTTAAATCCCGTGGAAACTTTCGTCTGAATGTTTTCGCCCGCTTCATCTGATTCAAGAAATCTTTCGCAATAAACGACTTCGGCACCGAATTCTTCCGCAAATTTATACATCTCTTCGAGAGCCGTCCTTTTAAATACGCCGTCACTGTCCGCGAAGAAAATATATTCGCCGTGGGAAAGCACAAGCCCCTTGTTGCGGGCGGCAGCGGCACCAAAATTTTTATCTTGGTCATAAATTTTCAAGCGACCGCCGAAACGTTCCAAGTAATCATCGGCGACTTGTCGGCTACCGTCAGTCGAGCCGCTATTTATAAGAATAATTTCAAAATCTTGGAACGTCTGCGCCAAGATGCTGTTAAGGCATTCGGCTAAATGTTCTTCAGCATCATACAGCGGAATAATCACGGAAACTGCAGGGGTACTTGCCACAAAAATTCCTCCCTAGGTGTTAAGTGCGCCGAAGCGTCGGTTCCTTTTGCCGAAGTCAATAAGTGCGTCGATAAATTCTTCGGGCGTGAACTCCGGCCAAGGCGTATCTGTAAACCAAAATTCGGCGTAGGCGGCTTGCCACAACAAAAAATTACTGACGCGCAAATCGCCGCTCGTCCTAATCAGCAAATCGACGGGCGGTTGACCTGCCGTGTCCAATTCGTCTTCAAACATCTGCACGGAAATATTTTCGGGCGACAGCTCACCGGCTTTGACACGGCGAGCCAATTTCTGCGCGGCGCGGATAATTTCATCTTGTCCGCCGTAATCAGCCGCCACGTTGAATTTGACGCCGGTGTTGTTTTTCATCAGCTCAACAGAATCGCGCATTAATTTTTGTAGGGCAGGAGCAAAATCCTCCGTGCGCCCCAAAAATTTTATGCGGACGTTGTTTTGGTGCATTTCGAGTTTCTCGCGCTCCAGATATTCCGAAAACAAATGCATTAAAAAATCAACCTCGGCATGAGGTCGTTTCCAATTTTCCGTCGAAAAGGCGTAGACAGTCAAAGCCTCAAGCTTGAGGTTGACCGCCGTTTTTAAAATATTTTTGAGGGTCTTGACGCCGGCGGTATGCCCCGCGCTCCGCAAAAGCCCGCGGTAATTTGCCCAACGTCCGTTGCCGTCCATTATTATCGCCACGTGTCGCGGCATTTTGGCTTTATCGACTCGCGCAAGCAAGCC
>JAFXNB010000061.1 GCA_017529935.1 Selenomonadaceae bacterium
CTTGCACTTCGGCTCAAATTCCGCCCCGCAGATTTCGCACTTCATCACGCACTTCATCACGCTTTGCAGATTTACCGCCTTGCGGTTCGCACGCCGCCACGCATTGAGGTTGCGCCGTTTTCTTTCACGCTTGCATTCCGCACGCGAACAATATCTCTGCGTCTTGCACTTCGGCTTGAATTCCGCACCGCAGATTTCGCACGTTTTCATTTAATCACTCCTCCGGCATTACAAATTCGGCTTCGTCGTTGAAGTAGGCTTTCATGAGTGCCTTGGCGATTTGGCGGGCTCTGTCTTCCGTCGCGTAGCGCGCCAGATTCACTTCCTCGTCGCACGTCACTACCCACACCATGCCGCCACTTTTGATTATCTTCATGCTACACCTGCCATTTTCTCCGCCATTTCCGAATACTTCCAGTAACTTTCCCGCATGTGGCAATAATTTTCCCAGTGCTCCGGATTCACTTGCTTGTCGAAGTCGTCGAGCGCGTCGTAGCGTCCCCGCAATTTGGCGACTGCCATACTCGTTGCGCTTTGAAGCCGCTCATATTCTTTGCCACTGATTTCGAGCGTCGCCCAGACCCGAAACTCCAGCTCCTCGGCTACACGCAAACTGATTTCCACTCGCGCTTTTTCCTGCGCCAGTTTTTCCAACATCATGACTACCTCCTCCTAGATTTGCCTTTGAGTAATATCGGCTTGCACACCTCGCGGCACCTGTCCACTATCCGGCTCCCGTTAAAATTCGCGCCGTCAGTGGCGTTATCCAATTCCGACTGCACCTTTTCCAGCGGGTAATTGCTCGTGATTAGCGTCGCCAAGTTGCCGTCGTAGCGCGCGTCGAGTATCTTGCACAACGTCGTGCCCGCGTATTTGGTCGCCTTCTCCATGCCGAAATCGTCCAGTACTACCAAATCCGCCGTGTACAACGCCTGCAGAATGCCTTGCTCGTCGCCTTGGGCGCGTATTGCGCTATAGAATTCGTCGAGCAGTCGCGGTACCTTGATGAAGATTGCCACCTTGTCCGCCGCTAAATATTCCTGCGCGATTATCGCCGCCAAGAACGTCTTGCCCGTGCCGCGTTCCCCGAATAGGTAGGCTCCTCTGCCCGTCTTGAGCGCACTTTTCGCATAAGCTACCGCCGCTTTGTTGTCCTCGTCGACCCGATAATCAGCCAACGTCTTGCCTACGTAGCGTGCCGGTATCTGCGCGTTCTTGAGCCGTGTCGCCGCACGTGTCCGCCGTTGATAGTCGCGTTCCTTCGCACATTGTTCCCAGCGGATTTGCGCTTCGCCGTCTACGACCGCTATCACCGGTTGACGCCCCGTTTCCAAGCCGCGTTTGCAGGGCGCGTTCTGGCATTTGGCGCACTCGGCTAACGCCTCCTCCGCGCGTACTATCCGCCCGATGTCCCCGTCTGAAAGCGTGCCGTATTTGGCTGTCAACCGCGCCCGATTCGCCGCCACTATTTGCCGATTCCGCGCCGTCTCCGCCGCTATGTCAAATCCATGCAGTATCCGGCTCGGCATAATTGAGCCAACTGCCGTCATCGCCGTCACGCCGTTCACCTCCTTTCGCCAGCTTGTCATACACCGCCTTGAAGTAGGCATACTCGTTGCTTAGCCCCGACTGTTGCGCCGTCCGACGTATCGCCGTGACTGTGCGCCGCCAATCTATGCCCGCCAGCCGTTCCAGCTCCAAGGCGCGGTTTCCTCGCAATTCAAAGCCTATCGCCCGCGTCCATTCGTCCTGAATGTCGTTGGCGTCCGCTCCTTCGCGCGCGTCGTCTGATGTCTTAGGTCTTTCGTCTTCTGCTTTTGGGGTATAGGAAATAACACTGCTTGCTTCAATCTTGCTTACTTCTTGCTTACTGCTTGCTTCAATCTTGCTTACTTCTTGCTTACTTGCTAACTTGTAGCAGGTCGCCCTTGCTTTTGCCGCTTTGAAGTCAATCAGCCCCGCGTTTTTCAGTTGACGCCGCGCTTCTACGATTGTTCGCCCACTCTTTATGTTGGTTCGGCTCATTAACTCACGGTCTGAAATCGTCAAACTCTCCGGAAATTTCCGCTCGTTGAAGATTGCAAACAGCTTGTAGCCTACAAGTTGCGTCGACGCCGGAATGTCGCACTTATCAAAGCACGAGTTCAAGGCAAACCAACCCTCAAAGAATGTCATCAATCGTCACCTCCTTATTTAGTTTTCAATGACCAAGACTTTTTCCAAAGCCTCGTCTCAACCCTCCGCCCTCGGAGAGCTGACATGAAACCTTGAAATTTTTTATGCGGCGCGTTCAATCAGCGGCAGATGACCTTCGCGCTTTAGCAATTCGTACAGACCGAGCCGCCCTTTTTGCGTCCAGTAAGTGTGTACCTTGCAATGGATTTTCCCGTCGGCGTCCACGTATTTGTGCGTCTTCGTCTGCGACCAGCCTTGCGCCGCGTATTTCTGATACAACAGCCACATGTCGCCTTGCCGGAATTGAACTTTTAATTCGTGGAGCAAGCGGTTGAATTGTTTCGCGCTGTAGCCGTAATCTTTAGCGATAGCCGAAGTGGTCACCAAGTTGGCGCATTGCAGTATCCAGTCGCAGTAATCCACTTTCGGCTTAGCCTCCGCCAGTTGCGTTTCCAGCAACGCCGATTTATCTTGCTCGTTCTTTAGCGCGGTTAAAACTCCGATTGCCCAAAGCGGGTCTGCTATCGACCGGCTAAGAAAATCGCCCGTCGCGTACACACCGTGCTTGCGTATCGTCGGGAGAATCTCGTCGGCTACCTTTGCTTGGAACGCTTGAGCCGCCGCATTCGACGCTTTCATCGCCAAACGATAGAACATGTTTTCGGGGATAAAATCATCTTTCCCAACATTCTGGGAAAATCCGAACTCCTGCAGATAACCATTGACACGTGCCCAGCGCACTGCTTCATAGGGGCTGTCGCCACTTGTGGCGACACGGTCTTTTTTGATTTCAACGAACCCCAAGCCGCGAGCCACGTCCTCGGCGTTGAGCCATGCCGTGTTGTTGCCGTCGAGATACACTCGCACGTTTTGAATCGTCATAATTTCCATGCTCATAATTTTTCCTCCGTTAAAGTAAGTCGCGGTGAAATTCGTGCTCTTGCAAATCCCACGTTTCTTGGAAGTAGTCCACCTCGTCAACGGGGGCTTTTTCCCATTCGCACCATTCCGAGTTCCACACCTTTTTATACGGCGCGTCCACCTCGTAGATTTCCCCGTCTTCTATCGAGACCGGCTCGCCCTCGCGGTCTAACACCACGTATTCAATCATTTCAATCGCCCCTTATAAAATTGTTTCCTAGACCTCTCTGAAAAGCCTTTTTTAGCCTCAGTCCAGATTGTCGGCACAAATGGCGGGGAAAGATTTTCAGGCAAGAACCAGTTCACTTTGTCCATTAACGCCGCCATTAGCGCAAATGTGACGACAAACGATACGGCTAATGTGATGCCAAATAAACCAGCATACATAATCACCAATTCCAAGTTCAATCGCTCCTCTACGCCGTTTGGAGTTCGGAGTAAATATTTTTGATAGTCAGCTCCGTAACTTTCTTTTCCAGAGCGGCGATTTTTTTGTTATTGCGCTCAAGCTGTTCAAGCAGTTGTTCGTTACCGTCGCCAACGTATTTCTCAAGAACGGCGAATCCTTTGCCGAATACATCGCGGTACATCTTGCAACAAACCTCTGCCCCGTAAATGCCTTTGATTACGGCAGACAGCGCGTCGTCGGTTATCTTCACGCCGTCCACAAAGTAATACCGCTTTTTGTTAATGCTTACCCTCTCCACTCTCATCTTGTTCCCTCCCAAAATATTTCTTGCCTTATACGACATATTTGCGGTAAAATACGGCTAATCAGTAGCCCCAAAGTTTTTCAGATGTGGTTCCTAGTGCTTTCGCGATTCGGTTACCCACTTTTACATTGGGGATAACCTCGCCGTATTCGTAGCGTTGGTATGAGCGAATATCAATTTTTAATTCTTTAGCGACTTGTGGTTGTGTCTTGCCGGACTGTTCACGAGCCGCTCTGATTGGTGTATCGGTTTTCATTTCACCTCATCTCCTCTAGATTAGCTACGTCATTTCTGTCGTTGCCACGTGTCGAATTATACGCGACAGATTTGTCGTTGTCAAGGGGTGTGATAAAATTTCGGGAGGGATTCTCGATGGAAGGTTTTTCTGAACGGTTAAAAGAGTTACGGCAGAGTAAAGGGCTTTCTCAAAATGCATTAGCAAAAGAGCTAGGTGTTTCGTCGCGGAATTATCAACGATATGAATATGGCGAAATAGACGCGCCTGTTTCTGCACTAGTTGCTGCTAGAAAGTTCTTCAACGTGTCGGCAGATTACTTGCTTGGCTTGTCGGACAGTCCCCAAACTGCAGCGGCGATGTAAGGGGGCAATAGGTGTGCCTAAACAAAGTAAAACTTCAGCGAAAAAGCTAGCCGGTAAAAGTGGCAAAAAGCGTAAAATTTCTTCTGGCTCCTCGCCGCTAACGGTCATCGCGGATATTCCAATGGGCAAGGTCGAGCTGTCAGAAACGCAAGCCATATCGGTAGCCTTGATTCGTAACGAATTACAGCAAGAATTTGTCGCCGTCCGAAGAATGTACAGGTCAAAGAACACTGATAAATGGAAAACACAGGATAAAATTTGGTTGCCGTTTAAAAACATGTACGAGCTATGCTCCGTATTAATCAACGCTTACGACGTGGGAAATAAACTTGGTTGGGGTAATACCTATAAAACTGAACCGTTAATTTTTGCATTTAACAAGAATGAATCTTCAACCGCTAACCAAAGGGCAGAACCGCTGGAGCTAAAACCTTGTCTATCCCAAATAGGATTATTCAACGATAGCTGACTTTTTCAACGTGTCGACGGATTACCTGTTGGGGCGCACCGACAACCCTAATGTGATGAAGGGGCGCGATACGATGAAATTGATTCCTGTTAATTCCTCTGCCATAGCTGAAATTGGTTGGCGAAATAATATGCTGGTCATTCGCTTCCGTAGCAGACACGAACCGTACTTTTTTCCTAAATGCCCGAACAACTTTTCAAAGATCTTCTTAATGCACCTTCGCAAGGAAAATTTTTTCACGAGCACATAAAGGATAAGTTTTTGCCGTTGCCTTAATCGGGTATTTCGTAACTTGCGCCGAGTTCGCCTGAAAACAGTTCCGCCGATGTCCAATCGACAATAACTTTTTCGTATGGTGTATGATTTCTTCGGAGATATTCAACAACCGGTCTGCACGCAATGCGCAATTCGTCGATTTTTTTTGCGTTTTCTTGCGGCGGGTCTGTAATTGATTTGCCTTTCCGATATTCAAACATGATTTTCCTTTCTGCTTGCGTTCATCAAAGCTTTTTGGAACGAGATTAGTGTAGTAATATGGCGATAAGAGCCGCGATATTGAATCCGCAAACGAAAAATGTTGCCTCTTCGCTTCCCGTAATGCGTATAAGGCGGTCTTTCCAATTTCTCATTTTTTCATCTCCTGCTCGGTCGCACCGACAGCCCGACTGTTTTGAAAGGCGCGTGATACTAAAGCTCCGTCGAAAGGATACTTTGTCAACAAATTCATCAAACCGATTTACCACGAAGAAGCTTTGACTAGTCAGGAATTTGAAAAGGTACGCCGCGCACATCTTCGGTAAGAGTAGCCCTGTCCCACTCGATGATAATCCATGCGTGCGGGTGATATTTCTTTTGGAGATACTCGACTAAGGGGCGGCAAAGTTCCTCAAATTCTTCAAGGTCGCGTTCACTCCATTTTTTTTGTGCGTTGTCTAAAGGATTGTGCATGTTTTCACCTCGTTCGACTTACTAAATATCTAAGCGCGGGATTATTACGGAAGGCGTCGTTTATGAGTTTGTCGGCAACGTTTATGTCAGTCGTTTTGTTAGGAATCACGGTCACCAATCGTCCGCCGCGATAAACGCATATATCTGGCGTGAAATGGCTGAATTCGGCGTAGAAATGAACTCCGTCGACTGTAACTGTCGTTGAATAAAGCGTATTGACAGGGCAATCGTGGTTGTCAAACAAATCTTCTACCTTCCACTGTCTGATACCAATAATCATGATTCAACCTCAAAATGGCGTGTCTGCCTCGTCGACTGATTCACCGCCGAACGGGTCATTATCGGGCTTGCGGGAGTTGGCGTTATTGTCGTCCTTCTTGCCGCCCGCGAATTCAACTTGGTCGACGACGACTTCAAAGCTGGTGCGGTCATTGCCGTCCTTGTCCTTGTATTTGGACGTTTGAATTCGTCCTTCGACGAGAATGCGTGAGCCCTTAGCCAACCATTTGCCCATGAATTCAGCAGTCTTTTCCCATGCCAGCAGATTGATAAAATCCACAACGTCTTTGCTGAACGGGCGATTGACGGCGATAGCGGCGCGAGCATACGCTTTGCCTGACTGTGTGTAACGGACTTCCACGTCGCGCGTTAAGTTGCCGCTTAGAAATACTCTGTTCATAAATCTGCCACCTCAAACAAATTACCTTGTTTTTGCTCGGTTTGAGCATAACCAATAGATTCAAGCACTTCTTTTGGAATTGTGTTTAAGTCACGAAGCTTGTACAAAAATTTGACGTATTCATATTCAGTCATATGTCGTCGCTTACAACTTAATTTTCTTCTTGCGAGTTCATTTCCACTTACAATATAGAAATTTTTAAAATCACTGTTATAAATCACAATGAAAAACGGCAAGTCAGCCCTTCTTGCAAGCGAAATATAAATGCGGTTTTGTATAGAATCAATTTTGGGCTTTTTCGCGTGTTCGTTTTTATATTCTATTAATGCAACTATATGCACGTGGTTTTCTTTTGCGTAATACTCAGCTAAAACGAAATCAATATCAGTGGCTTTGCAATCTATACCCCATAATCTGTGGTGCCGCGAAATATCTTCATCGCGCCAGCCCGTTCTCTCCGGCGTCACTGATTCCATTGTTAAAAACCTCCGCAATTCGAGCCAAAGTACCATCAATATTTTTTTGCTCAATATCACTCCCGATAAATTTTCTTTTGCAAGACAGCGCGGCAATACCAGTTGTGCCGCCTCCCAAAAAAGGGTCCAAGATAACATCGTTAGGATTAGTCATTCGTAAGATAATATCTTCCATGCCGCCGAACGACTGCCCCCACTCATGAAAATTTTTATCTTTGCCCGGACTTGTCATAACGTCATCGCCTAACCAGTCGCCTTTATGTTCGCCTTTAACAAACCAAAGAAGCGGCTTCCAAGCTGTGTGTAAATGCCGTTGCCAAAGTTGCGTCTTTTGACCGGGCGTCAAGTAGCACATGCACCAGTGATAAGTCATGTTGGTTGTAAGCAGTTGCATCACTTCCGGCAGATAAGATTGTCCTGTCATGCAGATGAGCGAGCCGCCGTTTTTAAGCACACGCGCCGCGATTTTCGACAAATCTTCGTAAAGTGGCAGATATTCTTTAGGATAGGGCGGGTCTGTGATAATGAAGTCAACGGAATTATCTTCGACTTCGAGCAAACCGCCGCGAATGTCGGCACAAATAAGTTTGAAGTCGTCATGCGAAATTTCAGACGGTTTTTCATAATATTTTTTTGTTAATCGCTCGTTAGCTCTAGTGAGCTTAATAATTTTTTGGTCTTTCTTTTGGTCGCTATCGTCAAAGTCGGCTTGCATTTTTTCCTTTTCTTTTGCGAATTCCTCGGCTTGCTTTTGTTTGTCGGTTTCGCTTAACGCAAGCGCAACTTTCGTGTCGACGAGTTCTTTTTTTGCCTCGGCAAGTTCGGTTTTTGTCGACTGATAATCATCGGGCGCGATAGTCGGGCGGACTTTCAGCTCCTGTTCAGCGGCGGCAAGTTGTTCGTTTAGGTCGTCAAGCTGTCGCTGATAATTTTGTTCCTGCTCGTCAATAACCGCCTTGTTTTTCTCGCCTAAGTCGAAGAGGCTTTGCTGAAAATTTTTCTGCGCGGCGTCGAATTGCTTTTTGTATTCGGCAATTTCTTCGCGGAGCTGCTTAATAGTCATGTCGGCGACGGCTTTACCTTCGGCGGCTTTTTGCTCGATAAATTTTTCGGTTTCTTCAGCGTCCGGCAACGACAATAATGCAACCATTTGTGAAGAACTAAAATTCGGATACGTATCCGAATTTCCAAAGCGTTCCGCAACAGACATAAATTTATTTGCTGCGCTTTGACCGAGCTGAAAATTTTTCTCCAGCCACTGTTGCCATTGCCCGTGTTTGACGAAACTTTTCATGACGATTAACCGCTTGCCGACTTCGATAATATTCTGCGCGGTCTGCTTGAGATAAAAACCAATTTCAAGCGTGAGTTGCGGCGCGGCTCTTACTGTATAACCTTGCACCGTAACGTTTTCATCGGTTATGAGTAAATCTTTCCATTCGTCATGTGTCGAGATTAATTCGTTCATTAGCTTTCTCCATATACCATTCCACTTGCAGTTCCATACACTCTTTATAATCGCGCTCCCAATCCCACTGCTCGCATAAATCTTCTGCATCGTAGAGTTTAATAGTTTCAGCGGGACAATTACGGTCGTGGTCGCGCACGGGGCATTTCTCTTTGCAATAGTCGTCGGTCTTGTTTACGGCGTCTTCAAGGAGATTGATTAGCCATTCAACCGTTCGTTGCAATTCCTTTTCGCGGTCAGTCATTAGCTTTCTCCACATACCATTTCAAAATTAGGCGGGCAGTCGGAATTGCACCGACACACAGGGGATATGAGCCCAATGCACACTTGTTGCCCGCAAGTAGCCCGTCTTGCGACGGGTAAGAGGGTAAGGGAGATGTTTCTAAGAATGAAAGACGGTTCGCGGCAACCCACGAGATAAACCCGTGGGCTGAATGCCAACTGTCTATTTACAGGAGGGGTTAAAGTTGCCGTTTGCCCGCCGCGTCGGGTATCTCCGGACTACCTTCTTCGGCGGACTTATATCTAAAGAAAGGAGATGAGTAATGGATAACTCTAGAGCCGCAAGGCTCACAATAGCCGCCGCCGAGCGGCGACTGGTGTCAACCTTGTTTGGAGGGAATACTTTTATGGAATGGTAGTAGATAAGCACCAGATATTGATTAGGACGCCGAGAGCAAATCCTGCGGCGAATCCCACGCCGATAAACGGCAGATATTCTTTCATGATTTTTCTCCTTATGAAAAAGCGTTGACGGCGGCTGGTTTTTAATTTGCCTGATTGGGGAAAAGCTACGTAAGGCGGTCGGTCTTACACCTCACTTCGCTTTATTTTTTTTGAAACCGCCGCCCGCCGCTATGGTTGGTGTATCCTTGATTAGGGCGTTGACCTCGCTAAGCTTGAAACGCCGCTGTTCGGAATTGACGTAATAGGGCTTGAGCAGACCGTCTTTGACAAAGTGCCCGATTGCCGTTTTATTGACGCCGAGAATGTCAGACGCCTCGCCCGCCCGAATCAATCTATCCGTCGGCATTGGCACAATCGCCTTGCCGTCGAGAGCCCTAATCAATTCAAGGAACGGTTTCAGTTCGGCGACTATAGCTTGGAGTTGGCGCGCTTGCTCCGTGAATTTCGTCAGCGCGTCTAAGTCTAGCGTGTTCAATCGTTATCCCTCTTTATGTTATAATTCCCTCGAAAGGAGGCTACCGTTATGGTTGATAAAGAAAAGTTGCGTTACGACTTGGCTCTGCACGCCGCCGCCGTTATGACTTTGCGCAACAATCTCGGCAACCCGCCCGATATGATGTTGAGTTATTTCCGCGAAGTCTATCGTCAATACGAGCAAGAAGAACGCTTGAGAAAACAGCTGGACGAGATTGCCAAAGAACTTAGTCAAAACATTTCATCGTAAATTTTGTTTCGGCGGTCTGCTAAATCAAATGTAAGTTTTACGACAAACTGTTCAAATTCGTAAACAGTAAAGCCTTGTTTCTTGCATTCCTCCAAAATGTAAGTTCGCAGGGCTTCTATTTTCTTCCAATCAATTTCTTTCATCTTCCCACCTCCGCGTATTCAATCTTCACGCGCTGAAAAGCGTCAACTGCATTTGCGGTTTGTTTTCTGGCGTCGGCAGGAAGTCATATCCGAGAATCAGATTAGCCGCCTTGACGACGATTAAACTTTTGACGTAAGGGTCTTTGGCGTGGGGCGCAAGTTTGGCGAGTTCCCTGCCGCGTTCAAAGTCGCTTACGAACGTTTCAGACGTGTCGCGTCCGGCGTCGTGGTTGAAGTAGGTATCTTCCAGAGCCTCAAAGACTTCCCAAGCACGGTCAGTGGAAAGCATTTTGGCATGACGGGCGGCTCCGCGTTTCGTCCAAAGATACAAGGCGCGGGTCATTGTCGAAATTTGCAATCCGCTTTCAGCGGAGCGCAAAATATTAAGGTCGTCGCCCTCAAGCTTGAAGAAATGCTTGCCGTTGATGAAACGCTCTTCATTGCGCTTGAAGTTGTCGCTAATGTTGCGCTCATCGCAGGAATAGAATTCGGCAAGTTGCGCGGTCGTGATGACGGGCTGTCCGCCGTATTCAATGCGCGTTACGTTCCCGATTGTCGGATAAAGATTTTCCATTGTTTCACTCCTCTTGCTCAATGCTGGTGTAGATATTTCTTCTTCTGTCTTTTGTGCCTCTAGGTAAAATTAGAATTCCAATAAAATTAGGATTGATAGGCAAAAAAAATTTCGTTGTAATTTACGCCAAGATATTCAGAAATTTTCTTCGCTTGCTCGACTGTTGCGAGGTCAGGCTTTTCTTCAATTTTTCTGTAAGTCATTACATGTATTTTGAGTAATTTCGCCATTTCCGCTTGAGTTTTTTCCTTGAGGCGTCTGGCTTGCCTTAGGCTTAATGTCATTATCTAAGCCTCCTAGTAAATTTTCATTGGAATTTTAATCTAATTTAACTCGATTGTCAATGCCAAATTTTACATTTTTTTCGAGCGCAGTGTTGAAAAAAATAGCTTTTTGTTTTAAAATCTATTTAAACAAGGAGGTGTTTGTAATGGCAATAGGTGACAACATAAAAAATCTTCGTGTACAGCATAATCTTTCGCAGGCGGAGCTTGCTAATGTCGCTGGCGTTTCCGATAAGGCAGTTTCGTCTTGGGAACAAAATAAATCCGTCCCACGTATGGGACCGATTCAAAAAATGGCAGATTTTTTTGGAATAAAAAAAAGTGATATTATCGAGCCGTCCGTCGTCGCCATTCACACTTCAAAAGGTCGTAATATCAAAAATGAAACGCCGCTCAACCATGATGAGACAAAATTGCTCGCTGACTATCGTAATCTTAATGGGAATAACCGACAAGCAGTAAACGTTATGATAGCTTTGTTCCTTAGTCAACAAACGGGCGGCGATGATAATTTTACTCCTAATGCGGCGGCAGTGTGATTCGGAGGCGGTCGCGTGAAAAATAAAATAAAAAAGCCCTCCAAGGCGGAGGGAATTTTTTTAGGCGGTGAATTTAAATGGCGCAGGTAAGAGTACGCAAACGCGGCAAAACGTTCAGCTACATATTCGAGGCGGGCAAAGTCGACGGCAAGCGCAAAGTCGTCGAAAAGGGCGGCTTCCCGACTAAGGCGGCGGCGTATAAAGCGGGCGTCGAAGCCTACAACGATTTTATCCACGGCAACATCGGTATCACGAGCGAATCAATCACGCTGAAAGATTTCATGACAGCGTGGCTAAATGAAGTCATCGCGTTGAACGTCAAAGTAAGTTCAATGCAACTCTATCAATCCTTGGCGCGCAATCAGATTTTTCCGCAATTAGGCGGAATAAAAATTCAAGAGCTGACGCCCGCAATGCTCGATAAATGGATTCGCGGTTTACAACAAGCAGGACTGGGGCAAAACACAATCAGACACGCACGAACGTTGCTCCGTCAAGCTTTGCACTACGCCGTATATCCGTCGCAAATAATTTCAGTTAATCCTGCCGATTATATAAAAGTTCCAAAGAACGCGCCAAAAGAATTAGTAAAACGGTCAATCATCTCGCCTGAAAGATTCAAAAAGTTATTGGAAAAATATTCGCCTGACACAGATTATTATATCCCGTTGTTAATTTTGTATTATACGGGCGTTCGTTGCGGCGAACTCCTCGGCTTGACATGGGACGCGATAAATTTTACAAAGAAAACGATAACTATCGACCGGCAGGTTGTTTATTTACACAGTCGAGGTTATTTTTTTTCTACACCAAAGACGCCGACAAGTCGACGAGAAATTTCTACTGACGAAATTTTAATCGAAGAGCTTAAGCAATGGCGCGAACGGCAAGCTCAAAACGAAAAAGAAACTGGCGATAGTTATGTATATGTTTATTGCCACAATGACGACGGGAAATTAATTCAACAATCCAAAAGTCTTGGCGGCGTGAATAATGCTCAACGTCTGCAAATTGTTTGCACACGCAAGACCGGAAAGGCAACGTTACCATTCCATATCGGATATTTGCTCAAGGAGGAAGGATTAAACTCGCATTCCTTCCGACATACTCACGCCACGCTTTTGATTGAAAATGGTGCAACGCCAAAGAGCGTGGCAGGGCGATTAGGTCATGCCAGCGTTGCCATTACTCAAAATTTATACACGCACATAACAGAAAAAATGAATGAGGAAACTGCTTCTATCTTCAATCGAATCATGCAGACAAATTCCTAATGCAGACAAATCGCAGACAAAATTTTAAATACTCTTACAAGGACGTGAAACGTCAATGAGATTCGATTACCACATGCACTTTGAATACGGCGACTACGACGAACGTTGGGTTGCGGGCTTCTTCGCCGCCGCTAAGTCACACGGGCTGGACGAGATTGGCATAAGCGAACACACGCACACTTTCCCCGAATTCGAGCAACTTTACTACGACGATTTGATTTTGGATTCGTCGCCCGTCGGTGAGTTTCAAAAGGTCTGGCTCAAGACAAACAAGTTTAAGCACACGCTCCAAGATTATTTTGACTTCGTGGCGCGGCTTAGGGAAAATCACGCGGTTAAAATCGGCATTGAAGTTTGCAACTTCCGCGACCAAGGAGCCGTGAAAAAAATTCTTGACGTTTGGGATTTCGATTATCGGATTGGCTCCGTGCACTTTTTATGGGGCTGGGGCTACGACGCCTCCAAACTTATCGACGAATGGAATCATCACGCCTTGGAAAATATTTATGACGAATACGCCGCGCAGGTCGAACTCCTTGCGGCGAGCGGCAATTATGACATTTTAGGTCACCCGTTCAATATTCGGCTGTTTAAGTTCTTCCCCGACTTCGACACGACGCCCTACCTTGAGCGCGTTGCCGACGCCGTGAAACGTGCTGATATGGCGGTCGACGTGAACACCGGCACGCTTTACCGCTACCCCGTCAAAGAAATTTCGCCCTACGCCGACTTCATGCGCGTTGCCGCCGCCTACGATTTGCCAATCACGATTAACTCCGACGCTCATCAACCGGAAGATTGCGGCAGATTTTACGAGGAGGCTGTCGATTATGTTCGCGGCTTCGGCTACAAAAAAATTGCTCGCTTCGATAAAAGGATTCGCGAACTTGTCAACTTGACTTGAGGAGGAATTAATTTGATAGTTTCATGGAACACAACGAACGCTTGCAACATGTACTGCGCGCATTGCTACCGCGACGCCGGCTGTAAGGCGCAGGAAGAACTTTCCACTGCCGAGGCTAAGGAGCTTTTGAATCAGATAGCCCGCGCAGGTTTTAAGATAATGATTTTTTCGGGCGGCGAACCTTTAATGCGCCCCGATATTTTGGAGCTGGTCGAACACGCGACAAAGTTAAAGTTAATCGCGGTCTTCGGCACGAACGGCACGCTGATAACGCCGCAAATGGCACGCGACTTGAAAGCGGCGGGCGCAAAGGGCATGGGCATTTCCCTAGATTCACTCGACGCCGACAAGCACGATAAATTTCGTTCGTTCGCGGGCGCGTGGCAGGGCGCGGTTGACGGCATGAAAAATTGTCTGGCGGCGGGCTTGCCGTTCCAAGTTCATACAACGGTAATGGATTGGAATCAACACGAGCTGGAGGCTTTGACCGACTTCGCGGTTAAAATCGGCGCAAAGGCGCACCATTTCTTTTTCCTAGTGCCGACGGGCAGAGCCAAAACGATTGAGGAAGAATCACTGCGCGCGGAAGGTTACGAGAATGTTTTGACGCGAATCATGCGCAAGCAGCAGGAAGTTTCAATCGAACTCAAGCCGACGTGTGCGCCGCAATTTTTACGAATCGCCGACCAACTCGGAATCAAGACGAGATTTAAGCGCGGCTGTCTGGCAGGTTTAAGTTATTGCATAATCAGTCCGCGCGGCAAAGTTCAGCCGTGTGCTTACTTGAACATGGAGCTGGGCGACGTGCGCGAAATTCCCTTTGATGAGCTGTGGCGGTCGAATAAAATTTTAAAGACGTTGCGCACACTCGAATACAGCGGGAATTGCGGCTCGTGCAAATACAAAATGAAATGCGGGGGCTGTCGGGCGCGGGCGGCGTGCTACAACGCTGGCGACTTCATGAGCGGTGAACCGTGGTGCAATTTCAATCGCTGACCAACTCGACAAGGAAAAATTTTTATCGTTGCCCGCGCAACAGCACGCCCAAATTTGCAATGATATAATCAGCAAAATTTATCGAAAGGAGACGAGTTCAATTAGGAATTAGAAATTAGGAATGAGGAATGATTACGCGATTCAATTCCTAATTCCTCATTCCTAATTCCTAATTAACAGAAGGGGGGGGCGACGGCTTGTGAGACAGATTATTTTAATTGTCCTGCTGGTCGGCTTCGTTGCCTATGCAGGGTTCAATCTCGCCGAAAGCGTGACGCCCTACGTTAGCATTGCCGAGGCGCGTGCGACTTCAAGCGGCGTGCAAGTCAAAGGTCTGCTCGATAAAAATTTTGCTCCCATGCAGGACGGCGACGAATTCAATTTCAGCTTGCTTGATGAAACGACGGGCGAAACCATGCGCGTTAAATTCGACGGCATAAAGCCCGACCAATTCGACCAAGCTTATCACATCGTCGCGGTCGGCAAGTACACGGCGGCGGACGAAACTTTTCACGCCAAAAAACTTTTAATCAAATGTCCGTCGAAATACGAGGGGCAGAAACCCCGTGATTA
>JAFXNB010000062.1 GCA_017529935.1 Selenomonadaceae bacterium
TGGCTTCGGTGTCGCCGACCGCAACGAACGAGTGCGGGACATTCGGCGGGATGAAGTAAGCGTCGCCCGCGCCGATTTGATATTCCTTGCCGTCCTCGACGATGATAAAGCCGCCTTTGATGCAGTAGCCGAACTGCTCGCTTTCGTGCGTGTGCATTGCGACTTTGCTGCCGTCGGCCATGTTCCAATGGAAAACGTTCATCAACGCGCCCTTGCCCAAATATTGGAAGACGACGCCGGGATTAATTTCCTTCTTCTCAATCTTGTCGTGATAGATCATCATTTGAATCGCTCTCCTTAAATTCAAACGTAAGTAACCTCATTGCCTTTGCGCGGCAGCGGCTTGCGATTGGGTTTTCCGTCCTTGGCATAACCCAAAGCCATTGAAGCATAGACACGTTCATTTTCTTTCAAGCCGAGGGAACGCAAGCAAGCAAAAATTTTTTCGTCCTCCGTGAGCCAGTGAATTTGATTAATCCAGCAACTGCCCAAGTCCAATTCATTCGCGGCAATCATCATGTTTTCGACGGCGACGGCGCAATCGGCCATATTGTTGCCGTAATTTTTTTGATTGGCGACGATAATCAGCACGGGCGCGTTGTAGTGGAAAACGTAGCCGCCCTTTTTGGAAAGCAGAATCGAAGTTTTCAAGCTCGAATAAGTTTCGGGCGTGACTTCCATTTTCGCGAAGGCCTCTTGAGCAAGCGTCGCCAACTTTTGAAGGACGTCGGGATTTTGCACAACGATAAAATGATTCGTCTGATTGTTGCCGCCGCTCGGAGCAAATCTGCCCGCCTCGATAATTTTTTCCAGCTTGTCGCGCTCGACGGGAGCCGAACTGTAACCGCGTGTGCTTCTTCGCGTGATAATTGCGTCAAAGGTGTCCATCAACTTTCAGCCGCCTTTTTGATTCGTTCGACGATTTCGGGATTCTTGCTCCACTCGTCCTCGTTGAATTTGCTCCAGGCTTTGCTGGGGTGTTCGCTGAAACGAATTCCCGCCGCGCCGACGTCTTCCAGTTCGTGTCCGTCAAAGAAAATATAAACGCGGTCTTTGGGCACGTTGGTTATCTCGGAAAAAATTTCGACGTATCTTTTCGCCAAAACTTTTTTTTGAGATTCAGCCAACGCGATAGATTTAACGCTGATAGCCGGCATGTTATCAAACTCCTTTCGCAGTGCAGATGATGACCGAACGCGCCCCGATGACAAATTTTTCCGCAGAATTAATCGGCGCGGGTTCGTCGTAAAAAGCGTTGTCGCCCAAATCGGTGTTGACTTCGACTTGCCAACTTAAATTTTTCGGCAGAGCGGGCAGCCAAACGCCGTGGCTTTCCCAATGAGCATTGACGCCCAGATAAATGAAATCATCTTTGCCGTCAAAAGTTTTTCCCGCGAACAAAATTCCGACAACGCGATTTTCGGGCGAGTAATCGAATTGCCAAGCCTCTGTGCCGTGCGAACTGATTGCGGGATAACCAATCGGAATTCCCGTCGACATGCGCATTAAAACGGGGTGGCGTTTCCTGAAAGCAATCATGCTCTTGAAAAATTTAAACAGGTCTTGATTCTTTTGCAAGTCGTTCCAATCGAGCCACGAAATTTTATTGTCTTGGCAGTAGGGATTGTTGTTGCCGTATTGAGTGTTGCCGAATTCGTCGCCGGCAAGAATCATCGGGATTCCGATACTCGTGAGCAAAATCGCGGCGGCGTTCTTAATCATCTTGTGGCGCAAATATTTAATGTCGTCGGGCAAATCTATATCGCCCTCCCAGCCGCAATTCCAGCTGTGATTGTCGTCGCCGCCGTCGGAGCCGCCCCAACCGTTGGCCTCGTTGTGTTTGTCGTTGTAAGCAAACAAATCGTAAAGCGTGAAGCCGTCGTGGCAAGTGATGAAGTTGACCGAGGCGCAATCGCCGCGCCAAGCTCTGTCGTAAATGTCTTCGGAGCCGGCTATCCTGTAGGCGACGCAATGAGCCAAGCCCGCCTCACCCTTCAAAAATCGGCGCAGGTCGTCACGATATTTTCCGTTCCATTCAGCCCAACGACCGTAATTCGGGAAAGAGCCGACTTGATAAAGCCCGCCGGCGTCCCACGCCTCGGCAATTAAAATCGAAGAGCTTAAAACAGGATCATAAGCAAGCGACTCCAAAAGCGGCGGATTGTTCATGGGCGAGCCGTCTTGATTGCGTCCGAGTATCGCCGCCAAGTCAAAGCGGAAGCCGTCGACGTGATAAGTTGCGACCCAATAGCGCAAGCAATTCAAAATCAAACTGCGCACGACGGGATTGTTGCAGTTCAAAGTATTTCCGCAGCCGCTGAAGTTGTAGTAGTAGCCGTCGGGCGTGAGGATGTAATAAGTTTTGTTGTCGATACCTTTGAACGAAATGTAAGGACCGTGCTCGTTGCCCTCCGCCGTGTGATTGAAGACCACGTCCAAAATAATTTTGATTCCGTTTTGATGAAGCTCCTTGACCAAATCTTTGAACTCGTCGACTTGCATGGAATACTTTCCGCTGGCGGCATAACCGGCTTTCGGCGCGAAGAAACCGACCGTGCTGTAGCCCCAATAGTTCAAAAGTTTGTTGCCGTCAATTTCGCGCGCGCCCTCGAACTCGTCGAACTCAAAGACGGGCAAAAGTTCAAGCGCGGTGATTCCAAGTTCCTTGAGGTACGGAATTTTTTCGCGCAAGCCCGCGTAAGTGCCTTTGAACTTCACGCCGCTCGATTCGTCTTTGGTGAAGCCTCTGACATGCGCCTCATAAATTATCAATTCTTTTTGCGAAGTCCTAAGCGGCAAGTCGCCTTCCCAATCGAAATCATCGAGAGAAACTTTTGAACGATATTGAAAGTCTTTGCTCCAATCGGGCTGCTCGCCCCAGACGTCACGCCCCGAAATTATTTTTGCGTAAGGGTCAAGCAAAGTTTTGTTTTTGTCGAAGACGTTGCCGAGCGGGAAATTATATTCGCTGTCGACGCGGAAGCCGTATTCCAAATTTTCGTAGTCGAGGTCGAATACAATCATCGAAAAGACATTTCTGATTTTATAATTTTCGGGGAAGGGAATGACTGCAAACGGTTCACGCTCGTGCGAACGGAAAAGGACAAGCTCGCAACTTTTTGCGCCGGAAGAATAAATCGTGAAGTTGATACCGCCGGGGACAATGTGTGTGCCGTTCGCCAAAAAGAGACCGGGACGGATTTTGAATTCGCCGTAAGTGTCTGTCGGGTGTAAGTCAATTCGCATGTTTTATTCTCCCAATTCTTTCAAAGCGTCCGCCATGGTCGGGACGGGACGCAATGGAGCATTTTTATAAAGCCCGTCATTTGGAGCACGTCGACGACTTCGGGGATAGCCTCCGCGTAAGTAACTTTTATTCCTTCGGACTTGGCGGTTTTGGCAATCATCAAAAGCGCACGCAAGCCCGAACTTGAAACGTAAGTGACTTTCGGCATTTTTATAATCGTCGGTTTTTTTTCGAGCAGGTTGATAATATCGTCGCGGGTTTTGTCCGAAGTTGCAACGTCAATTTGTCCGTCCAGCGCAATAATTTTTATGTTGTCGTTGCGTTCGACAGTCACAGTCATAAAGTTCACCTCACGTTTTGGAAATGCTCATCGGCGGATAAATATCGACGTCAACAATCGCGTCGATAATGCACGGCTCGTTAAGCTTGAGAGCTTCGGCGAAGGCGGCATTAAATTCTGCGGCGTTTTTAACCTGCCAAGCTTTAGCCCCGCAAGCTTCGGCGTACTTGACGTAATCGGGATTTTTAATGTCCATGAAAGCATACGAGCCGAAGTTCGCCAGCAAAAATTTTTTGATGACGTTGAACTCTCCGTTGTTGAAAATCACGTAGACGACGGGGATTTTATTTTTGACGCAGGTGAGCAGTTCAAAGCCCGCCATGAGATAATCGCCGTCGCCGCACGCGCAGATAACTTTGCGATCGGGATTGGCGCACGCCACGCCGATTGAACCGTTGACGTGGCTGGCCATCGAGCCGAAGCTGCCGGGATTTTGATACCATTGATTTTTGTTGAGATTGAGATACGCGCTGAGCCAGAGCATATGCCCGCCTGCGTCGCCCATGATGATTGCGTTTTCGGGCAGCTGTTTGGAAATTTGCTGAACCAAAAAGCCGGGGTGCATTTTGCCATTGCTGAATTCGGGTAAAATTTCGTCGTGGTGTTTGTTGCGGACGACCAAATTTTTTTCGAGCGGCGCGACATTATTTTTTTCCAAGTAAGCAACCAAACTTTCGAGCGCGGGGCGGGCGTCGCTGACCAAACGAAAATCGCTTGCGTAAACTTTATCAATCTCGTGGCGGTCTATGTTGATGTGGAAAAGTTTTTTGCCGTCGAAAAGTTTTGAGTTGAAGCCGAAGGTCGCATTTTCCGCGAAAGAATTTCCGACTGCCAAAACCGTCTGCGAGCTGTGGAAATAATCGTTTGCTCCGACGTCGCCTGAAGTGCCGACTATGCCCAGCGACAACGGATTATCTTCCGCGATATAACCTTTGGCGTCCATCGTGCTGACGAACGGAATTTGCCAAGTGTTTATCAATTTCTCCAAAAATTTTTTTGCCTCGGAACGAATGCAGCCGTAACCGACCATGAGCATAGGTTTTTTGTCGGCGGAAAAATTTTCGACGAAGCCCTTGCAGAATTTTTCGGTTGAATCGTCATCGGCAAAAATTTTCGGCACTTGAACATTGACGGAACGATAAGCGGGCACCTCGGCAATCGTCACGTCTTTTGGAATATGCAAATGCACGGGGCCGGGTCGTCCTTCAAACGCCGTGTAAATTAATTCTTCGAGCGTGGGCACCGCAAACTTTGCGTCTTCGAGAATCACGGATTTTTTTGTCGTGGCGGCGAACATTGCTTGAGAATCGGGCGTGCGCGACAGTCCCGTTGATTCGTTGAGTGCGCCTTTGCCGCGCATTGCTCGCGACGTGTAGCCTGTTATCGCCAACATCGGAATCGAATCGGAGTAAGCGACCGCCAAGCCCGAAAACAAATTGAACGCACCGGGGCCGCCCGTCGCGAAACACACGCCCAATTTTTTGCTGAACATTGCGTAGCCCGCCGCCATGAACGACGCGGCTTGCTCGTTCTGAATTATAATCGTTTTAATTTTTTCGGATTGATTGAGCGCAAGGAGCATTGAGGCGTTGACTTGACCGGAGCCGCCGAAGACATAATCCACGCCGACTTCCTCCAGCACTCGCACAATCGTCTGATTTACGTCCATAAAATTTCCCTTCCGTAAAAAAATTCCGAGCGAGGCAAGACTTGTCCCGACTCGCCCGGAACTTTTGTTTCAAAAAAATATTTTACAAGCCGCGTTCCTTGAGAACTTTGACGACCAAATCGCCGTAAGCAATCGAGGATTCAACGCTTGTGCCCGTGATGAACGGATGGTCGTAATAAACTTGCGGGCTTTCGCGATTGGCATTGATGCGGGCGATGCAAGCTCCGTTGGGACCGACAGCGTCGCGAACCAAATCTTCAACCGGCCACGGGAAACCAGGCGTGATAACGTCGGTGCCTTTGTTGTCTTCGGTCGCGCCGTAAACGTCGTAAACCATAGCCATGCCGGGGCCGTAGAAATCCCAAGCGCGCGGATGAGCCGTGATTCTCTTTCCGTAAATAATCGATTTGTAATCGTTTTCGGGGTCGCGGCAGAAGACCAGCGTGGAAACCGCGTAGCAAAGAGCCGCAACGATTTTATCAGACTTGTAAGCGTCCATGATGAGCTTATGAAGTTCCCAGCAGTTGGCCATGTCGAGGTTCGCGCCGGGATCGCCCGTCAAAACAATCGCGTCAAAGTCTTTCATGTCGACTTCCGTGAATTTCTTCGGGTGTGCCCACTCGTCGCCGTCAACGAGTTCTTTGCAGCGGGCGCACACTTCGGGCGGATTCGTCTTGACGTTTTGAACGGGGTCGACGAAATCGGGGTCGATACTGATTTTGAACGGAAGGGGCTTTTTGCCTTTCGGCGTCGCGAGCGTCACGTCAAAGCCCGCCTTTTTGCAAGCGTCCCACGGAGCTTGAAGTTCTTCTGCCCAAGAACCGTAATTCGTGGCGATTATTAAAACTTTTGCCATACTATGACCTCCAATATTTTTTTTATCTGCGTGCCTTTCGGCAACACTTTTCTTTTGTTCGAGCTGATTGATTCGCGCTTCGAGCATGTCGATTTTTTTGTTGAGCGCAGTCAACATCGTGCCACAATTTATCAGCGCGATAATTCGTTGCGCAAATTGAACGTGTTCGCCGCCCGTGCGCGCACTGACCAAATCGCCGTCGACGACGACATCCGAATCAACGTAATCAATTCCCATGTTCTTTGCGTCGCCGAGCAAATTGTTATGCACAACCATTTTTCTTCCGCGAACCAATTCCGAAATCGGAGCCATGAGCCACGCGCCGTGACAGATTATACCCTTTATCAGCTCTTTGTCCGCGAAACATTTTTTCAGGAACTCGCAAGTCGGCGGCAATTTTTTTATGTCTTCGGTGTAGCGAAGTCTGTCCGCCACCATGCCCGCCGGAATTATTATCGCCGCGTATTCTTTCAAATCCACGTGCTCAAAACTTTCGTTGCACTTGAATTCTTTGCGCTCCTCGTGACCTTTGAAAGTCAATTCGTCTTGTCCCCAAAGCCGCGTCAAAAAATGAACTTCCAGCCCGACATCTTTGAAGCACTTCGAGTAGTATTCAATTTCCGGTTCGTAGAAGTCACTTTCAATCAAGACGCCTACTTTATTTCTCAATTCCAATCACCGCCTGTCAGACAAGTTTTTTATACGCCAGCAAATGATTCTTGCCGTCGTCGCAATGATATTCCAACTTGTCCATTATCGTCTTGTAGAGAAAAATTCCCAAGCCGCCAATTTGCCGCACGTCCATTTCCGCATCGATATCGACTTCAGGAACTTCCTCAAGCGGATTATAAAGTTCGCCTTCGTCGACGAATTCAAAGTGCAATGTCTTTTCCTTCGCCAGAAAATCGCAGGAGATAAAAATTTTTTCCGAGCCGGAGTAGTCGATAATGTTCACCAGAATTTCTTCCGCGCAAACCTTGAGGCGATTTATCCACTTGTCGTCCGTGAAATATTTTTTTATCTCGCCGGTTATCTCCGTCAACATCTGCGGCAAAAATTCGCGTTTACTTGGGAATTCCTTACAATGAAGCATAAACCTCACTCCGCGAAGGTGTCTTGTATCGTAAGGAATTTATCAATGCCCGTCATCTTGAACACGTCGAGAATCATTTCCGACGCGCCGATTAAATAAACTTGAACCTTGCCGCCGAGTTTCTGTTTCGCGAAGACAACCGCACGAATTCCCGCGCTCGCGATATATTCGAGTTCGTCGGCGTAGAAGACCAATTTTTTAATTTTATCTTTCTGCGCGATTAGCGGCTTTAATTCTTCCATGAGCGCGGGCGCAATCGAGGCGTCAATATGTCCGTGCAGTTTAATCTTGCTGACTTCGCCGATTTCCTGCAAATAGTTTGCCATTAAAATTCCTCCTTTTAAATCGGGACGATTCTGACTTTGATTTTCGGCGGTGTTCGAGTTCAGGCAGCTTGACCGAGAAATTTTCCGCGTCGAAGTAATTCCACGGCTTGCCGTCGATTTCCACCGATTCGATTTTGCAACTGCCCTTCGGCAAAATATCCGGCTGAACGTACAAAGTGTTCGAGCCGTCGAAAGCGTTCGGCATGGGCTTGAAGTACAAGTCGAGCGGCTTTTTCGTGTGCAGGAGGTTGATATAAACCGCCGAGAGGAATGCCAATTCGACCGAGTGATAGCACGCCATTGAGTGAGAACCTTTGAGGCGTTCGTTGCCCGTAAGGAACGGAATGCCGTTGTTGAGCACGTTGAAATAAACTGCGCCGTCGTCGTGGTCGAGGAAGTAAGTATTATAGAACGCCGCAGAGCTTCGCGCCAAGTCGAGGTATTCGGGCTTCTTCAAGCAGCCGTACAAAATTTGATAAGCCAAAATGCCTTGCTCCTGTTGCCACCAAGCTTTTCTGTCGTGCCAAGCAAAACGATAGCAACTTTCGCCCTCGCGGAGTTTGCGCTCCATAACGTCATACCAGCCGCCGCGCCGCGTGTCCATTCCGACTTTCGGCATAATCGCCGCGATTTTCTCCGCGAACTGAACGTATTTATCTTTAGCTATCGCGCTGTTGATTCGCATCAAGTTCCACGCGATTTTGAGATTGTGACCGACGACGCCGCGATTTTGTTGCCAACCCCAAGTCGTGTCGTGGCTCCAATCGTCATAAAATTTTTCTTGAACGAACGGGCTGTTGTCATAATCTTTAAAGTGTTCTTCTATGCAATCGGCTGTGTATTCGAGAAAATCTTTGTACTTGTCGTCCATCGTCGCCAGGTACAAATTTATCAGATAAGCGGGCGCGTGGTCGCCGACCGAATTCCAATTTTTTCTGCCGACGTTGCGTCCGAGTGAATCGCTTTTCGGGTCGAACGTCACGGGGTCGATATGCGAATAGTAGCCGCCCTTTTCCCTGTCGATAAAAAATTTGTCGAACAGGCTAATCGTCATGCGGATATCTTTCATTATGGCGGGGTCGCCGTTCAAGCGATAAGTCTGCGTGGGACCTGCAAGCGCGTAAATTTGCTCGTACATCGGGATTGCTTCGATATCGTCATCAAATTCCGAGGTGAACAATTTGTGCTCCTTGTCGCCCTGCACGTCGATTCCGTGATACCAATAAACAACATTCTCGTCGATGTCGTAAAATCTCATGTGGTCGCGCAAATACTTCGTGCCCTTCTCGGCAACTTCCAAAAATCTGTCCTCGCCCGTGAGCATGTAAGCACTTGCCATGCCGTAAATCATGCGGCTAATCGTGTCGGTCTCTTGACGGAAATCGGGCTTGCGAACGCCGTCGAGCGTCAAGCGCGTGCGATATTGCCGGTAATCAATTTCGCCGTTCGGAAATTCGGCCTTGATATAAAAATCGGCAATGCTCCGCGCCTGATTGACCCACCAGTCCGCCTCCTCGAAACGCATTTCATTGGGCTTGCGTCCGGGGAAATCGATATACGACGCCTCAAATTTCGTGCCGCTCTCGTCGGGATAATAAATTCCGTAGACGAAAACCAGTTGCCCGTTTTGCATGAGCTTTGCAATTTGACCCGTACAGTCGCGATACGGCTCGTCCAAATTTCTCAAGAGCCGCGCATAAACGTTATCGGAAAGTTTGAATTGAACATAATCGCCCGCGAATGTGCGGATAATGCCCGTCTTTGTCTCGGCGTCGTAGGATTGGCATATGCCGCCCACTGTATCCGAAAATTCAAATCCCATATTGTTGCCTCCTTTGCTTCAAAAAATTTTTTTATCATAGCACAAAGTTCATTCGTGCATGATAAAGATTTCTTTATCCCATGAAACGCACAGCCAGCATTGTAATATCGTCCGACTGCTCGGCGTCTTGAACGTGTTCGGCTACAGATTTGCTCACGCCCTCAAGCAAAGTTGAGAGATTGCTTTGATGATCGATAGCGTTCAAGCAATTTTCCAAACGCGCCTCGCTGTATTGCTCCTTAGCCGAGTTCATCGCCTCCGTTACGCCGTCCGTGTACAAGTAAATAATGTCGCCGCGCTTCATTTGCGTTTCCTGCTGAACAAAATCCATTTCGTCCATTAAACCCAAAACGCAATTTTGCTCCACGTCCATGTAATGAAATTTTTTCTCTGAATCGCGATAAAGCATGGGCGGATTGTGCCCGCCGTTGACGTAAATCAATTTGCCCGTCTCCAAGTCAAGCATGGCGAGGAACACCGTTATAAACATCATTTCATCGTTGTCTTGACAAAGTTGCTGATTGGCTAAAGTCATCACGGAGGCGAGGTCGTCGGGACTTTTCATCATCGTTGCCAAATTTTTTAGGATAGTCTTGCCCTTCATCATGAACAGCGCGGCAGGGACGCCTTTGCCGGACACGTCCGCTATCGTCATTATCAAATGTTTTTCGTCCACGAGATAGAAGTCATAAAAATCGCCGCCAACAGCTTTGGCCGCCTTCATCGTCGCAAATATTTCAAATTCTGAACGCTCCGTCAAAAAATCATGCGGCAACGCGCTAAGCTGAATATTCGTCGCGACGTTCAGCTCGGTTGAGATGCGTTCCTTTTCAGCCGTGACTTTCGTCAAATCCGTCATGTACGTTTTCAGCTCGCCCGCCATTGTGTTCACGGCATTTGCCAAAGTTCCAATCTCGTCTTCGGTCGTCACTTCCAAGCGACGGTCGAAGTTGCCCTTTGAAATTTCCTGCACGCCGCCTATCAAATTTTGAATCGGCTTTAAAAATTTATCTGATTCGCGAATGCCCAACCACAATAAAAACGCCAGCATGACGACAATCATAGTCGAAGAGAAAATCATTAGAATGAAAAAGAATCGCCCAATGCTATTTTTAAAGTCGTCCATCTGTTCGAGAATTCTTTCTTTAGCTAGGTTAGAGGCGGCGTTGGCTGTTTTGTTTTCAATTATCGTGCCGAAACTCCAATTCGCAACTTTAATCGGCGCAAAAGCTACGTAATATTTCGTGTCGGAAAAAGTCAAGCTTACAACGTCATGATCCATTGCCGTCATTTTTTTGAAGACCGCAGATAAATTTTCGTCTTCGTTAAGGCGCATATCCTTATCGCCGACGCTGAAAAGCCCTTCCTTTTCCGACGACATGATAATTTTTCCGTCTTGATTAACTATGATTCCAATCGTCGGGTCGTCCGTGTCAAAATCTACGACGGCATTGTACAGATAATTGACTTCCGTGCCGATTCCTATGCCGCCTGCAAAATTTCCGTCCGCATCGTAATAAGGCGCGCCGCAGTGCAGGAAATAATTTCCCTCGTTATAGTGCGGCGTCGTAAAGAAAATTTTTCCCGTCTCTCTTACCGCTTTATACCAACTCGATTGCATTTGATAGTCGAGATTGTCCATATATTCTTCCGTCATTGTGACAAAGGTCGCGTTCGGCTCGTAATCCATGCTTATGACGTAATCTTTCGCCGAAACCACCGTGACATCAGAAAATTTATCGAAATACTCTTCCGCAGTCACTGCAACCATAAAATCTTCCACGTTGGAAACTTGATAAAGCTCTTCCATAACGTCGAGCGGCAATTTCCCCAAGGTCCTTTTGTTGAAAAGTACGTAAGCTTTGCCCAAAGGAACTTGCTCTTGTCTGGGGTCGGGAAGATAGCGCGGAAGATACTGGGCTTTATTTTTCAAAATTTCTTCCATGCCGGCTGATATATTTTTGGCGTCTTCGGCTATATCTACCAAATTTTTATTGATAAGGTCGGAATGAATCGCTACTTTTTCGCGAAGATGCATTCTCGTTTGCCCGTGATAAAGTTTTTCCGTCAAATCGGCGACGTGTTCGCTCCATTGATTGCCGCGCTCGGTTATTACGCTTTGGATAAAATATAAAAACATCGGCGCAGTCACTATCATAATCAAAAAAGTCAGAAGAACGCCGGACAGCGACAAAAATAATACATTGCGCCGCAAACTCTTCGTTTTAAAAAGTTTGATCAGAAAATCTTTCTTGGCTTTCAATATCTGTATCACTGAACTTGCCTACCTTCTAACGATAAAAAAATTTTTAATTGGAGCGTGTAACATTTCGCTCGTTATGGCGTATAATGTGCAAAAACAAATGATTCTGAAAGGAGCATTCTACATGAACGACAAACAAAATCGCGAAGATAAAAAACTTGCTGAAGAAATTCTCAAAGATGAGGAACTCGACAGTGTCGCCGGCGGTAGCTGGGGTGGGCAAATGAATCCGAGTTTCTTGCCCGACGGTATCCATGGACAAACGGGTCCGGGGTACTCGCCCAAATTTATTTCGCCGAGTCAAACTAATGACACAGTATACGGCGGACAATTGGGTCCCGGCTGATTGAACTTTGAAAGGAGCTATTCCACGTGAACGACAAACAAACTCGCGACGATAAAAATCCTGCCGAGGAAATTCTCTCCGATAAGGAACTCGACAGCGTCGTCGGCGGTAGTAATCCCGCTAAGGAAGACAAACCAAATCCCTTTAAGGATCACAGTGGCGGACAAACTGGTCACGGCTGATTAATCTTTAAAGGAGCAGTCCACATGGACGACAAACAAACTCGCGACGATAAAAAACTTGCCGAGGAAATTATTTCCGATAAGGAACTCGACAGCGTCGTCGGCGGTAGTAATCCCGCTAAGGAAGACAAACCAAATCCCTTTAAGGATCACAGTGGCGGACAAACTGGTCACGGCTGATTAACTTTTCAAGCTACAAGCTCGTCAAAAAATTTTGGCGGGCTTTTTTGTCGCTAAGACTTTAACAGATTTTCTTTGCGGCAAGGATAAATTTTTATTTATCGTTACCAATCGGCGCGGATTTGTTTTATAATGCCTAAAAATTTTTGTTGGAGTTGTTGATTGATATGCAGAAATATTATTTGGAATGCTCGTTGAATGCGGCTTGCGAGATGATTAAAGCTTATTACGTCGACAAAAATATTGACGGCGTTTTGAAATACTTGAATCCCCAAACTTTTACTTTCATCAGCTACGACAGCGGGCTTGCCTTCGACGACATAAAAAATTTCGTTGTGTTCCTTGAGAGCGGTTTGGAATATTTGACCTCCTATAAGCTTATCGACGAAAATTATACAATCGGCGGACAATCGCAGGACAGTTGCTTTGTCATTGCCAAAATTAAGTTAATCGACACTCGCACGCAGAAAATCTTTGAACTGCATTTTTTCTTTTACTTCAATCAGTTTGGTAACGAGGTAATTTGTCCGCATTATCACGTTGCACTGCCAATCAACACAAAAAAAAAGATTCGGTCGGTGTTTTTCAATGCAAACGCTCCCGAACCGAAATTGCCCGGCGAAATTCAATCGTATAAAGAAGAATTGATTGATTTCATGAATTCAAATGCCGTCGCGGAAAAAAGTTTTTACTACTCGGAAAATTTTCCTTATCGCTTCGTTAATCGGGAATTCATGAATTTATTGGGCTATGAGAAAATCAGCGAGTTCGTCACAGAAGAAAATAATTCCATGCTGGTTAATGTGCACGTCGCCGACCAGCGCAAATACGTCGAATATTTGCGGAACGAATACAAAAATAATGTAGACCGATTTAATTTCGACGAAAAATATCAATATCAGAGTTCATATTGCGTTAAATATCGTCTTCAATCGCCGAAGCTGTCTGAAGAAATTTCGGTTTTGGAGTGGGGCAATTTTTTTACTTTGAACGGGCGCACGATTGTTAATTGTTTTGTCTTGAATCTCAATCAGGTAGAAAATATTTCGTCGAGAAATGAAGAAAACGATATTGAATCTTCAGCAACGGTTTCAGTGCGTGAAAATTTCGGAATACATATCAGCAAGGAAATTGTAGTTTATCCCATGCGCCGCCAAATAAAAATCAACGATGATTTAATTGAACTGACGCAAGTTAAAAGCGAAATTTTTCTGGTTCTGGCAGATAATTTGAATAAACCGATAAGCATGGAAGAAATTTATCGCAGTATCTGGAAAAATAACGAGCTACATTTAACGAGCAATGCTTTGCCAATGCATATCAGCAACATACGACGGAAATTGAATTCATACGAGAACTTGATACAATTAAATTTTATAAGGAACAAGGGATATTGCCTTCACACGATAGGGTAAATTTTTCAGGTTCAGAAACATTCAAAGTGTCCTGTAATAAAGATAGTGCCGATAAAGCGCGATAATGAGACGAAAAGTACGTGCCGACACGCGATTATAAGGATTTCACCGCGCATTTGAAAAAAATTTATGGTGTAGCGAGCATAAAAGCAAGCCGGATCGAATTCGAGCGTGGTAGTGTAAAATGGATTGTGTAAGTAAGAGAGCACAATCCATTTTTTTGATATAGGAGAGAAAAAGAGCTGAAAAGAAAGAAACGAGACACACCCGCCAGGAGAATTGCTCAAGCCATTATCGCCCAGTACAAGCCCAA
>JAFXNB010000063.1 GCA_017529935.1 Selenomonadaceae bacterium
ACAATCGGAATGCCGCCCATCTTCGACAACAACGAGCCGCCCGTCAAGGAGCCGTCGCCGCCGATAATTACAAGCCCTTCAATGCCGTGTTTCTGGAGATTATCCAAGCCCTTGCGACGACCTTCCTCCGTCTTGAACTCCTTGCAACGAGCCGTGCCAAGAAAAGTGCCGCCGCGCTGAATCAAATCGCTAACGCTCTTGCGCTGAAGTTCGATTATCTCGTCGTTGAGCATGCCTTTGTAGCCGTTTTGAATTCCAAAAACTTTTACGCCTTCATAAAGCGCAGTTCTGACGACCGCACGAGCCGCCGCGTTCATGCCGGGGCTGTCGCCGCCGGAAGTCATTACCGCTATCGCATTTAACATAAATTGTCCCCTCCCGCTCAAGTTTCTAAGGTTAAAATCCACAGCGTTATTTTAAAAAATTTTCTAAGAATTGTAAAGCAAATTTTGAACTGTCAAGCCTCCAAAATTTCCGCGAACTTTTTCTCCAGCAAGCGGCAATATTTCATCGGGTCGAGTGCCGCCGAATTTATGAACATGCCGCGCAGAGTTTGAACTGTCAAGCCTCCAAAATTTCCGCGAACTTTTTCTCCAGCAAGCGGCAATATTTCAGCGGGTCTAGTGCCGCCGAATTTGTGAACATGCCGCGCAGCGTTTGAACTGTCAAGCCTCCAAAATTTCCGCGAACTTTTTCTCCAGCAAGCGGCAATATTTCAGCGGGTCTAGTGCCGCCGAATTTGTGAACATGCCGCGCAGATTTTTATGCAGAAGGTCAAGCGTCTCAAAATCGTTCGCCAAACCGACCGCGTTATTTATGTAATCTTCCACGTCGTTGACTGCCAGCTCGTTCAGCCCGACGCTGTTTAAAATACTTTTGCCAAAGCGCGTGCTGTGGCGTTCGCCGTAGAAATTTATCACGGGCACGCCCATATAAAGCGCGTCCAAAGTCGTCGCGCCGCCCACGTAAGGATAGCTGTCAAGGAGAATGTCCAGCTCGCTTATCGCGTCGAAATAATCTGGAACGGCGGGGCGGAAGATAACTCTGTCCATGTCGCAATCGAGAGCCTTAAGCTTGTTATAAAGTTCGTCGACAGTTTTGTTGCTGATGAATTCCTGCGCACGCATTAAGAGCTTGGCAGTCGGCACGCGATTTAAAATCTCCGTCCAAATCGTGAGCATTTCGTCGGTCATCTTCGAGTAGCGGCAAATCGTCCCGAAAGTCACGTAGCCGTTTTTCATGCACGCCGCGCCGTCGGGCGTCAAAACATTTTCGCGGCGGGCGTAGCTGAACTGCGCGGGCATGTAAAGGAGTTTCTCGGAAAAATATTCGTCGTGTTCGCCGGGCGGGTCAAGCACCGCGTCGGTTATGAAATAATCAATCGCCTTTAAGCCCGTCGTCGACATGTAGCCCAGCCCGCTGATTTGTACGGGCGCGGGACGATAAGCCAGCGCGGGCAAGCCGTTACAGCCCGTGTGCCCCGCCAAATCAAAGGCAATGTCAATCTCGTCGTCGTGAATTTTTTTTGCGATTTCGGCGGCGGAAAGTTCTTGCACGTTGATAAAATGTTCGGCGGCTTTCCTGTAAAGTTCGGTGAATTCGTCGTCCTTTTTATTTCTGCTGTAGCAAAAAATTTCAAACTTGCTCCTGTCGTGGCAAGAGATAAAACCGAACGTGACAGCGAACGCCGCATGCCGCCTGAAGTCGCCGGAAATGTAGCCAATTTTTATTCTCCCGTGCCGCTCGTGATAAGTCGTGAACGGCGCAACGTCCTCGAAAAATTTTTGGTAATCGAAATGGAACGCCGCCATCTCCGCGTTTGAAACGTCAAGGAAATGCAAGCCCAAAAGTATCGCGTCGTAAACCTCAAGCCGCCTGTCTTCCCCCTCGATAAGCTCAAAAGCCCGCCGGTCATTTTCGATTCCCTCAACGTGCTTGCGGTTGTCGTGCGCGTACTTCGCCATTTTTTTATGACACTCCGCAACAAAATCTTGCGGATATTTTTTCTCGGCGTAAATGTAATCCATGGTCTGGCGCATCGCCTCATACGCGCCGATATTGTCGTTTAACATGTAGCGGCGGTCAGCTATCATCAACATCAATTTAGCGTCGCGTTTGGATTCGCACTGCGCGGCAAGTTCAGCATAGTAAAGCGTGCGCTTGAAGTCAAAGCGGCTTTCAAATTTACTCTCGCCGATTTCATTTTCCAGCGCAATATATTCGTTCGCCCGCCTGCGATATTTATCGGAAAGCTCCTCCGTGATTGGCTCCGGATCTTGCGGGAAATCGGGCAACGTCTTGCCATTAACCCACGCCGTGAAAATTTTTTCGTAGGCTTGCTCAACTTCGCCCATGTAAATTGTATCGTTCATGACGGGCGATTGCTCCATCTTGCGCCGAATCGTCAAATGATAGTCGCGGATTCTGTCCCAATCGTTGCCAAGCTCAATCGCCTTTTGAACGTATTCTTCCTCGCTGAAGGCGCACAGCTCCGGCAAGCCGATATTCATAAGCAACGAATAGCCGAAGCGCGAATTGTGCCGCTCGCCGACCAAAGTTATCACGGGGACGCCCATATACAGCGCGTCGCAAGTGGTGCCGCCGCCGGGGTAGGGGAAAGTGTCCAGCGCGATGTCCGTCTCCTCATATTTTTTCGTGTACTCGTTTTCGTTGACTTCAAGGCGCACGCGCTCAAGGTCAATGCCAACCGCCCTAAGCCGCTTCTTGACGAACTCAAGCCCTCTGCCCTCAAAAAGAGCGTAGTGCTTAAGATAAAGTTTGGAATTCGGCACGCTGTCCAAAATTCGCGCCCAGAGCTTCAACATTTCATCGGTCACTTTGTTTAGATTGTTGAAACTCACGAACGTCACGTAGCCGGCTTTGGTGCACGGGGCGGGCGCGACAGGGTGTTGAAAATCGTGCCACACGTAGCAAAAATGGCTGTGCTGTAGGCGCAGAATTTTCTCCGTGAAAAATTTTTCGTTCAAGCCTTCGGGGTCGGTGTATTTATCGGCAAAAAAATAATCAATCGTGTCAAGCCCCGTCGAATCAATGTAGCCAATGCCCGACATTTGAATTGGCGCAGGTTTATACGCCATGACGGGCAGAGAATTATCCGCCGTGTGCCCCGCCAATTCAACCAGAATATCAATTTCATCCTCCATAATCTGCGCGGCGACTTCGTTAGCGGGCTTGTTAAAAATATTTCGGAAGGTGTCGACGTTTGCGCGGAATTTTTCGGAGATGTTGTCCTCCTCGTTGTTGGCGTAGATAAAAACTTCAAAGCGGGTCTTGTCATAATTGCAAAAAGATTGTATACGAAGAAGGCGACGACGTGAAAATGAATGTCCGGCGAAATGTAGCCGATACGAATTTTTTTGTGCGCGGCGTGTTTCTTGCGGTTGTGCTTGAAGCGGGGAATGTGCGCGAGAAGTTTGTTAAAGCCGAGCGTCTCCTCAAAAATTTTTTCGCGGCTGAAGTTGCGGTTATGCATGTTGAAGAGCATATTATCGTAATCTTCGCGCCGCATTTTTTCTGCCTGCGGAAAGCTCAGAGTATTTTTCACCGGCGCAAGATTTCTTTTGGCGTTTCTCGCATAGTATTTGAGCGCGTTATCAATATCGCCGATACGCCAATGAGCTTGCCCCAAGGTGTTGCAAAGCATCATCGTCGTCATAAAATTGCCGTCGTCAGCGTCAAGCGCAGGTTTCGCAATTTTTATGGCTTCCAAGTAATTTTTCTTGAGCATGTAACCTTGAGATTGGAGCAAGGAACGGTATCGCGTCGGCGGGAAATTTTTTTTCAGATAATCCAAGACCTCGAAAGCCGCCACAAGTTTGCATTGCGTGTAAATGGAGGCGACTCTTTCCACGGGTTCAGGCTCGTCCGGTTTAAGCGCGAAAATTTTTCCTGCAATGCGTATCGCCGCGTTCGTGTCGTTCAAAACTTCCACGCAATAAACCAGCTCCTGTGTCAGCCGTGAAACTTCAAGGCGTTTTTCTTCGGGCGTGAAAATAATTTTCTCGCGCCATTCGTCAATCAGAGACTGCGCGGCGCGTAATCTATATTCGTCAAAATTTGTCGATTCGAATTGTTCGCCGTAGTTTTTGAATTTGTCAATCGCCCGCTGCATTTCCGCCACTGCCCCGCGATAATCGCCCTGCCGCGCCAAACAATCAGCCAGCACTGCGGAAAATTCAGGCACCTTCGGATAACGCTCGACTGCCAGCTTTGCAAACTCAAAACATTCCTCGGAACGCGACGAATCTTTTTCCAAAATCTCAAGCAAAATACTTATCGGGCGGTTCGACGGATTTTTCCGCGCTTCCAAGTCAAGCCGCGCAAATTTTTCAGCGTTCGTCCAGTCCTCCACGGCGTAGTAAGCGTCAACCAAATAGGCGTAAATTCTTTCGGGCTTGTCGGAAGTGTTCAGCTCCTCCAGCAGAAGTTTCAAATTCCGTTCCGCCTTAGCGCGCGAAATCGTCGCCGAGTAGCCCGTATGATAAAGCGTCAGCAAATCGGCGGAAATCATTGCGCGGTTCAAAGGTTCGTCGCCCGAATAAACGTCTTCATGAATTTTGCCGACGTAATGAACGCCCGCCGCCTTCTCGAAAATCCTCAGCACGTAAGTCGCGTTGATAATTTTGTTGCCGTTGTCCGCGTCGACGTTCACCCACTTGACGAGAAGCCCCGGAATATTTTTGTTCCTTGCCTGCTTTATGGCGGCGCGGAGATTTTTGGCGGTGTTTTTTATAAAATATTCGTCGGAGTCGATAAAGACAATCCAATCGCCCGTCGCCTCACGGAGCGCAACATTGCGCGGCGCGGAGAAATCATCTTGCCACGGCTCGTGAAAAATTTTCGCGCCGAATTCTTCCGCAACCGCAACAGTCGAATCCGTCGAGCCGGTATCGACAACAATAATTTCGTCGACGCACTTAACCAAACTTTCCAGCGAGCGGCGCAAATCGTTCGCGGCGTTCTTGACAATGTAGCACGCGGAAATTTTTATCTTGCCGAATTTCTTTTTATGTTTAGCCAACGTCTTTTCCTCCAAAAAATTTTAGGGATTAGGAACGAAAAGCTCCTAACCCCTAATTCTTGACGAGTAATTATTTTCCTTGCGCGATAAAATTCTTTTGGTAATCGAAACATTCATTGGCAACGTCTTTGCTGAGAATCAGTAGGCAAAGCAAGTTCGGAATCGCCATCAAGCCGTTCATCGTGTCGGAGAAATTCCAAACAACGTCGAGCGTTTGCGTCGCGCCGATAAAAGTTATCAAGCTGAAAACTATGCGATAGCCGATAATCACGGGGCGAGCTTTGACGAGATACTCAAGCGACTTTTCGCCGTAATATTCCCAGCCGAGAATCGTAGAGTAAGCAAAAAGCGCAAGGGCAATCGAGACGATATATTTCGCGCCTTCGCCGTAAACCGTGCTGAACGCCAGAATCGTCAGCGGTGCGCCCGAAATTAATTTGCCGGTTTCAGGGTCGACGGTGCCGAGCACGCCCGAACTTGCGATAACCAAGCCCGTCAAAAAGCAGATAATCATCGTGTCGAAGAAAGTGCCCGTCATGTTGACGTAGCCTTGACGGGACGCATGGTCAGTTCTTGCCGCCGCCGCCGCGATTGGTGCCGAACCTAAGCCTGCCTCATTCGAGAAGACGCCGCGCGCCACGCCCCAACGCATTGCCGTCAACATGCTAGCGACGATTGAACCGCCGACGCCGCCCGCGACTGCCTCAGGGGCAAACGCCATTTGGAACATTGTTGCTAAGCCGCTCGGTACATTGCCAAAATTTTTTATGACAATTATCAGCGTGAACAGGATATAGAAGAACGCCATGCTCGGTACGATGAAACTTGAAACTTTGCCGATAGAATGGACGCCGCGAATCAGAACCGCCAGCGAGCACACGACAAGGATAATCCCTGTGACTTCAGTAGATATGCCAAGGGAACTAAACGCGGAACTGATAGAATTGGCCTGCGTCATGTTGCCGATACCGAACGAGGCGCACACCGCGAACAGCGCAAAAAGCGTCGCCATAATTTTACCGAAGCTGCCGCCGATACCGTTTTTCATGGCGTACATCGGACCGCCAGCCATTTCGCCGACGGGGTTTGTTTCACGATATTTGACTGCCAGAACCGATTCAGCATATTTCGTCGACAGCCCGAACGCCGCGCTTATCCACATCCAAACAATCGCGCCCGGTCCGCCGAGCACCATTGCCGTTGACACGCCAACAATATTACCTGTGCCGACAGTCGCGCTAAGTGCCGTCATGAGCGATTGGAACGGCGACAGGTCGCCTTTGTTGTCCGCCTTGTGGAGCATTATCATCTTAATCGCGTAAATCAGATTGATCCACGGCAAAAATTTCAGGCGGATTGTTAAGAAAATGCCCGTGCCGACTAGGAACGCCAGCATTATCGGACCCCAAACAAAATCGTTCACATCGGTCAAGAGTTGCGATAGATCCATGAAAAAAAATCCCTCCTGCATAAATCTAAACGATAAAACTTTTCATGGCATGAATTATATTTAATTCTGCATAGCCTGTCAAATTTTCGCCAATGAATACATAATCAGCCGCGTAAACAAAAAATGCTCGCCGATTGTGACGAGCTTTTTTTGTTTAAAAAGAAGTGCCAACCGTGAAGTGGAATCTGCCGCCTTGAGAGCCGCGCCCATAGTCCAGACGCATTGGTCCCATTGGCGTATTCATCGCGACGCCGATACCGTAGCTGCCTTTTAAGTTGCGCGGACGCAAGCCCGTATCCCACACGCCGCCAAAGTCCGTGAAGAGTGCACCTTGAACTTTTTTATATAGAGGGAAACGATATTCAATCGAGCCGAGAATCAATCTGTTGCCGCGGAATTGGTCGTCGCGGTAGCCGCGCAGGGAGCCTTGTCCGCCGAGCCTGAACTGGTTAAATTCCGTCAAGTCGCCGCGCCCGTAGCCATACATGCCGCGAAATGCCCAAACTTGATTGTGGTCGCCCGCAACGCGATAGTGCTGATGTTCAATCGACACTTTTTGGAAATTGAAATCGCCGCCAAAATTTCCGACTTCCAGCGCGAGATTAACTTTGTTGCCTGTCGTCGGTTCGTAAATGTTGTCGCGTGTATCGGTGACGTGTTCGAGAGTAATGGAGCGCGTCAAGCCGAAATTTTTCTTCCGCCAATCGCTAAAGGCTTCTGTGCTGCGGTCGCCCATGTTGCCGCTTGAAACGTGGCGAACATATCTATCTTTGCGGTTGCGGAAGGTGATAAAGTTCGTCGAATACTCGCTGACGGGGCGGCTGATCGTAATTTCGCCGCCGACATATTTGCGCATGTATTCTTCCTTGAAATGCCCGCGCGTGTCGTAATCGTTGTAAGCGTAGGTGCGATTGTAAATTTGTAATCTAATCGCGGTTTCGTGGCGATCCATCCACGGGTGGCGGTAAGTAAAACTGTAGCCGTGGGCGTCGTTCTCGTTGCCGCTCCTTTCGTACATGACGGAAATCGTATCGCCGACGCCGCGAAAGTTCGTGTCGGTGACGCTGACCATACCGATTATACCGTCGGAAGTGGAATAGCCCGCGCCTATGCCGAAAGTGCCCGTGCGTTTTTCCTTGACGTTGACCTCCATGATAACCGCATTTGGTTCGACGCCGGGATTCATCTTTAAGTTGACGTCCTCGAAAAAGCCCAGGTTGTAGACACGTTGCATACTGCGCCGCGCCAACTTTGCATTAAACGGCGTGCCGACTTCTTGGCGCATTTCGCGCAGGATAACTTTGTCCTTAGTCTTCTTGTTGCCCTTGACGGCGTAACCTTCCAAAATGCCCTCGTTGATTCTAAGCGTGAGGACGCCTTCCTTGTCAATGTTCATGTCGGTCACTTTCATGAGGATAAAGCCCTCGTTGCGATAATCCTCCTGAATCGCCGAAATATTGTCGTGCAGGGTGTTGCTGTTGAGAATTTCGCCCTTCTTTAGCGTGACGATATGGTCAAGTTCTTCCTTGGTGTAGAGCGTGTTGCCGGTGTAGACAATATCTTTTAGAATCGGATTTTCCAGCACGTGGAAAGTTATAACGATGCCTTCGGGGATTTCCTCGAAAGTTTGATAAGCCTCGTAAAAATAGCCCGTGTTGACAAGAGCGTTTCTATCGCGAAGAGCCGCCGCCGCGCTGAAGGTGTCGCCGACGTGTTCTGTCACGGCAACTTTGACGGTGGGCAATGTCGCTTCGCTCGCGCCCTCGAATTCAATATCGACAATCGTCTTGCCCTCGAATTGTTTCATGTAGTCAAGGATAACCGTGTCGACTTGCGAACGATAAGGTTCGGGGACAGGCTCGCTTTTTTCCACAGTCGGAGCATTGGGCGCAGTCGTGTCAACGTTTGAAGTGTCAACGGGTTTGTCCGCAGGCTGTTCCGTCGGCTTAGCTTCCGTCGGCGTCTCGACAGGTTGAGTCGGTGCCTCGACAGGTTGAGTGGGAGTCTCGGCAGGTTGAGTGGGCGTTTCGACGGGTTGAGCTTTAAGCTTAGACTGTTCGGGGTCAACGACTTCCACTTCCTTTTTATCTTCAAATGGTTGATTGACAACAGAAGACTGCGCGGGAGCCGCCTCACTTGTCGCGAATCCGAACATAAACGGCAACGCCATTGCCGCGATTAACGACGCTCGTCTCCTCCGCAAAAATTTTTTAGCTTTCAAAAGTAAATCCTCCTTCTACTTCAGAACTTAAATCGTGCTTCTATGCCGAAAATATAATCCTTACCTTCGCGGTCGATTGTAAGACCTATATTGTCGTTGAAGTCGTATTGAATGCCGAAGCGATTAACTTTGTGGCTGCCGAAGCCGTGCGTGTAGCGAACCATGAACTTATCGCCGATATATTTTCCGACGGTGAAGTTGTAATCCTTATCTCTAGCATTGGCGTTTTGGTCGCCCGGATTGTGTTGCTCGAACATGGAGCCGGAACCTCTCGAAACCGTGAATTGGTCGATGCCGAGCGTGCGTTTCAAAGCTTCTTCAATTCCGGAAAGAACCGTCATTTGCAAGCCGATAGCAAGCGCGTCCGCTGAAGTAAAGTTCACGTCGCCGCCCTTTTGATAAGATTCGCGCAGGGTGAGCAACATGATAATTTCCTCCTGCGTCATTTCGGGGCTTGAAGTCAAGCTGAAATTCATTTTATTCGGCGCACCGTCCACGCTTAAGAAAATTTTTGTGGAAACAATTCGCGTATCGGCGGCAAAATGTACCGTCGGCATAAAAGTTCCGATTTGATTGAAGTGCGCTTCGCCTTCACGAATATTAAACACTGATTCCAAATAAGTCAAGGTACCGCCGCGCTTAACTGTGATTATTCCCGCAGTTTTGGGATAATTGAGCGTGCCTTTGAAGTTCGCGTTGCCCGTCAAATACATGTCGCAGAGCCGTGGACTGTACAGACGAACTTTGTCGCCGAGATTTATAGAAACGTCCAGAATAATATCCGGTAGCGGTGAATCGTCGTCGGGAATGGTGGGAATACCTATGCGGCATTTTTCCAAATTAATTTGTCCCGATAACTTCGGCAACGTGTAATGGAAAAGGGTGCCCTCGCTGAAGTTAAAGTTCGCGTTGAGGAGTCCCTTGTAAAGGTCGCTCTTTATGTCCAAGTTGTCCGCCGCGAAGTCAAAGTTGTAATCTTTAATCTCAAGATGTGGGAAACTGAAGCCGCCCGTCAACGCGAAAGTGCCCGCGCCGATATTCCCCGAAAAATTTTCCACGTCGAAACGCTCTCCCTTAAACAGCATGGAAATATTTATGTGCTCAATCAAGCTTTCCATGTCCTTAACTTTAATCGAGCCGTCGTTTAGGGAAATTGCGCCGTTGATTTGCGGATTGGCGGCGGTGCCCGTGATTTTAACTGCACCGCCTAAATCGCCGATGCCCCACGCGATTTGCTTGCTGAAGACGGGCAACAAACTCAAATCCGCGTTGTCGAGTGACACGGTTAAGTTAAGCTGTTCGTCGTCGGGGAGATTTTCTTTACTGCGGGCAGTCAGAGCCTTCAGCGGAACGAAACCTTCAACCGTCACGCCGTATGTTTTCCCGCCCAATTCGCGCTGAACAATCAATTCTTCCACGTTGACGCGCCAATCTTTTAACAGGAAATGCCCGCGCAGGAGGTCGAACGTCGAACCTTTAATGCCGCCCGTCGCCGTCCACAGCAGCTCGCCGAAAGGATTATCGACGGTGCCGCTAACTTTGGCGACCATGTTTGACGTGCCGACCATTTCCCAATCGTAGCCCGCCGCCTTGCTGAACATGCCCAGCGCAATTTCCTTGGCAACCAAAGTCAAATCAAGCGGTCCGCTCAAATTCGCCGAGCCGAGCAAGTTAAACGTGCCCTTGTCGCCCTGCCTGCCTTCGAGCCTGTTGACGTAAATGATATTGTTCAGGAGCCGCAAGTCGATTGCGATGTCGTGAATGTCGTAGCCAGCCAGCGTGCCTTTCGGGATATCGCCCGTAACGGAGCCTTGCGGTTTTTTAAACGTGCCGCTCACCAAAATTTTGCTGTTCAAGGTGCCGTCGAGGAGCGTGTTATCCTGTCCGGCGATTATAAACATGTTGGCGATATTTGCGTCGGTCACGTCGAGTTCGCCGCTGATGTTCTCGCTGTCCAAGTTCATGGAAAGTTGCATTTGACAACGCGCCGCGCCGTCACTTAAATGAAATTCGTCTAAGTAAACGTTCGCGCCGTTGGAAAGAATATGCCCGTAAATGTCGGTGAGTTCGACGCCGTTCAAAGTAATTTTGTCCGCTTTAAGTTCGCCGTCGAAAATCGGGACTTCGGGCGTGCCCTTTATAATTCCTTCAAAAGTCTTGTGCCCTTCGGCGATATAATTTTCGGGGAGCTTGCCCTTGAAGCGTTCCAGATTAATATCCTTGCCTTCAACGACAAAATCCATGACCTGCGTATTTTTATTAATCGTGCCGTTCAAAATCATGTCGACCATCGGCGAAGTAATTTCAAAGTTCTGCAGGCGGAGGATGTCGCCCTCCAAAAAATAATCGCCAGTCATGCCGCTCAACAGCACGCCGCGATAGGAGCCGCGATTGAATTTGATATTGCCGGCGACTTGCGGGTTGTCGATTGTGCCGGTGATTTTGACGGTGTTGAAGACGTTGCCGGTTATCGGCTGGTCAGGGGCGACGAGCGCGGCAATATCTTCTGCGCGGACAGCGGTGGTGTCGAGTTGCAGATTAATTTTTCTTTCGCCCGTCAAGCCGACGCTACCTTCGATAACCGTCCATTTTATTTTGCCGTCCTTTTCCAGATTAAATTTGTCTATGTTGACGCCGTCGAGACTGCCCGAAGCCGCCAGCTGAATCGAATCGAAGGGCTGCTTAAAAAATTTCCCGACGAAACGCGGATTATCCTCGGAGCGGTCGACAGCGGAAAGTTGCAAATTCACGTTGGGATTGCTGGCTTCGCCGCTAACAGTTCCCTTGAAATCGGTAAGCCCGCTCATGTCTAACGCGGCGTTAAAATTTTTTAATAAAGACATGTCGACGTGCGCGCCGTAAAAGTTCAGATTAAGATTTATCATGTCGTTGATTGTGCCCTCAAGACCGAGCGTGCCGTTGCCGGGCAGGTTCGCGCTGAGGTAGTCAATCGTCAAATCGTCATCGGCAAAATAAAAAGAGACGTCCGCGTTGTTGATGTAAAAGCCTTCCACGTCAAGCCCCGACGCCTTCGCACTGCCGTAAACTTTAATTTGCTCAAGCTCCGATTTGTTGCCGTTAATACCGACGTCCGCGAAAAGTCTGCCCGTGACAATTTGGTCGGCGCCGCTGAATTCTGATAAAGTCGCCGCGTCGAGACCGTCCGCTTTGACGTGCGCATTAAAAGAAAAATCCTCCGTCTTAATCTCCGCCGAACCGGTGACGTTGCCGCCGAAAACATTTGCGCTGGTGTCAGTTAGATAAATCATTTCGCCGACGTAGCGGAGCTTTGTGGAAATATTTTGCGCGGAAAGATTTTCATAGCCGAGCCAATCGGAATAAATATCGGCGTCGACTTGGGGATTGCTCGCGGTGCCGACGAGGTGCGCCCGAATGTTCGCCGCGCCCGCAATGCCTATGTCGCTGATAATCGCGGCGGGCGCAAAGCTATCGGATTCGCCGTAAACATCAAAAAAAGGCTCGTCGGTGTCTAGGCGCACGGAGCCGCTCGCGGTGGCGTTTTGTTCGTTCGCCGCCGCTGAAATGTCAAAAAAAATTTCGCGTTCGTTGAAAGTCAAATTGCCGCTGATATTTTCAACGTTGGTCTCCTCAACTTTGACGGCGGCATTTTTAATTTCCGTGGAGCCTAGATAAGTCAAGGCGTCGTCGCGGTGGAGCACGTGTATAGAAAAATTTTCTGCCGCGCCGCCGAGAATTTCCACGCCTTCAGGGATTTTATCAGCGGGCAAGTAGGGCAGAATTTTATCGAAATTAATCGCGTCGACTTCGGCGTTGATAGCCTGTTGAGCCACGCTGACAGTTCCCGAAGCGTTGACGGTCGCGCCCAAAGTTTTCGCGCTTAGCGTGGCGGGGATGGCGTTCATGTCCGCGCAATCGGCCTCGGCAGAAATTTCTTCCACAGAAATATTTTTCCCGTCGAAGCCGGCATTAAAAGTTCCGTGCGTCAAAGAAACTTTCGCGCCAAAAGTTGACTCGCCCTCGCTCTCCAACTTAATGTCGTTGACGTTCCAAGAATCGTCGTCGCGCTGTTTAAGATTGACGGTCGCGCCGTCCAATTTAATTTCGTCGAGCGCGGCAACGGGGTCGTCCGTCAAGGCAAACAGATTAAAATTAACGTTCGCGGTGTCGACGCGGGCAAGCAGTTCGTCGCTCTTGTCGAAAATTTCAATGTCGTGAACCGTTATATCGCTGAGTTTGTTGCGGTCGAAAAAATTTATATCGTTGAAGTCAACGCTGCCGATTTTAACGGGCACGCCCAAAGTTTTGGAGGCAGTTTCTTCCGCCGCCGTCAGAGCCTTTTCGATAATCGCCGCTCGCTGTGAATTTATGTAAAGCCCGCCGCATACTGCAAGAGCAATAAACGCGCCGCCCAGGATTTTTAAAACTTTCCACACGGCAGGCAACTCCTCTCAAAAAATTTATTTAAAAGCACCGTCCTTAGTCATATCCTGTTCAAGGCTTTCGGAGGGCAACGGCGTATCATTTTCAAAATCAATCATCACGACGGGCGCAACTTCCTTGACTTCGGGGACAGCGGCGGCATCACTTGTCAAGGCGGCGTCTTCGCGGGACTGCGCGGCGGTCTTGCCTTCTTGTTCGGATTCGATATAGCGCACAACGTCGATTTCAACGGGCACGCCCATATATCTATCGAGCGAGGCTTTAGCGGTGTTGTATTTGTAAAGCGCGGTGAAATAATTTGAACGCGCCTCCGTCAATTTGCGGGAAGCGTCCATGACGTCGAGGTTTGTGCCGACGCCCGCCGCGTAACGAACTTGCGCGATTTTGTAGTTCTCTTCGCCGAGGACGACCGCCGCTTGAGTGGTGCCGATATTCCTTTCGGCGGCGTGCAAGTCAAGGAAAGCTGATTGAACTTCAAGCTGAATTTGTTCGCGGGTTTGAGCTACGACTTCCTGTGCGCGGGTAAGTTCGGCGTCCGCCTGATTGACTTGCGCCCGCGTTATTCCGCCGTCAAAAATATCCCACGACGCGCTGAAACCGATTGACCATTGGTCTGTAACTTTTTTGCTAACGAGATTTTCGTTGGTGTGCCCCTTTGAAATGGAAGCGTTGACGTTCGGATACCAGCCCGACTTAGCAGATTTTTTTGCGGATTCGGCGCGTTTGACGGCGTAATCAGCCATGGCGGCATCTGCGCGGTTTTCTAGCGCGTAAGCTGTGCAGTCACCCAAATTCAAGTAGTATTTCTTGTAAGTGAGCGTGTCTTGCGGGCGAATGACCGTATCTGCGGGCAAGCCGATAAAATTATTCAAATTGGCAACGGCAACGTCGTAGCTGTTCTGAATGTTTACGAGGTTTTGCATGGCGTTGGCAAGTTCAACCTGCGACTCCAACACGTCGACTTTGGCAACCGTGCCGACGCGGAACTGAGCATTAACGTTGCGCAAATGCTCCTGCAATGTCAAAACTTCTTCCTCGTAAACCGCGACTAAATTTCTATACTGCAGAACGTCAAAGTAATAAACCGTAGATTGCAAGCGAACCTCCTGCATTGTATTTTCCAGCGACAAATCCGCCGAGCTTAAGGCGTAGCGTGCAGATTTGCGCCCTTCTCTAAGCCGCCCGCCTTGATAAATCGGCATGGAAATTGTTCCGCTGTTTGTAAAGGCGCGATGATAATAATAATCTCTGTACTGATCTCCGCCGAATTTTTGTCCGCTCATATCCCACGTGACTTTCGGATTGGTCTGGCGGCGCGCTTCACTCAAGCCCCAGAAAGCTCCTTCGCGTTCGGCAACCGACTCTTTAATCGTGCGGTTGTTTTCATAGGCGCGTTGGATTGTCTCGTCGAGCGTGATATTAATAGCATCAGCGGCATCAGCCGCTCCAAAAGAAAAAGTCATCACGCCCGCCGCGATTAATGCCGCCAGCCTTCTGCGAAAATTTTTCCGTATACGCTTGCAAATTTTCATATCAATCTCTCCCTATTTTCTCTTTAAGCGGCGTGCCCTCGCGCAGATTGGTCAAGCCTTCGACAACAACCGAATCGCCCGCCTTCAAGCCGTCATTTACGATAAAATTATTTCCCAACCTGCCGCCGAGCGAAACTTTTTTCAGCGCGGCCTTTTTATCTGAATCGACGAAGACAAAATTTTCTCCGTCGCGTTGTTGAATAGCCCTTTCGGGCACGAGCAGGACACTTGAAATTTTCACGCCGTCAAGCTCAATCTGAACCGTGTTGCCCAAAAGTAAAAGTTCGTCGGGGTTGTCGAAGATTGCCTCGGCTGTCGTTGCGTCGGGGAAATTAAGTCTGCCCGGTCGATTGTAAGCCATGCCGTCGATAAACTTCAAGGAAACTTTCGGCGGGCTTTCCGTCAAAAATTTTTTCTCCTCTGGCGAAATTTCAAAGCGGACGACAGCGGGATTTTTATTGCCGAGCGTCGCGAGAACAGTTTCATTAGCCGCTACCTCTGTGCTTAGTCGGGCGTTGTTTATGCCGAGTTGCCCTGCCACAGGCGCGTAAATCATTCCCGCCGCCGATTTCTCCTCCAAAATTTTTACGCGCTCTTGAAGTTCGGCGATTTCGGCTTGCTGTTCGTCGACGGGCTTTTTCTGCGCGAGTTCCTTAGCCAAATTTGTCATTGCTTCGGCGAGTGCCGCCTTTGTCTGCAGGAGTTCGGTTTCCTCTTCAAAGCTGCCGATTTTAAAAAGCGGTTGCCTTTCCGTCACGTCGTCGCCGTCCTCGAAATATCTTTCCACGACACTACCCGACACCGGCGAAAAAATTTTTTGTTCGCTACTCAAAGAAATTTTCCCTTCGTGCGTCAAAGTCAAAGCCGTGTCCGCCGATAAAATTTTTTCCGTGGTGACTTCGACGGTCGGCTCATTTGAACAGCCCGCAAAAAAAATTATTGCCACGCTGATTAATGCTAAAAATTTTTTCATTCCTAATTCCTAATTCCTCATTCCTAATTAATTAAAACTCCTGCTTCAGCCCGAAATAAAAGGCTCGGTCTTTCTTTTTGTTGACGTTGTGGAGTTCGCCGAGAATGTAGGTTGATTCGGCGACGCGGAATTGAGACTTCAAACGAACTTTGCCATGGTTAAGGTCGTAGGCTTCGGCGGAGAATTTAAAGTTGTCGCCGGCGTAGGCGTCCAGCCCGATACCCGGCTTGCCCGCGATAACTCCGGCTCGCGCTCCAAAGTCTGTACCGAATTTTTTTCCGCCCTGCAAATTTAATTTCGTGTGGTTGCCTATATCCTCCGCGCCGAGTATCAAAGATTTATCGTCGCTCGTCACGTCCAGATTAAAATTCGTTTTCCAGTTGTGCGCTTTGCCGCTGTATAATATATCAACCGAAGGCGTCACGTCAATCTTAGAAATTTTATCGGCGGTGCCTTCCACCTTGCCCAACAACTTATCGGCTCGTTCGGTTATGCTGCGGGCGTTGCTCACCGTCGCTTTCAAGTCTTCGGCAACTTTCGGGTCGCCGGCGAATTTGTTCATGTTGTCCGCCATGTTCGCCACGGAGCTTGAAGTTTTAGCAATGTTATCCAACGTGAATTTTAGTTCTTCGACGGTCTTCGGGTCGCCAGCGAATTTATCTAAGTTTGCCGTCATGTGCTCGACGTTCGCCATAGCATTATTCATGCCGGCAATCGCGCTGTTCATCTGCGCAATCATGTCGTTGAAAATGTCTTCGTTCTGAACCGCGATTCTCTCAAAAGTTCCGGTCATGTTGTTCACATTTTCTGAAGCCTCTTCCATGTTTCTGCTCATCTCGACGACAGATTTTTTAAAAGTTTCGTCGCCGATTATCGCGTGCACGTCGTTTAAAAGAAGTTCGACTTTGTCCATAACTTTTGTCAGCCCGTCAAACATTTGCGCCATGCCAGCTTCGTCCATGCCGTAAAGATAATCGCCGTTTTGAAGATATTCGCCGTTGTCGACCTTAGGTTGAAAGTTTATAAATTTTTCGCCCATGACGCCGCTTGAGGTTATCATAACTTTGGATTGCTTAGGAATTTTCGCATCTTCGTTAATCGCCATCGTGACCGTAACGCCCGTGCCTTCAGTCGTGATTTGCGTGACCTTGCCGACTAAAACGCCACTCAAGCGAACGTCCGATTGTTGCTGCAGTCCGACGACCTGTTTAAAGCCCGCGTACAAAGTATAATCATCACTTCCGCCTATATGAAAATCTCCAAGTCCAGCCGCCGCGCCGCCGAGCAACATTAGCCCGCCAACCGTAAACGCCCCGACCTTTGCTTCAACTGACATCACTTCGCCTCCTCTAAAAATTTTTGTATCGATTTATCTATCTGTCAAATCTTCGCTCCGATAAGCAAAATAATTTTCGTAGAAATAACTTGCGTCGAGTCCCTTCATAAAAATTTCGCGGTCGCTGATTTTTTCCGTCAAGGCGGCGGCAAGAAGTTTTTTTATTTCCGAATCGTCAATCGGACTGCGCTCCATCGCCTGAAGATATTTATTTTTATCGACCGCGCTCCAATCAATCACTTTGCCGAGTTCGCTTTTCAAAATATCGTCAAGCCAGAGCCGCATACTTCGCCCGTTGCCTTCGCGGAAAGGATGCGCAACGTTCATCTCAACATATTTCTCAACGATTTGCTCAAAAGTTTTCTGCGGCATTTTCTCGACGCCCAAAATCGCCTCTCGAAGATAAAGCGCGGAAGCAAATCTGAAATGCCCCTTGCTTATATTTTCGTCGCGAATTTTCCCCGCAAAGTAATAAATTTCCTCAAACAATTTTTTATGAATCTGCGCGAGCTTTTCAAACGTCCCCGCTTGAAAATTTTTTAACTCGCCGCTTTGCCAAAGTTGAATTGCCTTTTGCTTACTGATTTTTTCTTCCGCCCGCGCCAAGTCTACAGGATTTTCAAGCCCCAATTTATTTTTCAACGCCCTCACCGCCTCAATCTATGATACGGAAAAATTCTTTGACGCGCGGGTCTTGAATTTTTTTGAAGTTTTCGGGCGTGTCGACGGCAATTAAATCGCCGTTGTAAACCATGGCAATTCTGTCGGCAATGCGGCACGCGCTAACCATGTCATGCGTAACGACGACGCTCGTGACGTTCAAGGCGCGTTGCGTCTCGATAATCAGCTCGTCAATTCTGTTCGTGGTAATCGGGTCAAGACCGCTGCTCGGCTCGTCGTAGAAAATAATTTCCGGACCAAAGGCAATCGCCCGCGCCAAGGACACGCGCTTTTTCATGCCGCCAGAAAGTTCGTTGGGCATACGATTTTCCACGCCCTCCAAGCCGACTTGATGAAGTTTTTCGCGGACGATGGATTGAATTTTTTCGCGGCTGTAATCGGTGTGTTCGACAAGCCCGAAGGCAACGTTATCGCCGACCGTCATCGAATCGAACAGCGCACTATATTGAAAGACCATGCCCATACGCAACCGGACGCGCATCATTTCCTTTTCGCTAAAATGGGAAATTTCGTCGTCGCCAATCCAAATCTCTCCGCTCGTCGGCTGAATCAAACCAATCATCAAGCGGAGCAGTGTCGACTTGCCGCTACCCGAACCGCCGATAATCGCGAGCGTTTCCCCGTCGGCTATTTCCAAATTTATATTATTCAGCGCAATTTTCTTGCCGAATTTTTTTGTGACATTAACAATCCTAATCATCGTTCACCTGTAGATAATAAACGTCAAAAGCGCGTTCAAGATAAAAATTACGATAATCGACGTGACGACGGTTTTGGTTGTGGCTATGCCGACACCTTCCGCGCCGTCAGGGCAGTTCAAGCCGTAGTAGCAACCGAGCACCGCGATGACATTGCCGAAGAAAATCGCCTTAATCATGCCGCCCGTCAAGTCGTAAATGTCCGCGAACATCTTAATCGAATTTGTAAAAAGATAGGAGCTGATGCCGGAATATTGCGTGGCGACGAGCCAGCCGCCCGCGACGCCGATAATATCGCCAAAGACCGTGAGAATCGGGACGACTATCATGCAAGCTATCATGCGCGGAACGATTAGATAATTGACGGGACTGACTGCCATGACCTTTAGCGCGTCAATTTGTTCGGTGACTTTCATTGTACTAATCTCCGCCGTTATCGCCGCGCCGACACGCCCAGCGCAAACTACGCCGACTAGAACCGGACCCAGCTCTCTGCCGATTGCGATTGCAATTACTCCGCCGACCGTCGACTGTGCGCCGAAACGAATAAATTCGTGCGCCGTTTGCAACGTGAAAACCACGCCCGTAAATAAAAGCGTCAGAGAAACTATCGTCAGCGAGTCAACGCCCAAATGCGACATCTGCGCGAGGATAAGTTTGATTCGCGGCTTGTGTAGAACTTGTTTCATCGTGTCGACGTAGAGTAAAATTATCGTGCCGAATTCTTCAAAGCGTCGTATCATGAATGCGCCGATAAGCTCAAAAAATTTCGTCAGCAATGCGCCGCCTCCTTTCGGGCAAGTATTATATCATAAAATCTGTTTGTACATGGATAGCGGCTGAAAAAATTTTCTTGAAAAAATTTTCCTAAAGCACTTGATAATTATTATCAGGCGTGCTATACTTCGCGCAGGCTTTCGTTAAAGCTCTCCTAAAATATAATACACATACGCTTAAAAAAAAGCTCCGTGCTGCTCACGCGGAGCTTTTTTTGACGGCATTGTCACAACGAAAAATTTTTGGCAGGATATTTTCCGCCGCAACAAGAATATCAAGGTTAAATTTTTTGGGGAGGTTGAAAATTTGATTCACATAGTGATTGATTTGGAGATGAACCCCGTCAACAAAATTTTTAAGGACGTGCGCAGGTTCACCACCGACGAAGTTATAGAAATCGGCGCGGTTAAGCTCGACGACAACTACGACATGATCGACGAGTTTCAATGCTACGTCAAGCCCGAATACGGCGAGATAACCAAACACATAACCAAGTTGACGGGCATAACTCAAGAGACCGTCGCCGATAAGCCGCTTTTCCCCGAAGCTTTTCAAAACTTTATGGATTGGATTGGGACGTGGGACATGACGCTTTACTCGTGGAGCAATTCGGATATAAATCAGCTGCGCGACGAATGCCGCTTCAAAATGCCCAAATACGACATTAGCAAGTTGGAGCGGAAGTGGCGCGATTTGCAGAAGGCGTTCGACGACCGAATTGGTTTGCATTCTAGCTTGGCACTCAAGCACGCAATCGGCGCGATGAATCGTGACTTCGAGGGCACCGAACACACCGCCCTTGCCGACGCCGCCAACACCGCCGCAATCCTCGCACTGTTGCAGGACGACGAAGAATTTTTCCGCGTGATGCAGCCGGTTATCGACTTGCTCAAGCCCAAGGAACTTTCGCAATCAATCGGCGACCTTTTCCCCGAACTCAGCAAACTGAAATTTGGTGATTGACATGAAAACTGTAGGAATCCTTGGACCGCGCGGCACCCATTCGGAGGAGGCGGCTCTTTGGCTGAAAAAATTTTCGCGGGAAGAATTTAAGCTGGAAATCTGCGCGGACATCTTCGACATATTAACGGCGGTCAAGGAGCGCACATAATCGGCGACCTTTTTCCCGAACTTAGCAAATTGAAATTTGGTGATTGACATGAAGACTTTAGGAATCCTCGGACCGCGCGGCACCCATTCGGAGGAGGCGGCTCTTTGGCTGAAAAAATTTTCGCGGGAAGAATTTAAGCTGGAAATCTGCGCGGACATCTTCGACATATTAACGGCAGTCAAGGAGCGCACATTGGATGCGGGATTGGTGCCCGTGGAAAATTCGCTGGAAGGCTCGATAAACATCACGCTCGACACGCTGGCAAGGAGCGACACGTTGACCGTTGGGCGTGAACTCGTTTGGCCGGTGAAAAATTTTTTGATGACAAAGCCGCTCGTCGACGTTCAAACGGTTAAAAAAATTTTTTCGCACGTTCAGCCGCTCGCGCAGTGCAGAAAATTTCTCCGTAAAAATTTCCCCGACGCCGAAATTATTTCCACGAATTCGACTGCCCGCGCCGCCGAACTTGTTGCCGCCGCTGACGAAAATTTTGCCGCAATCTGCACCGAACGCGCCGGCAAATTAAACGGGCTGGTAATCGCCGCAAAAAATATTCAGGACAACCCGAACAACTCCACGCGCTTTTTTGAAATTCGCTACCGCCCGCGCGACGCCGCTCCGATTGAAACTTTCGACGGCGACAAAGTTTTAATCATCTGCCAGATTGACGGCTCCCGCGCAGGTTCCCTTTGCGACGTGCTCAACGAATTTGCTAAGCGCGGCGTGAACATGACGCGTATCGAATCGCGACCCGCTCGGACGATTTTGGGCGCGTACATTTTTTTCTTCGACTTGGAGACCGACGCCGGCGACGACGCGCTCCGCGAATCAATCCGCGCCGTTTACGACAAAAGTATTTGGCTGAAAAATTTGGGCGTCTTCCCCGTCATACAAGCTTAAAGAAAATCCCTCCCGACTCCGAGAGGGATTCTTTCTTTTGTAATTGTCAGAATTGAATTGTCTGTTGAATCTGCGCGGCGACTTTTTTCATCGTTTCGACAGTCTGCACAAGAGCCATACGTACAAAACCCTCGCCGCTCGGTCCGAACGCGCTGCCCGGCGTCATCAGCACGGAAGATTTTTCCAGCAGAATTTTGACGAACTCCTCGGAAGTGCCGAATTTTTTCGGGACGGGTGCCCATACAAACATCGTCGCCCGCGGTTTGTCAATCTGCCAACCTGCCGCGTTTAAGCCGTCAATCAAAGCGTCGCGCCGTTCGATATAAGCCGCGCGGGTTTTATCAATGACTTCCTGCGGACTTTTCAACGCCGCGATTGCCGCCTTTTGAATCGGGAGGAAAAGCCCGTAGTCAATGTTGCTCTTGAGGAGCTTGACGCGCTTGACGACTTCGCGATTGCCTAGGCAGAAGCCGACTCGCGCACCCGCAAATCCGTAAGCTTTCGACAGGGAATTAAACTCAACGCCAACATCTTTTGCGCCGTCGAAACTCAAGAAACTAAGTCCGCGCGTGCCGTCGAAAATCAGCTCGCTGTAGGCGTTATCGTGCAGGACGACAATATCATTGCGCTTGGCGAAGTGAATCAGC
>JAFXNB010000064.1 GCA_017529935.1 Selenomonadaceae bacterium
CGCACTTTCGCCGAAAACCGTAATGTTATCGGGATTTCCGCCGAATGCCGAAATATTTTCTTTAACCCACGCCAGCGCCGCGACTTGGTCTTTAATTCCGAGATAGCCGCTGTCTTCATAGGCAGAATCAATTTCCGAGAAGTTCAAGAAGCCGAAAACATTTATCCGATAGTTAAACGTGACGAGAACGACATCATGCGCCGCCGCGAAGTGCGTTCCATTGTAAAGCGGGTCAGCTGAACCGCCGCCAGCAAAGCCGCCGCCGTGAATGAAAACCATGACGGGCAAATTTTTCTTTTTTCCGCTAGTCCAAATGTTCAGCGTCAAACAATCTTCACTTTGCGGATTTACAGATGCGCCTTCATTCTCGTCAATGTCTTGACAAGCAGTGAATCCGAATTTTTTCGCGTCGAAAGTTTTATTGGACGGCTTGAGCGGTTGCGGAGCTTGCCAGCGAAGTTTGCCGACGGGCGGTTGTGCAAACGGAATGCCCAGCCAAGTTTTTACGCCTTTTTCGTCGACAAAACCGTTGAACGTGCCGTAGCGAGTTTTGACGGTGCAGTTGTCCGCCGCAAAAACTTTGTTGCCGAACGGAAGTCCCGTCGCCGCCAGAGCAAGTGCCGCCATTGAGGTCGTCTTGATGAATTCTCTTCGAGTTAAGTTTTGAAACATAAACTCACTTCCTTTCAATATCATTATAGCATACCAACATCAAAAAAAAGTCCCGACATAAGTCGAGACGGTTATTATTTTTTACATAGAAAAAACTTTTTTCCCCTCGAAGTAAGTAGCTTTTGGCTTGGCAGTGTGAATTTCTTTAACGGGACAAGAGAGCACGTCTTTGTTGACGAGCAGGAAGTCCGCGTATTTGCCGGGCTTGATACTGCCGCGTTCGTTTTCAAGGAACATTTGCTGCGCGCAACCGATTGTCAGTGCAGTTAAGCCTGTTCGCGGGTGACGAGTTCTTCCGTCCATAAAGGGTCGCCGCCTTCAAAGTAACAGACGCCCGTAAGTGCAATTTCCATAACGCCGAACGGATCGTCGGGGCTGTTGGAGAGCGCGGGATAATCCGTGTGTAAAGACACGGGGATTCCGTTATCGAAGAACGACTTCATGGGGTAACCCTGATACGCCATTTTTCCGGGGAGCCCTTTTTTCCATTCTTCGGCTTGTTCCTTGGATGCGTGGTGCCAAAGCATTCCGGAGGTGACGTAGATGTTGTTGTCCGCCATGCGCTTATAATCGGGCTCGTTGACGTTGCGCAAGTGGACAATCGTATTGCGCATTTCGGGCTTGCCGCCGTTGATGTAGGAGTTGACGACGCGATTGACGCCCGCGTTGCCCAGAGCGTGAATATGCATGACTAAACCGTTTGCATTCGCTTTGCGCGTGATATCGGTTATTTCCTCCTCCGTCCAGTTGACTATGCCATGATGTCCGTCGAGATATACGGGGTCAATAAATCCCGTGCCGCTTTCGACCGTGCCGTCCATGAAGAGCTTAATCCACTTCGGTTTTACTTGCGAGGATTCAAATTTTTTGGCGGCGGCAGCCTTTGCCAATTTCTCGTCAAGATTCATCCAGCTATCAATTTCGTAGGTGAAGCCCAAGACGAAATTCATATCGCCCGACTTTTCGAACTGTTGAGCCGCACGATAATAAACGTCGTTGAAGAAATAACTTGAGTAGCCGTCAAGATACATCGTGTAGCCTTCGGACAGCATATGCTCTTGAACTTTGGCAAGGGTTGCTTTCGCCATGTCGACAGTAAAGAGGCTGTCGTTGTCGAGGTGTGAACGCACGTAAGTTGACGCCTGTTCCTTGAGAAAACCGTTGGGCGTGCCGTCGTTGCCCATAGCGATTTCGCCGCCGCGAATGTCATCGCCTTTCTTGAGGACTTTGCCGTCTGCCGTCATGACGCCCGCCTTAACCAGCAAAATGGTGTTCACCAACGCCTTGTGATTTTCCTCGTCGGCGAAGTACATGGGAATATCGCTGCAGATTGCGTCCAGCTGTTGACGCGTCGGCAAATTATATTTAAATTTTTCGTACTCCCAGCCCATGCCGTAAACAACTTTTGCGCCCGATTCGCGAGCTTTCTTGACGGCATTGGGAACGATTTCCGTCATGAACTTGTTCACGTCGTCTTCATAGGCGATCATCGTGCCGATAGATTGCACGGCGTAAGCCGACAGGTAATGGGCGTGGCCGTTGCCGCAGGCGGGCATGACGAGACCTTTGCCGGTGTAGTCGACGACTTCGGTCTTGCCTTTTTTGATAAAAGCTTTGGCACCCGCCTTGTTGCCGACGTAAACGAACTTTACGTCCTTGACGGCGAAGGCCTCGACAATTTTATTTCCTTCGGACGTAAAAATTTTTCCGTAAACGACGAGGTCGGCGTCTGTCGCTGCGAAAACGTCAACGGGAACTGCCAAAGCCAACGCCGCCATTGACGCCGTTTTGATGAATTCTCTTCGGGTTAGTCCGGTGAACATAAGGACATCCTCCTTTAAAACATTTGGGGGAATTTTATCAGCACTGCCGTTTTCAAGTCAATATAGTATTTTTTTTTTGAGAAAACTTGCCGAGGCAACAAAAAAGAGCCGAAACATAATCGTTCCGACTCTGAAGATTTTTCGTGTTCGATTACGCGGAATAAACCTTTTTGCCTTCAAAGTAAGTTGCCGCAGGTTTCGCCGTGTGAATTTCTTTAACGGGGCAAGTTAGCACGTCTTTGTTGACGAGGAGGAAGTCGGCGTATTTGCCGGGTTTGATACTACCGCGTTCGTTTTCAAGGAACATTTGCTTGGCAACGGCGATTGTCAGCGCGTTGATAGCCTGTTAGCGGGTGATGAGTTCTTCCTTCCACCACGGCTTACCCGTCTCAAGATAACATTGACCCGTGACAGCAATTTCAATAACGCCGAACGGGTCATCGTGGCTGCCGCTCAATGCCGGGAAGTCCGTGTGCGAAGAAACGTTGACGCCGTTATCGAAGAACGATTTCATTGGATAAGCCTTGTCGCCCATGCCTGCGGGAACGATTTCGGGCATTTCCGCCTGTTCGCCATCGGAAAGATGATGCCACTGCATACCCGAAACGACGTAGATGTTGTGGTCAGCCATGCGCTTGTAGTCCGTCGGAATGACTTGATGCAGGTGAACGAGCGTATTTCGCATTTCGTCCTTGCCGCCGTTGACATATGCGTTGACAGCGCGATTGATTGCCTTGTTGCCCATGGTGTGAATGTGCAAGGACAAGCCTTGTTCGTTCGCCCAGCGAGTGATTTCGGTAACTTCTTCTTCCGTCCAGTTCACAATGCCCTGATGTCCGTCGGGATAGAGCGGGTCGACAAAGCCGGTGCCGCTTTCAACCGTGCCGTCCATGAAAAGTTTAATCCAATTTGTCTTGACGTGCTTGCTAGCGTATTTTTGAGCGTCAACTGCAAATTTACATGCCTCGTCGGCGTCCATCCAGCTTTCAAATTCGTAGGTCAAGCCCAAGACGAATTGCATATCGCCCGCCTTGTCCATTTGCTGCGCCGCCTTGTAAAGATTGTCGGTGTAGAAGTAGTTGCCCCAGCCGTCGATATACATCGTGTAACCTTCGGACAGCAAGTGATTCTCGATTTTTTGCATGGTTTCTTTTGCTACGTCGACGGAAAAGAGATTGTCGTTGTCTAGGAAAGAGCGCGTGTAAGTGCCCGCCTGTTCTTTCAGGAGACCTGTAGGAGTTCCGTCAGCACCCATGACAATTTCGCCGCCGCGAATGTCGTCGTTTTTTTTCAGGACAGTGCCGTCGGCTTTCATGATGCCCGCGTTGACAAGAGCAAGCGTGTTCGTCAAGCCCTTGTGACCTTCCTCGTCGGCAAAGTACATGGGAATATCGTTGCAGATGGCGTCCAACTGTTGGCGGGTCGGCATATTCTTTGGAAATTCCATCGTATTCCAGCCGAAGCCGAAGACAGCCGTTGCCCCGGCAGCTTTTGCCTTCGCGACAGCGGCGGGAACAACTTCCGTCAAAAATTTTTCTACGCTAGCTTCCCTGTCGATAATCGTGCCGACCGAGTTCATACCGAGACCTAACGAATAGTGTGCGTGTCCGTTGCCGCAAGAGGGCATGACAAGCCCCTTGCCCGTGTAGTCAATAATTTCCGTCTTGCCTTTGTCGATAAAAGCTTTGGCTCCGTTCTTGTCGCCGACGTAGATAAATTTGCCGTCCTTAACCGCGAACGCCTCCACAATCCGATTGTCTTCGGACGTGAAAATTTTTCCGTAAACGACGAGGTCGGCTTTTGTCTTATCCGCCGCGAAAACTTCAACGGGAACTGCCATTGCCAACGCCGCCATTGACGCCGTTTTGATAAAATCTCTGCGCGTTAGTCCTTTGAACATAAAAACATACTCCTTTCAAACATACGCGCACAGTTTACAGAAAAGCCGCCCGCAAGTCAAAAAATTGACGAGAAAAATTTTTGTCATCTGGAAGAAATATTCAGTAAAAGACTCCTGTTTTTTATCCCGTTTTATATCTTCAGCCACGAAAAATATTTTCCGGAATATGACAAAGTTTACGACGGTATAATGAAAATTTAGATGTGTCAGGGAATAGCCACATTTACCATAGTTCCACCACCTTCGCGAGGACGTATCGTTAATTTTCCGCCGCACATCATTTCCAGCCGCTGGCGAATGTTAGCCAACGCGATATGCGGTTTGGAGTCGTCGTCGGGAGCAAAGCCGGGACCGTTGTCCTCCACGATAATTTCACTGCCAGAATCTGTTTCCCGCGTCCGAATGATGATGTGAAGCGGCTCATATTCCGGATCCATGCCGTGCTTGACTGCATTTTCCACAATGGGCTGGAGTGTCAGCGGCGGCAAACGAAAATTTTTATGCGGCGTATCATACTCAACACAAAGGCTATCCTCGAATTGAACCTGCTCCACGGCAAGATAAGCGCGGGTGTGCTCCAATTCGTCAGAAAAAGGAACTGTATCTTCGCTGGCAATGGCAGTAAAATTTTTGCGCAGATAAGTCGTAAAGTCCAACGTGACTTGCTGAGCTTTTTTAGGATCCCTTGCGCAAAGATAGTAGATACTCATCATGGCGTTGTAGATAAAGTGCGGGCGCATTTGCAAAACCATAATGTTTGCGCGCTGGTGAGCAATCTCCCGCTGTTGCCCGACATACGATTCAATCTGGTCGTGCAGGATAATTGCAAACATGGAAAGCGTAGAAATGCACAAGCCCAAAACGACGAACACGACAGTTTCGACAACCAGAGTATTAACGAGCAAGGCGACCTGCAACGGAAGAAGATTAATCAGGAAGGCGACAAAGTATTTTCTTGATAACTTGTTGCGTCTTTGAATCACGCTTGCAAGATTGATAAACATTACCGCGAATATGGGAGCCACCAAAAGCAAATACCACGAGCCGCGAATATATTGGTTGTCCGGCGTGACGTAATAAAGGAACGTCGTAAACTGCGCGACCCCCAACAGGAAAAAATATATTCCCCACAAAATAATTACGGTGCGGAAAAGCAAACTCTTTCGGCAGTCTTCTCCGCAAGTTCGCAAAAGGTAAGCCGTAAACATCGGCATTGGTATCGAAAGGAGCAGAAATTCAAAATAGACGGCAATTTTTTCCGCCAACGCCATGCTCGGATCATTGTAAACTAAAAGGTCGGCAAAAAGGGCGATCATACACAGCACGAAAACTGCAAACAAAGTGACGAAGAACCGCTTATTCCAATGATTCGGGCTGGGCATGATGACGGCAACCCACAATGTCAGCAACGTCAAAATCAGAACCGCGCCGCATGTGAAGAAATAAATTTGCTCCAAACTCACTCCTCCGCGCCCCCCAACGAAAACGGATAGCCAAGTTTTTTAGTTGCGCGCGAACACTTTCCGGAGTTATCGGCTTGAGTGTAAAACCGCTGGCACCGGTGCTCCACGCGTCAAAAGAATATTCAACATACGCAGTCAAAAAAAATAACATTGGTGCGGGGATTGAGCGCAAGTAGCGTGCGGCAAAGGTCAAGCCCGTTTGTTTTGCCAAGTTCAATATCCAGAAAAGCTAGCACGATTCTATTTGTCCTCGCGAACTCAATCGCTTCCGACGGTTTAGTAAAGCCCGTGATTATGGCGTTGGGCATGACTTCTTCCAAAATTGGCAAGGCTCCCGACAAAAAAAATTTTTCTGTCGTCGACCATGATGACATTCGGAGCGTCGTCACTTTCCACTGCCGCCGTGAGCAAAGTGTTGATGTCTGTGCCGAGACATTTGGACAGTCGGGAAATCATTACGACATCGGGCAGACGGCTGCCGCTTTCCCAGCGGGCAATCGTGGAACGCGTCACATACATTCGCTCTGCTAATTCCCGTTGCGAAAGTCCTTTGTCCGTGCGAAGTTTTTTCAAGGTTTCTGCAAAAAGTATGCGCATTTTTTTTGCCCGTTTCTATTTTTTTTCTGTAGTTTAACCGTGCAAGGCAGGAAAAACAATAAGACCTTCGCAAAGCGTGTGTGACATTCTGAAACCCCCCTTGCTTGAAGCCGCGAGAAATAATATAATGCATGAAAATAATCTGTGATTGTGGGAGGAAATGCGAATGAAAAAATTTGCAAACAAAATCATCTACGGCGACTTTTATACCGTTGACGAAAAAAATCCCAAAGTTCAAGCGGTAGCGATTCAGGACGGAAAATTTGTTTACGTCGGCGACGCGGCTGGAGCAAAAGTTTTCGTCGGCGCGGACACAAAGGAAGAAAGTTTCGAGGGCGGGCTGATTCTGCCTGGTTTTGTTGACGGACACGCGCACGGCAATTTGGGCGGCTCCAAAATGTTGCTCATGTGCAAATTGAACGACTGCAAAAATCTTGACGAGATTCGCGACAAGCTGAAAAAATTCATTGCGGCTCACCCCGAAATGGATTGTATTCAAGGCATGGGCTGGAACGACGCCGATTTTGGAGTCAACGGACCGACGGCGGCGATGATTGACGATTTAACCGATAAGCCCGTCTCTATGATCGATTACGGTCATCATTCGTATTGGTTGAACTCCGCCGCGATGAAACGCAAAAACATTACCAAAGATACTCCCGACGTTGCAGACGGCGTGATTGTCCGCGACACTGACGGCAATCCGACCGGCTGTTTCCGCGAAGGTGCCAAAATTTATTTCGAGGATTTTGTTTATCATTTCTCGGTTGAGCAATATAAAAAAGCTATTTTAAGTTATCAAGACTCGTTCCTTGCCCTCGGCTTGACGGCGATTTTCGACCCGATGGTAAATCTTGACTATGGCTGGGAAAACGTCATGAAAGCATATCATCAGCTGGACGTCGAAGGCAAATTGAAACTTCGCATGCACGGCGGCTATCAAGTCTTTGTCGATAAAAATCCCGTCGCCGATGTGGAGCACGCCGCCACGCTCAGAGAAAAATTCAAAGGCAATCGGTTCGCGCTTGACCACATAAAAATTTTGCTTGACGGCGTAATCGAAAGCAGGACGGCTTACCTTAACGAGCCGTACAGCGACAGCAACGACGGCTATCGCGGCATGTTGCGCTTTGACATGGACAGCTTAACCGCCATCGTGAAAAAATCCAACGAACAGAATTTTACGATTCATATCCACACAATCGGCGACGGTGCGATTAATTTTGCGTTGACTGCTTTTGAAAAAGCGCAAATCACTCCGGCTCAACGCGCGGCACTTACTCACCTGCAAATTGTGAATCCGGCTGACATTGACCGCATGGCGAAACTCGGCGTCGTGGCGGTGACGAATCCTTATTGGTTCGGCAAAGATGATTCAGCCTATCCGCAGACGGTTTCATTTGTCGGCGAGGAACGCGCCGAACATCAATATCCGATGAAATCTTTCTTTGACAAGGGCATTGTCGTCACTCAAGGCAGCGACTATCCCGTTACGCAGGTGCCCAATCCGCTTGAAAGTATTCAATTCGCCGTAATGCGTCAACTTCCCGGCAAGCCCGAAACTTTGTTGTACGGTACTGAACGCGTCACGGTCGAACAGATGATTAAAGCCACGACGTTAAACGGCGCGTATCAGTTCAAATGCGAAGACACGCTCGGAAGTATCGCCGTCGGCAAGCAAGCGGATCTGGCCGTGCTTGATTCGGACATTACCGCTTGCGCTTCCGAAAAAATCACCGACGCAAAAGTTATGCGCACAATGATTGGCGGAGAATGGGTTTACACCCGCTGAAAATAAAATTTTTGGAGGAATTATCATGAAAAACAGCGTAGCAGATTTCGTTGTTTACGGAAAAATTTTCACGTCCGAAGACGACAAAATTGCAGAGGCGTTCGCGGTTAAGGACGGCAAGTTCGTCTACGTCGGCGACAAAACCGGAGCTGAAGCGTTCGTCGAAAAAGGCAAGACGGAAATTATTGACTACACGGGCAAAGGGCTGGTAATGCCCTCGTGCGGCAACGGTCACGCGCACTATTCGATTGGTATCGGAATCCCGAAAGTTGGCACGACGATTGACAGAAACGACACTCCGGAAAAATTTTTGTCGGAAGTTCTTCCAGTCGTTGTTAATAAAGCGAAAGAAAACGGAGCAAAAGCTATCTTTGGCTTCGGCTGGCAAATGTTGCTGTTTGAAAAAAATATGCCGACTCGTCAACAGTTAGATACAATCTGTAGCGATATTCCGATGTACTTGGCGGACGAAGAAGGGCACAAAGCTCTCGTAAATACGCTTGCGCTCGTCAACGCGGGAATTATGGCGCAAGACGGCACTGTACTTAAAAAGGAAGTTCGCGGCGGAGAAATTGTTTTCGGCGCGGACGGCACGCCAAATGGCTTTTTGAAGGAACAAGCAGGAACTTATACGCGATCTTTTTTGGACAATGACTATCTGTTTTCCGTTGACTTGGCAAAAGAAACTCTGGCAGACATACAGAAACGTTTGTTGTCGGAGGGCTACACAATGTACCTTGA
>JAFXNB010000065.1 GCA_017529935.1 Selenomonadaceae bacterium
ATTTCAAATTTTCGTTCGTTCAAAGCCGCACCTCCAATTTTTTTATGTAAAGCTCGCGGAAATTTTTAAAACTCCCTAGCCCGTCGCGAATCACACGAACTTTATAGCCCGCATTGCTTAAATTGCCAAACCAATCGCCCGCAATGTCTTCCTCGACGTGAACACCGCCATTAAACAGCAACGGTGCCAGCAAAATTTTTTCTGCGCGGGAGTTTTAATCGCTTGATTACAAATTTTCGTTCGTTCAAAGCCGCACCTCCAATTTTTTTATGTAAAGCTCGCGGAAATTTTTAAAACTCCCTAGCCCGTCGCGAATCACGCGAACTTTATAGTCCGCATTGCTCAAATTGCCAAACCAATCGCCCGCAATGTCCTCCTCAACGTGAACGCCGCCATTAAACAGCAACGGTGCCAGCAAAATTTTTTCTGCGCGGGAGTTTTTTAATCGTTTGACGACATCGGAGAAATTTGGCGTGTCGCTCCGTTCGATAACGCCGATATGAACTTTCGCGCCCGCTATCCGCTGTAAATTTTCGTAAACGGGATTGTGTCTGTGCGGCGAGCCGTGCCCGATTAATATCAAATCTTCGTCCGCAGATGATTTAAAGCAATCGCATATCACCGCTAAAATTTCTGGCAACGAATCGTTCATCAGCGGCGAAATTATTTCAACGTCCGCCGCCGCGCAGGGTTTTATCTTGTTGTCGAATTCTTCGCCCGCCGTCAAATGCGTTGGCAATAAAATTATCCGCTTGAAACCTTCCGAGCGGAGTTTTTTTATCGCATCGGGCGGCGTATCGATTAAAATTCCGCGCCGCGCCAATTTTTTTATCATAAAGTTTGACGTGAACGCTTGCCGAACTTCACACGCGGAAAATTTTTCTCGAATCTCCGCCGCCAACTTGTTGAAAATATTTTTTCTGATTGAATCGTCCGCCGAGCCGAAATGCGCCAATAATATCGCCTTATCCACTGACTTTTTCCACCTCGGCGGCTATCTTGTTGCAAATTCTGTTGAGCTGATTTTTATCGCGCCCTTCCGCCATGACTCGAATCAAAGGTTCCGTGCCCGATGCTCTGACTAAAATTCTGCCCGAAGTGCCAAGCTCCGCCTCGCCCTCGGCTATCGCCAACTTCACCGCCGCCGAATTTTTGCAAGCTTCTTTCTCCTGCACGCGAACATTTAACAGCACCTGCGGATAAGTCGTCATCAACGCGTTGAGTTCACTCGCCGTGGCGTTAAATTTTTTCATCGCCGTCAAAACTTGCAACGCCGTTATCAAACCGTCGCCCGTCGTCGAATAGTCCGAAAAAATTATGTGCCCGCTCTGTTCGCCGCCTAAATTGTAGCCGTTCGCCCGCATATTTTCCAAAACGTAGCGATCGCCTACCGCCGTTATCTCGCAAGCCAAATTCAGCTCCTCCAACGCCTGCCGAAAACCGATATTGCTCATGACCGTCGCCACAATTGTTTTTTTGGGGAGCGCGCCGACTTTGAGCATCAATTTCGCGCAAATAATCATTATGTGGTCGCCGTCGATAATTTCTCCTCGTTCGTCAATGCAAAGGCAACGGTCCGCGTCGCCGTCGTGCGCTATGCCGATGTCCGCGCGATTCCTCAAAACTTCCAGCCGCAAATTTTCCATGTGCGTTGAGCCGCAGTTGTCGTTGATGTTGTTGCCGTTTGGTCTGTTGCCGAGCAAAATTAAATTCGCGCCGAGCCGCTCCAAAACCGTGGGCATTGATTTATACGCCGCGCCGTTCGCGCAATCCAAAACGATTTTCATGCCGTCGAAACGCTCACTCGTCGTGTTCATCACGAAGCTGATATAATCTTCCAAAAGATTTTGTCGATATTCAATGTGCCCGACGCCCTCTCCCGTCGGTCGCTCGAATTCTTTGCCGCTTTCCATGTCGCGAACAATTTTTTCTATCTCGTCCTCGACTTTATCGGGCAATTTGTAGCCGTTGCCGCCGAAAAATTTTATTCCGTTGTCTTGAAAGGGATTGTGCGACGCGCTGATTACAATGCCCGCCGCCGCGTGTAATTTTCTCGCCAAATAAGCAACCGCAGGAGTAGGAATTACGCCCGCCAAAATTGCATTGCCGCCCGCCGAACAAATTCCCGCGACTAATGCCGCCTCCAACATTTCCCCCGAAATTCTCGTGTCGCGCCCGATTAAAATTTGCGGCGTGCCCTCTGAATGTTGCCCGAAATAAATTGTCGCCGCTCTGCCCATGCGAAAAGCTAATTCGGGCGGCAATTCGGTATTCGCCTCGCCGCGCACGCCGTCCGTGCCGAATAGTCTTGCCATTTAAATTCCCTCCGTCGCCTAAAAATTTTTTGCCGCCATTTTAGCCCTTATCGCCGCTTAAATCAACAAAATTTCCTGTTCAAATCCGTCTAAAAATTTTCTGCAAGCGGCGGCAGTCAAAAAACTTTCCTCGGCGACGTGCTCCAGCTCCAAAAATTTTTCGTAGGACACGCTGAACGCCAAAAGATTTTTGTCGATAAATTTCCGCGCTGACGGGTCTGTTAAGCCGACGAAACAATTATTTTTGTCGCTCATCGGATAAAGTATCGTTTGCGCACAGCCCGCCCCAAATAAAATTTTTGCGCCGTCGTGTCGAGCCGTTTCGTAATTCGCCAAAGTTACCAGCCCCGATAATTGGTCGGCGTTTAATTTTTTTCGCAGTGGAAATCAAATCCGTCTAGAAATTTTCTGCCAAGCGGCGGCAGTCAAAAAACTTTCCTCGGCGACGCGCTCCAGCTCCAAAAATTTTTCGTAGGACACGCTGAACGCCAAAAGATTTTTGTCGATA
>JAFXNB010000066.1 GCA_017529935.1 Selenomonadaceae bacterium
ATCGGATTGAGGGACAGCCCGCCTACTTCGACCCCGTCCGAAAAAAATATGTGCTCGTTACGCCGCGCGAAACTGTTCGTCAACGTGTCGTGCCGTATTTAATTCAGGAGCTTGGCGTGCCGCAGAAAATGATTCGTATCGGCGAAAAACTTTCTTACTACGGGCTGAATTTTCGACACCGCGCAGATATCGTTATCGAACGCTTCGACGCCACGGAAAATATTTCGCGCCCGCTTGCCGTCGTCGAGTGCAAGGCGATTGAAACTCCGCTGAACGAGGCGGCGTTTAACGAGACCTTCGACTACGCGGAAAAACTTGGTTGCGCCTATTGCATACTCACCAACGCCGAGGATTTATTTTGCTTTTATATCGACGCGGAAGAATATATCGAATTAGAAGAAGTTCCGAACTATCAAGAAATGCTTAAAGAACGTCCGCAAAGTGAGGACGCAACTTTTTGAAGCACCACGCGCCGATAAGCATAACCGCCGCCGTCAACGCCCAATAGTAAGCCGTCAAATACAAATGTTCCCAGAACCATTCGCGGTAAATGAAACTCTGCCGGTAGCCTTCGACGACGTAATAGGCGGGATTCAACTTCAAAATAAATTGGAACTGTTCGGGGAGCATTTTTAAGTTCCAGAAAATCGGCGTGCCCCAAAAGCCGAATTGCAGAAACATCGCGACCAGCTGCCCGACATCGCGCATAAAAACCGTTAGCGAACTCGTCAGCCAACTCAAGCCCAGCGACAGGCAAATCATCGCGAAGAAATAATAAATTATCTGCAAGTTGTAAATCGTGGGCGGGTAGCCGTAAATCGCGAACATGACGAACAGCACGCCGACAAAAAAAATGTGCACGACCAGCGCGGAAATAATTTTCACAATCGGCAACAGTTCCACGCGGAAGACGATTTTTTTCACGAGGAACGAACTTTCGATAACTGAATTCGTCGCGCTCAAAATGCTCTCGCTCAAAAAAAACCACGGGAACATTCCGCAAACCAGCCACAGGATAAACGGGAAATTGTTCACGGGCATGGACTTGAAGCCGACTTGGAAGACGAACCAGAAAATTAAAACCGTGATGGACGGCTGAATAAACGCCCACAAAATGCCCAGATACGAGCCGAGATAACGTTGGCGGAAATCGCGCTTTGTCATTTGCCACAAAAGTTTTCGGTTGCTAATGATGTCGCGAATCAAGCCGATAAGACTGTAAAATTTGTTCATTGTCACCTTTCATTTAATGCAGACGAAGCCCGCAAAAGATTCGACGTTCGTAATTTCGACGCGGGTGTAGCGGTCACTCAAAATTTTTTCCAAACTGGCAAGCGTCTCGTGCGGCGGCGAAAAAAATCCTTGCCTGTCGCAGAATTGATTGACGAAAATATCCGTCCGTCGATTCTCGCCCTTGACGTACATGCACCCGCAAAAAATTCCGCCGCGCCTCAACACACGGTAAGTTTCCGCCCAAGCCGAAATTTTGTCGGGGAAGACGTGGAAGCCGTTGACTGATAAAACTACGTCGAAAAAATGATCCGCGAACGGCAAATCCGCCACGTCGCCTTGAAGAAATTTCACGCCGCGCATATTCATTTGGTCGGCGCGTTCTTTGGCGGCGTCAAGCATTTTGTTTGAATAATCCAGGCAGAAAATATCCGCGCCGTCGAGTTCGCGATAAACGGGCAACGACAAAACGCCCGTGCCGACGGGAACTTCAAGCAGTCGCCCGCTGAAATTTTGGGGAATGCCCGCGAAGGCCTGCGTTAAAAATTTTTGATAAGCGTCGGCGTCGAGTCCCCAGAAAATTTTCAGTGCCAGCCGCGCAGGTAAATCGGCGGCGGTCATCATTCTGTCGAAAAAAGTTGACAGGTGACCGACCAGCTGATAGATGTTAAAAATTTTTCTCATCGTCGGGTACCGTAGTCAAGAGCGCGTCGCAACTGCCGCTAATTTTCCACTCGCCCGCGCCCGCCGTCAAAAAGAACGAATCGCCTTTGCAATAAAAAAATTCCTCTGCGCCGCAAGAAATTTTCCCTGCGCCGTCCAAAATCAGCACGCTCAAAAAAGTTTTCTCGTCGACGGTGCCGCGCCCTTCCGATAAAATTTTCCCGTCAAGCGTGAGTTTATCAACAGCAAAATAATCGCAGGCGGCAAGGTGCGGATAATTTTCGCCGCGAACATTGACAGGATTTAAATTCGTCACGTCGAGGGCTTTTTCAAGGTGGAGCGGGCGACCTCTGCCGTAGTCATAAATGCGATAGCTGACGTTTGAACTCTGCTGAATTTCGGCAAGCAAAACGCCCTTGCCGACCGCGTGAATTGTTCCAGCGGGAATAAAAATCACGTCGCCGAGCCGCGCAGGTATCGCGTTTAGGACTTCGACGAGCGAATTATTTTTAACGCGGGCAACGAATTCGTCGCGGGAAATTTTTTTCTTGAAGCCGCAGTAAAGAACGGAATTTTCGTCGGCGTCGAGGACGTACCACATTTCATTTTTGCCGAGTTGGTTTTCATGAGCCAGCGCGTAATCGTCGGGCGGGTGCACTTGCACGGAAAGATTTTCGCGCGCGTCGATGAATTTTATCAGAATCGGGAAATCGCGGAAGCGGCGGCAAGAAGTGCCCAAAACTTTCGCGCCGTGACGAGCGAGATATTCCGCAAAAGTTTCGCCGCCGTCAATGGTCGACGCGCCGTCTTTGTGAGTCGACAGAACCCAAGCCTCCGCCAAAATTTTTTTATCGCACGCGACGCCGAATTCTTCAATGAGCCGCCGCCCGCCCCAGAGATAATCTTGACAAGCAGGTTTCAGTTTCAAAATCGCCATAAAAAATTTTTCCACCTCCGAATTCCCTGCACTATAGCACAAAAAAGACCGCTATACAATGATTGAAGTCATTCAAGCGGTCAAAATTTTTTCAGAAACGCCGCCGCCGCTGAGCCTTGGGCTTGTCCAAAATTTCGCTGAAGACAAGCGCGTTCATGACATTTGACGGCGAAAAGTTCAAGTTAAGCTCGTTTGTCTCCTCCGCCTCGCGAACTTCCTGCACGGAAATTTTTTTCTGGCGCGGCGGAGAAT
>JAFXNB010000007.1 GCA_017529935.1 Selenomonadaceae bacterium
GCCCGCCCCGAAATCGCCGATTATCATTTCACGACGCTGGTGCCGGTGTTGGGCGTGGTCAGTCTCGGTTACGAAAAATCTTTTGTCATGGCGGATATTCCCGGCTTGATTGAGGGCGCGGCGGACGGCGTCGGGCTTGGTCACGATTTTTTACGCCACATTGAGCGCACGAAATTAATTTTGCACCTCGTCGACGCGGCGGCTGTTGACGGCAGAAATCCCGTCGACGACTTCAAAAAAATTAACGTCGAACTGAAACGCTACAGCGAAAAACTTTCCAAGCGTCCGCAAATTCTCGTTGCCAACAAAATCGATTTGCCGCAAGCCGCAGAAAATCTCCCCGCCCTTGAAAAACTCGCCGCTCAAGAAAATATTCCGTTCTTTAAAATTTCCGCCGCCGCTCACGAAAATTTGGACACGCTGATAAATTTCGTCGGGCAACGGCTGGAGGAAATTGTCCCCGAAGTCGAACCTGTCAACGCCGTGAAAATTTTCGACGTGGACAAGGAAGACGACCCCGTCATAATCGAACGCAACGACGCGGCGGAGTTTATTGTGCGCAACAAAAATTTGGAGAAAATCGTCGCCATGACAAATTTCGACGACACGGAAGGTTTGCGCCGCTTCCAATTTATTTGGCGCATGAAAAATCTAGACGCCCTGCTTAAAGCTCGCGGAATCAAAGAGGGCACGAGCGTCCATATCGGCGGCTTTGAATTCGAGTGGCACGAATAACGCTCAGGAAATTTTATCGCGCAAGTCTTGCTTAAAAATTTTTTCAGTGATATAATCCGCGCTTGTTAAGTCAAAAACTCTCTACCCGTTTAAAGCGGGTCGAAGACCAAAGGGAGGTGTATTCAGTTGAGGAAGTACGAAGTTATCTTCATAATCCGTTCAATGGAGGAAGAAGCAACCAACGCCGTCATTGACAAATTTGCAAAACTCATCGCGGCGAATGGCGGCACTATCACCAAGGAAGACCGCTGGGGCAAACGTCGTCTTGCTTACGAGATTAAAAAAGAGGCTGAAGGCTTCTACGTGCTTTTCTACGTGACGTGCGAACCCAAATGCGTTGCCGAATGCGACCGCGTCATGAAAATCACGGACGAAATTCTCAAGCACATGATTGTTCGTTCTGACGAGAAAGAGGCTGCCAATGAATAAGGTTTTTCTTTCCGGCAATTTAACTCGCGACGTTGAAGTCCGTTACACGCAAACGGGCAAAGCTTTTGCTCGCATGGGCGTGGCGGTTCGTCGCCCGTTCAGCAAAGACAAAGACGCCGTGGATTTTTTTAATCTCGTGGCGTGGGACAAGACTGCCGAATTTTGCGGAAGATATTTTTCCAAAGGCTCACGCGTCCTCATCGAAGGTCGTTTGCAAACTTCGAGCTACGAAAACAAAGACGGCGTCAAAGTTAATGCGGTTGATGTCGTAGTTGAAAATATCGAATTCGCCGGCTCCAAACGCGACGGCGACGGCGGCGGTAATTATTCTGGAACGCCGGCAAACAGCGGCTATTCAAATCGTCCGGCTGCTCCGTCGAGAAATAACAACGACGACTGGGGCGGCGAACCCATTGACCCCGAAGACACACCGTTTTAAGGAGGATTGAAGATGCGCAGAGAAAGAGGTCGACGCCCGCGCAGGAAAGTCTGTGCGTTTTGCGTCGATAAAGTTGAGAACATAGATTATAAAGACGCGGCAAAACTTCGCCGCTTCACCACCGAGCGCGGCAAAATTCTTCCGCGCCGCATTTCGGGCAACTGCGCCAAGCATCAGCGTCAAGTGACAATCGCCATTAAACGCGCCCGCAACATCGCGCTCTTGCCGTTCACTGCAGACTAAAAAATTTTCGACAACAAAAAATCCCTCGTCGAGTTCGGCGGGGGATTTAATTTTTTTTCGTGAAGTTTATTTGAGGTTGTCCTTGAAGAATTTATTCAGCCTGTTGAACGGGATTTTATCCATTTGGTCGTAAAGGTCGGTGTGCGTCGCGCCGGGCACAACGATAATTTCCTTGGGGCTTTTCGCCTGCGCGTAGAGATTGTCGCTGTGATATTTCGAGTGCGCCTTGTCGCCGGTGATTAACATAATCGGGCGCGGGCTAAGTTCCTCAACGTGCACATCAAGCGGAAAGTTGAAAAATCCGTAAGGCGTCGTGGAAGACCAAATGGCGTTTGAATTTATGCCGCGCGGATGAAATGCTCTGCCGCGATAGTAATCAAAAAATTCTTTGGTGACGGAGTCGACGTTGGCGGGCAATTTATCGGGGAAAAGTTTTCCGTCCGCACGAACAGCCGCGCCGTTGACGACGGGCACTTCATGATAGCCGGGCAAAGCGTGACCTGCCTCCGCCTCCTTCCAGCGCATATCGGCTAAATATTTTTTGACAATTTCGCGCTGTTCGGGCGTGTAATAATCTCCTTGATAATGATTGCGAATGCTATCAACCATGTCATACATCGCCGAGACCGCCACGGCTTTAATTCGCACGTCATTAATCGCGGCGGTGACAGCCATGCCGCTCAAGCCGCAAATTCCCATCGCGCCGAGTTTTTCTCTGTCGACGTAAGCCAAACTGCCGACGAAATCAATCGCCGCGCTGTAGTCTTCCGTGAAAACATCGGGCGAGGCAACGTCACGATTGACGCCGCCGCTCTGTCCGGTAAATGACGGGTCGAACGCCACGGCAACGAAGCCCGCCTTTGCAAATTCTTGCGCGTAAAGTCCGCTGACTTGCTCCTTGACTGCGCCGAAAGGTCCGCTCACGACGATTGCCGCATATTTTTTGTTCGCGTCAAAATTTTTCGGCAAGTAGAGATGACCCGCCACGTCAATTCCGTAGCGATTGCGGAACGTCACGAACTTTGTCTGAATCGATTTGTCAAGCTTGAAAACGCGCGTGTCGTCCGTCAAATCTTTTATCGAACAATTTACCATGCTCGTCGACGCCACAGAATTCATCGGTGCCGCCGTTACGTCGCTGAAAGTTCCCATTGAAATCGCCCCCGCTAACATCGCCGCCAACAACGCGGCTTTTTTTACTTTAAACATGTAGTCGCGCTCCTTTACTTGTCTTTTGGCAAATTATATAATCGCCGCGCAGATTAGTACAATGCAAGGAATTTATATCTGCGCGGAGGTCGACAATGGAACTTAGGACGCTGAAATATTTTCTCGCTGTGGCGCGGGAGGAGAGCATAACTCGCGCCGCCGAAAAAATACCGCTAACACAGCCCGCGTTGACGAGAGCAATTCAATCGTTGGAGGAGGAGTTCGGCAAAAAATTTTTCACCCGCGAAAAATATTCCGTCAAACTCACGACCGACGGCTTGGAATTTTTGCAGGACGCGCAGGAAATTTTATTGCTAGCCAACAAAATTGAATCCAAATTCAAAAATCCCGACAGCATTTACGGCGACGTTTACATCGGTTGCGCGGAGTCCGACGCCATGAAATATTTCGCGCGCGCGGCTAAAAATGTTCTCGAAAATTATCCCGACGTGCATTTCAATTTGTACAGCGGCAACATTGAGGACATTTGCTCGCGCTTGGACAACGGCTTGCTGGATTTTTATATCACGTTGCAGAGCGTCGACGTTTCAAAATATGATTCGATTAAATTGCCGGAGTCTGACGCATGGGGAATTCTTTTGCGGCGCGACGACCCGCTTGCCGCGAAAAAATTTTTTACGCTGGAGGATTTGCAGAGTTTGCCGCTGATTTTGTCGCGGGAAGGTATGCGCGAGGAGTATCCAAAACTTTTCGGCAGTGCGCTAGAAAAATTCCGCGTCGTCGCCACGTACAATTTGATTTTCAATGCGGCGATAATGGCTCGCGAAGGCGTGGGCTATCCGATTTCGATTGACAAGCTGATTAATGACGCGGAGCTTTGTTTCCGCCCGCTGAAGCCCGAATTAAAATCCGCGCTGAAATTTATTTGGCGGCGCGACCGCTTACTTACCACGCAAGCTAAAATTTTACTCGACGCGATGAAGAGGACGTTGCCCAATGAACAATAAAAAATTTTTGCCGCTAGTATGAATTCATTTATCAATCGGCGCGACGCGAAATTTTAAACATGGAACTTGAAACGCGGCGGCTCCGCGAAATCGAACGGGAAATTTTTCAGCTTAAGGCGCGGCACGAAAATTTATCGGCGTGAAAGGACTTTGACCCATGAACAAAAAAAAATTTTTGCCGCTAGTGATTTTTTTGTCGGCGATATTGTTGTCAATCGGCTGGTATGAATTCATTTATCAATCGGCGCAACGCGAAATTTTAAACATGGAACTTGAAACGCGGCGGCTCCGCGAAGTTGAACGGGAAATTTTTCAGCTCAAAGCGCGGCACGAAAATTTAACGGCGTTGATTGCGGCAAAGGAAAATGAACTGGACGCGGCACGAAATTTTTTGCCGTCGACGCCCGCGCAGGACAAATTTATCGACGAACTTTATCGGGCGGCTGAAGTCTGCAGGGCGCAAATCGTATCGGTGCAGGCGAGCGAAACGATTTCGGCGGAAAATTTTCAAGCGCAAGTCGTGAGCGTCGGCTTGGAAACGGAATATATTTCGTTGCTGAATTTTATACGCGAGATAATCGACGGCGGACGCTTGGTTAGCCTTGAAAGATTTTCATTGCGGGGCGCGGACGACGGAATTATTTCCTGCGAACTTGACTTTAAAATTTTTGCCGAGCCAATAAAAAATCCCGCCAATTAGTCGGCGGGCGGCAGTTGCTTTGGCTCCGCGTTCGGCAACGCTTTCAATGACGCTGAACCTTGCGGCAAAAGATTTTCGACTTGTCGTTTCAAATATCCCTCGGCGATACTTTGCGTGATTTGCCCCGTTTGCTCAATGATTTTTTCTTTCGTCGACAGGAAACTTTGCAGAACCAAATTTTGCCGTTCACTTACCCGCGCCATTTGCTGTTCGATGAATTTTCCTTGCCGTGCCATATCCTCCCTTATCTGCGCGGAAAAAATTTCGTGTTCGGGAGAGCCTTTCTCGTATTGCCTCAAAATTCCCAAGAGTTGAGGCAATTTTTTTGTGTTATATTCGTCGTTGTCAGCTGAAATTTTATCGCCGACTTCGTCATAAAAACTTTCAATCTCTCGAATAATCGGAAGCGAACCTTCCTCGATTATCGCGATTCTTTTTTTGGCAACGTCAAGCATTTTTTCTTGCAGAACGACCAGCTGATTCGCCATGTCAGTCATACCTTCGACTCGCGCCTTGTCGATTGCCATTTGGCTCATTGTCTGCGCCTTGATAAATTCAAGTTGGGCGTCGCGCATCAATTCAATTCGTTCCGCTTCCTTATCGGCGAGTTTTAATTTCGTGTCGCGTTCAATTTCCGCGATTTTAACTTTGTCCGGCTCGTAATTGTAATTGTAGCTGCTCGACGAACGGCTTGACGACGAACCGAATCCGAAGAAACTTTTTATCGAACCCCATAAACCCATAGTCTTACCTCCGAAAAAATTTTCTACTTGCCGACTGCGATACTTGCCCAGCGTGCAGGCGTTGGCGAAGTGTTCGCAGTTGTTGAAAATCAAATTGTAGCCGTCATCGCCCAAGCACGTCCGCGCGTAGCTGACAATCCCCTCGACGGGGTAAAGGTCGGCAAGTTCCGCGTCGCTGTACTCTTTAACCTCAACGTCGCCGCCGCGCAGGAATTGTTGCAAATCGGTCTTGATAACGTGCGCCCGTGACCAGTCAAGAACGCTGTCATCGTCGTCGCCCGTGAAGTGAATCACTTCGCCGCCCGAAACGAAAATGCCGTGGTGATAATAAAGCCCGTTCATGCGCTTAACTCGAATGTGATCTCCGCGCTTGGGAGGCTTGTGCGCCCAAATTTCCGACGGCTCAAAGTCAAACGTCAACGGCTCCGCGATAATGTTCATGACTTATGCAAATCCTTGCGCATGCGGAAAATCAGCGCGTTGAATTCGCTTTCACGCTTCTGCACTGCCTCGCCGTAACTTTTGCTGTCAGCAAGGTACTGCTCAAAATTCTGCCGCCGAAGCTCGGCGAACTGATTTAAAACCTCCGCCGATATTGCGTCAAGCTCGCGGTCGCGGATAAAATTGCTTATCTCGTCAAGCGGCAAATTCAACAGCGGCTCCGCCCAACGCAATAAAAAAACGCGCTCCTCGGTTTTGTCGCGGGAGAAAATTATTTCCTGCAGGTCGCGCTGAAGTTTTTCCGCCGATTTGTAAAGCGTGCTCTCCGTCTCGAATTTCTCTTGCAAATCGCCGCCCGCTTGGAACGCGAACTTCTGATAAATATTTTTGCGCTCGTGTAGATAAAATTTGTCGACGGCGTCGCGGTAAGCGTGCAAGCTGCCCAAAATGATGTCGAACGCGTCAATCAAGTTGCCCTTAATCGCGAACTCGACAAGCGGCAGGAAACGCTGTTCAATCGCGAAACGTTTAACTTGCCAATCGTCATACCACGCGGAAAAAATTTCGTCCTCGATTGCGTCATTGCGGCAGGCGGCGGCAAGCTCCTCGCGCAGACTCGTTTTGAAGGCTTTGTAGTCGTCGCTCCAATGCGCGTGGGAATTCACGACGCTTGCAACGAAATTTTTATTCTCGGCGAAGAAATCAACGCGGCGTTGAGTGTCAAGGACGATTCGCGCCAAATTCTCGACCAATAATTCAAAGCTCGGACGCGGTTCGGACTCCAGCGCGGCGAGTTCGGCAAAATAATTTTCGCTGTCATTAATTTTTTCCAGACGTTCCGAAAATTTTTCCGCTTGCGCTTTGACGGCAAGAATTCTGCGCTTCGGCTCGTCGGTCGCCAATTCCAGACGCGCCGCCAAAAATTTTTGACGGTCGGCAAGCAAGGAATTTTCTTCGGGCGTGAGGTTGGGGTTGTCGGTGTACTTCGCCTTGAGCTTGAGCGCGATTTTCAAGAACGCCGCGATTGTCTCTGCCTGCGCGGTCTCGTATTCGTTGAGGATGTCAAGAAATTCGTCCGTGACGTTCAGCACCGCGTCGAAATATTTTATCGGCGACTTCGCGGTTGCCGCAACGTCATACTTCGCCAACAACGGCTTGTAATTAAAATTCGCGGTGAGTTTCGTCTGCGCGGGTTGCAGTTCGGCGATTTGCGCTTCCACTTCGGCGAGCTGTTTTAATAGCGCGGGCTTGTCGACGAAAATTTTCCTGTACAGTTGCGTTATCGCCTCGTCGTCGAACATCGGGATTAAATCATTTTGTACGAAAATATTCAGCGTGAATTGAAGTTTCTCCGTCTCCGTGTAGAAATTATTTGACGGCGAAATATTGTTCTCGTAGTCGTCGGGCACGTAGGCGTGACTGCACGGAATTACGGCACCAGCAACATAATCATAAATATCTTTTTTTTCAGGAAAACGTATATCTCTTACATATAATTTTTCATCATTACTTACACACCACCAAATTATATTTTTCATCATCCTTCCGTCATAATCTTCCTGAAAAGGAAAGGTTTTATCAGCTGTAATTTTACAAAGCTCTAAATTTGTAGGTATCTCCCAATCGTCAAAGCCGCCCCAACTGTCTGAATTCGTTTGCGTTATTAGGTCTCTTACTTCGGCATAGGAATTTGAATTGGAATAAATATCGCTGTTGTTGTTTTTGCCGTAAGGAAAATAATTCAAATCAGCCCAAAGGAGTGCGGTGTCTCTATCCATCAAAACTTTAGGCTTGTTGGCGAAGAAAAACCACCGCTGATTTTTAATCGCCTGCAAAATCTTTTCGAGACCAGAGCCGGATAAGTCGTTGATACTTTTGCCGATAGAGCCGAGTTCGCCGTCGAGCGCGGACAGCTTAGCTTTGAGTTCGTCCTTTTGCGTGAGCAATTCGGCTTGCCGCCCGTTGAGTTCGGTGACGCGGCGGGCGTTCGCTTCGTTTTCGATGCCTTCGCACGTCTCTGCGATTCGACGAATTTTTTCAAGCAGTTCCTCGCGTTGTTGCAGTAAGTTTTCAAGCATATTCAACACCTCCGCGCAGATTGTAGCACAAAAATTCTTTCAGCGTAAAGAAACAACTTTCGCGTTGAGCAAAAATTTTCTGCCCGCCGAGATTAAAAACAATGTCGCCAAAATTTTCGGGATTAGTCACGACAACTGGCGTCGTCGCGTCGAAACCTGCGCGGCTGATTTCTTGCGGGTCGAACGTCAACAAAACTTGTCCGCGCGTGATGACGTCGCCCGCCGCCACTTGAGGCTTGAAAGTTTCGCCGACAAATTTGCAGGTCTTCAAGCCGACGTGAATTAAAAGTTCGACGCCGCCGAAAGATTCTAAGCCGATAACGCCCGGCGACGCAAAAAATTTTACCGTGCCGCTGAAGGGCGCGATAATTTGAGCGGGCTGTCGATAAATAAATTTTCCAAGATGTTTAACACCTCCGCCGCGATTGTAGCAGAAAAAATTGACGCTTGAAAGACGCTTTGATAAAATTGCGTCAACAGAGAGGAGGAATCATCTTGGCGCGACAATCAAAAAAAATTGCAAAAAAAATTCAGCCCAAGAAAAAAGCTGAGTCGGAAAATAAAAAGCCGGCAAAAGAAAAAGTCGGCAAAGATTATCTGTTAATCGCCGTCCTCGCGTTGACAATCGTCTTTTTGATATTCGGCTGGTCGAACTTCACGGCGACGAACCGCGGACTTTATCTGGCGTTGCTGGTGTCGCTGTCGACGACTTACGCAAGACGCCATTACAACTTCACGGAAACGCAAGACTTGTGGCTTGAACGCGCGGGAATGGTGGCAATGGGTTGCGCAATCGTGCTATTCGTGTTCGTCATCTATCAGCAGTACTTTGCCTAAAAAATTTTACAAATTAAAACCTCCCGCCGGAAATCGCGCACGGGAGGCTTTTTAATTTATTTCAAAACGAAAACGGTAACGTTGCGCCGCCCGAAATCCATTGCCTGATAATAATCCTCCATGCACAAATCGATTCGGTAGCCGTAAATCGCGCCGCCGGTGTCCGCCGCCAAAGCCTCTCCGTAGCCGGGGATATAAACTCTGGAGCCGAGCGGGATAACGTCGGGGTCAACCGCCACAATCCCATACGTCGCGGGAACGCCCATAGCAGTAATTCCCGCCCCGCCGCCATCGGTCGGCAAGTAAGCTGTCGCCTCCATGCTCATCATTTGAGTATAGGGAACGTAACCTTGCGGCGTTTCGACGACTTCTTCCGGCGGTTCCTCTTCGGGCGCGTTCAAGTCACGTCCCAAAGAATTTTCTATCGTCTCGGCAAGCGCGCGGGTTAATTCGTCGTCCTCGCTGACTTTAATCCGTCCGTTTTCGCCAACTGCAATCGCTGTCGGTTCTGCGTGCGTCTCCTCGATTTGAACTTGCGGGATATTTGGGAACTCCACATCATTTTCGGTGAAGCCCGTATTAATCAGCGCAAAGCTCGCCAGCAGGAGACTGAGCACGCACTTTCTTTTAATCATTTCCCATGTCTTAAATATTTTTCGCTTCATCATTCCGCCGCATACGCAACATCCTGTCGCGTCCCAAGCAGGACGACCCATTGAGTCGCCTCTTTGCTTCGGAGCAGCCTTCCCCCTTTCAAAGTAAGACAAAATGTTAAAATCAAAAACCGCCGCGTAATATACTCCGCAGCGGTTTGTTTGTCAAGTCTTTAATTATTTTTGTAATAGTTTGACAGGGAATGTAAAGTAAGTATCGGGATAAGGCTCGTTCGCCAGCGTGAAGTGCCACCACTCCGAATAAAGCGGTTTGAAGCCGTGCTTAACCATCACGTCGCGCAGAATCATTCTGTTTTTGTATTGTTGCTTAGTGATTTTTTTATAATCGGGGTGAGACAGCTCGCCGAAATAATCGAACGTACCGCCCATGTCGACTTCCTTGCCGGTCTTCATGTCAAAGAGCGTCAAGTCAATCGTCGAGCCGCGACTGTGACCGGATTTTTCCATGATATAATCTTCGGGAAAGAGCCGCTCCTTGCCGATTTCGGGATAAAAATATTTTTTCATGCGCTTATCGCCAGTGTCCTTCGCCCAACGCACGAAATGATCAACCGCCATTTGCGGGCGATAGGCGTCGTAAACTTTCAAGCGGTAGCCCATCTTCATCACGTCATCGGAAACTTTTTTGAGAGCCTCCGCCGCCTCGCGTGTCATGAGCGCGCAGGGCATTTCGTAGCCGTCAATCCTGTCACCAACGAAATTATACGTCGAGTAGTAGCGAATTTCTTGAATTATATCGGGAATGAATTCTCCCAACACGACGAATCCCGACGGGTCATCGGGCGCGGTGGATTTTTGAGCGGCGGCGGGCGTCACGAATAAAATCAGCGTCAGCAACGCGCCCACAAAAATTTTACAAAGCTTCATGACAAATACTCCTTTCAATCGTTAAAACCGTGTCAATTTTAACATCATGCTCTTCAAGCGGCAAATCGTCGACGAGCTGAAAATCATAGGCGAACGCGATTTTTTTTGCGTGGACGGCAAGCGGTAAAAATCTGTCGTAGTAACCGCCGCCCAAGCCCAACCGCCCGCCGCTAATGTCGAACGCCGCGCCCGGCACAATCACGCAATCAATCTGCGCGGGGTCAATAAATTTTCCGTGCTTGACGGTTAAAATGTTGAAGTCGCCAAGCTCTAACGCGTCAAAGTTCGGAACTTCCACGGCGTGCATTTCGCCTTTGCCGACGATAAACGGTATCGCCAAAATTTTTTCCTCGGCAAAGCACGCGGCGAACAATTCGTTAAGTTGGAGTTCGTCGGGCGTCGACGCATACGCCATGATAATTTTTGCCGCGCGGAAAATCTCCGTCGCTAAAAATTTTTTTATCAGCGCGTGAGAAATTCTGTCGCGTTCGTTGCGTGGAATCTCTGACCGTTTGGCTAAAAATTCTCGCCGCAAATTTTTTTTCCGCGCTCTAATCGGTGACATTTTTACTCTCCGCCACGCCGTTAATCGACGCGCGCGCAACTTCAATCTCGACATTATCGGCAATCTTCAACGTGACAATCTCGTCGGTCAAGCTGACAATTTTCCCAAAAATGCCGCCGACGGTTATCACGCGGTTGCCGACTTTCAAGCTGTCCAACATTCGCGTGCGCTCCTCCTGCGCTTTTTTCTGCGGACGATAGAGCAGGAAATAAAAAATCAAGAGCATTAAAATTATCGGCGCAAAGTTCGCCACGGTTGCTGTCATTTCATCCATTTAAATATTTTCCTCCCTCATAAACTGTAAAAAAATTTTTTCGGAACTCGGCAAATTTATCGGCAAGAATAGCCTCGCGCATCTCCGCCGTGAATCGTTGCAGGTAGCGCAGATTGTGCAGAGCTAAAAGTCTCAAGCCGAAAATTTCGTTGGTGCGGACAAGGTGACGGATATAGGCGCGGGTGAATTTGTTTCGACAGGCATAACAGTCGCAGTGCGGCTCCAGCGCGTCAAAGTCCTCTGTGAATTCCGCGTTCTTCAGGACGAGCCGCCCGCGTTGCGCAGTTTCCGGAGAAACCATCGCCATGCCATTGCGGGCGACGCGCGTCGGGAAAACGCAATCGAACATGTCAATGCCGCGCAGGACGCCTTCAATCAGGTGGTCGGGCGTGCCAACTCCCATCAAATATCGCGCTTTGTCTTCGGGCAGGTGTCGCGTCGAAATTTCCAACATGCGATACATCAGCTCGCGCGGCTCACCGACACTCAGCCCGCCAACCGCACAGCCCGCAAAATCCATGGAGCCGATAACTTTTGAACTTTCCTCGCGCAAATCTTCATACATGCCGCCTTGCACGATACCGAAAATTCCCTGCTTGGGATTCGTCGCCGCCTTCAAACTTCTTTCCGCCCAACGATGTGTCCGCTCCGTCGAAATTTTAGCGTAGTCGTAGCTGGCGGGGTAGGGTATGCATTCGTCGAACGCCATGGCGATATCCGAACCGAGCGCGGCTTGCGTGGCGATAGAAATTTCCGGCGACAAAAATTTTTCCGAGCCGTCGATATGCGAGCGGAACTTCACGCCCTCCTCCGTGATTTTGCGCAGTTCGCCCAAGCTGAAAACTTGGAAGCCGCCGCTGTCCGTCAAAATTCCCCGCGTCCAATTCATGAACTTGTGCAAGCCGCCCGCCTTCTTGACGAGCTCCGCGCCAGGTCGCAGGAATAAATGATACGTGTTCGCCAAGATGAC
>JAFXNB010000067.1 GCA_017529935.1 Selenomonadaceae bacterium
ATGCCGCGAACATTTCAGCGCGGTAAAAAATTTCCTGACGGCGGCGGGCGTGGCGTTCGTGGTGGACAATCGGCTGGTGCGCGGGCTTGACTACTACACCAAAACGGCGTTCGAGATACAATACGCGCCGCTGGGCGCACAATCGGCGGTGGCGGGCGGCGGTCGCTACGACGGGCTGATAAAAGAAATCGGCGGCGAAGACACTCCGGCAGTCGGATTCGCGGCGGGTTTGGAAAGAATTTTGCTTGCGCTGGAGTTGCAGAGACTTTTGCCTGAACAAAATAAAAAAATCGCCGCGTTCGTGGTGGCGGGCGGCGCGGCGGCTGAAGTTTATGCCTTCAAACTTTTAACGGACTTGCGCCGGAAAAATATTTCGGCGGCAATGGACTTCGGCAAAAAGAGCCTGAAAGCGCAGATGAAATCGGCGGCGAAGTCGGGCGCAAAGTTCGCGCTGATTGTCGGCGAGGACGAAGTCGCAACTTCAACCGTGACGATAAAAAATTTGGAGACCGCCGCGCAGGTTAAAATTCCCGTCGCTGAAGTCTACGATAAAATCAGCTAAAAAATTTTTTTGTGACAGTAAAATATTTCGGCGGCGAAGTCGGGCGCAAAATTCGCGTTGATTGTCGGCGAGGACGAAGTCGCAACTTCAACCGTGACGATAAAAAATTTGGAGACTGCCGCGCAGGTTAAAATTCCCGTCGCTGAAGTCTCCGCGTTAGTGACAAGAGATTAATTTTTAAGTGCTGACAGTTGATTGCTGAGGTTGTCGTTTAAATTTTCTTGAATGGCGAGAATCCACTCGAAAATTGTCAAATTGTTGTCCTGCATGCCCGAAGTCTGCATGAAAATTAAAATACCGTCCGAGTTATAAAGAATTTCTTCCAACGTGGCGAGCCTGTCACCCGACTGCGCGTCACGAATTTTTTTTGCGCGGAGGACGCGGATAAAAGTGTAATCGCAGCCGTGATTTTTGCCCGCCGCGATGAATTCGTCGAAGGCTTCGTCCGGAATATTTTTCCCTTTGAATTTAACGCTCTGCCTTTCGTCGAAAGTCAAGTTGCTGAATTTATTTTTCAAGCCGTCGTTGAGCGCGTCCAAAATAATTTTTTCGTCGTCGGGCTTCAATTCGCCTTTGACGAGGAGCACCGGCGCAACATAAACCGACGTGTCGATTTTATTCGTTGTCTCCCGTTGAAAAGTGCCGCCGGCGTTGACATAATCGCGCAGAGCACAATCCAAGTAAACCGCCATTTTGTGCGCGGCGTGGTCGCTCGTGACGCTTTGCTTATACTTTAAAGTTTCGCCGAATTGCACGTAGCCGAGAGCGCGCAAAGATTTTTTTACAACATCGCCGCTCACTACAACGCGGGTCAAGTCCAGCTTATCATCATAATTTTTAGCGAGCACGCGGGAACCGACTGCCGGCGAGCCAAAAGTTATAACCTTTAGCTGATTTTTATTGACGCCCGAATCAGTCAGCCGAATCGCCGCAATAATCGCAACCGAGCCGCCCAAGCTGTGTCCCGTCAAGTAAAGAGTTTCGCGCGGATTTTTTTCAAGGGAAGTTTTCAAGCGTTCGGCAAGCCCGTCGCCCAAAAGCACGTCGGCATAATCGCGGAAGCCACGGTGCACGAAAAATTTATCGTCCGGATTTTTTTCGTAGGGCGCGAGCGTCGTGTTGTCGTTTAGGTGAACGCGTCCGAGGCGGAAATCAACTTCAACGTCCTTGAGCTTTTCCGTGCCTGCCACCGCCAAAATTTTCACGTCGTCGCGGCTGACCAGATAAGCCCTTGCGTCGGCGCGATTATTTTTTTGCGCAATTTTTTCAATCGTCCAACCGCGCTCGTTCAGCATGGAGCGCATAAGATAACTTTCGTCGTCGCTGTAAGCCCCCATGGAACAAATCGCGCAAGCCAGCCGCAATTCCGCCGCGTCGAGGTCGTCACTTGCCGCGCACGTCGAAAAGTTCATCAGACAAATCAGCGCGAGCAAAAATTTTTTTATCACGTTAAATTTTCCTCCACAACTTCGACGCCGTGTTTAATGCAATCGGGGCAGGAGCAAATCATCTTGCCCGTATCGACGCCCTTAAGTTCGCGGCAGATAATCGCGCCGCTTTTCTCGCGGAAACTCGTCAGCATCGCCCTGGAAATTTTCATCGTCGACGCTTTGGATTTGGGATTATCGAGGTTGCTGGTGCTGTTCTTCAAACCCGCGATTAACAGCCCGCCCGTCAACGCGCCGCAAACGCCGTCCATCGTGCCCATGCCCGCGCCGAAACCTTCCGTCGCCCTGAATAAAATTCCCTTGGGCACGTCAATTAAATCCGCGCAGGCAACCGCCACCGATTGCGAACAGCTGTAGCCTTTGCGGTGAAGTTCGTTAGCTAAATTAATTCTGTCGCTCATGCTAAACACTCTCCCTAAAATAATTCGCGCCGAATTTTAAGTTGCCTCTTGGGCAGTCAACAGCGCGTCAACTTTTATGTCACTGCGGCGGTTTAAATCGACGAACTCGCCCTTTGTCGTCTGCACTATTGGCAGAGCCGTAACTCGCGAATCGTCCAGATAAACAATTTTTCCGCGCTGTCCGTCGCTTAGTCCGACCCAACTGCCGTTTATCGCCTGCAAAAGTTTTTTAGTAAAGGTAATCACGAAGCGAGTATCGAGTTTGCCGCCGAGCGCGTCGCCGTACAAAACTTTGATGATGTCGAACGGCGAATTGCGCTTGGCGTAGGAACGATTGGTCGCCATGGCGTCGTAGATGTCGAGTATCGCGATAATTTTGCCGAAATCGCTGATTTTGTCGCCTTTGAGCTTGCTGGGATAGCCGGAGCCGTCGCAACGTTCGTGGTGGTGCAGAACGCCCAGCAAAACATTTTTTAAACTCCGTATCGGCGACTCCGTGAGCAATGCGTAGCCAAAGACGACGTGCTTTCTGACTTCCGCCAACTCATCAGCGTCAAGTTTCTCCGTCTTGTTCAAAATGCCCTTGGAAATTTTCATCTTGCCAATTTCGCTTAGAAGACCCGCGATAACCAGTTCGCCGACCTGCGTCGCGCGATAATCGAGCCAATGCGCCATAATTCCAGCCAAAATCCCGACGTTCAGCGCGTGATGAATTATATAATCGCCGTCGCGTTTCATGTTGTGAATTTGCGTGACAGCTTTGGCACCGTCGTCGCACAGTTCGGAGATATTTTCGGCGCGAATCAGCTCCACGAGTTCATTTTTATCGAGCTTGCCGGTGTTGGCGAAGCCATAGTAAAGATTTTGCGTGATTGTGAAACATTTTCTATAGCATTTGATGTAGTCGAGGTCGAGTAAATGTTCCTGGCTCGCCTCCGTGGGCTTGTAGTCTTCGGGCGTCACGTCAATGTAAACGGAAAAAATATTTTTGCCGCGCAGACCGTCGAGTAGCTCACTTGTAAGCTTGGCACCCGCTTTTATCAGCGTCTTGCCGTCCAAATCTTTAACGGCGCGCCCAACTGTCATTCCCGCACGCAATTCCGTCACGTCGTAGGATTTCAGCATCAAATCGCCTCCCAATTCCTGTTTTCTAAATTCTAATTCCAAATTGCCGGTAAAATTCCTGCGTTGGTGATAAATTTCGTTGCGAACGCTTGACGGATATTTTATAATGGCGGCGAGGTGATTCCTTTGACTGATAAAAAAATTCCGCGCAGTAACATTTCAGCCTATGTGAAGAAATATCTGCAACTTTGCATTGGCGCGGTGATTGCGGCGGCTGGTCTTGAACTTTTTTTAATCCCGAACGAAGTTATTGACGGCGGCGTTGTCGGTTTGTCGATTATGGCGCAGTACGTCACGGGCTTGCCGCTGGGAACTTTTCTAATCGCGTTCAATATTCCGTTCCTGTGGCTGGCTTACAAGCAAATTGGCAAAGATTTCGTCATCGCTACGATTGTTGCGATAATTTTCCTTAGCGTGTGGTCTGAGGTCGTCGGCGAATATCCAAAAGTCACGAATGACCCGTTCTTGGCGGCGATTTTCGGCGGGATAATTGACGGCTTAGGCGTCGGCTTGATTATGCGGGCGGGCGGCTCACTCGACGGCACGGAGATTGTTGCGATTATCGTCGACAAAAAAACTATCTGGTCCGTCGGCGAAGTCGTCATGTTTATAAATTTGTTTATCTTAAGCGGCGCGGGCTTACTCTTCGGCTGGGATAAGGCGATGTATTCGCTGTTCGCCTACTTCGTGATTTCAAAGATGATTGACGTGGTTATCAAGGGTCTCGACGAGATGTACGCGGTGATGATTGTCACGAATATCCCCTACGAAGTGACGGACGAACTCAACACCAAACTTGGGCGCGGCGTGACGCTCCTGCACGGCGAAGGCGGCTACACTCGCCAAAGCAAAGAAATTTTATATTGCGTCGTCACACGCCTTGAAGTCGACAAGCTCAAGCAAATTGTTCTGGGTATGGACGAACGCGCCTTTGTTACAATTTATCCGGTCAACGACATTGTCGGCGGGCGATTTAAAAAATCTGGGCACTGAAATTTTTATCGTAAAATAAATGCGTCCTATGTTGCAGGAAATACCCTTAGCGCAACGAATAACTTTTCTGATAAGCTATTATAAGTTTTTTTTCGGAGAGGTGAACTTTTATGGAAATGTTTCTAGGTTTCCTGGTGTTGCTGGCGTGCTTAATTGTCGGTGTGCGGCACGGCGGCATCGGGCTTGCCGTCATAAGCGGCATTGGTCTTGTAATTTACACATTTATATTTGGCTACAAGCCCGGAACACCGCCTATCGATGTTATGCTGACGATTTTGGCGGTCGTCACCTGCGCGGGCTTTCTGCAGACTTCGGGCGGCTTAACGGTCATGCTCAAGTACGCGGAAAAATTCCTGCGCAACAATCCAAAGCACGTCACAATCCTCGCGCCGCTGACGACGTGGTTTTTAACGGTGTTGTGCGGCACGGGTCACGTCGTTTATACAATGTTCCCGATTATCTACGACATTGCGATTAAGCAGAACATTCGCCCTGAACGCCCCATGGCGGTGGCGTCGGTCGCCTCGCAGATGGGTATTTGCGCCTCGCCCGTGTCCGTCGCTATCGTTTCAATCGTCGGCTTCATGGCGACTGCAGGGCACAATTACACCGTCCTGCAGATTTTAGCCGTCGCAATGCCCGCAACTGGTATCGGCGTCCTGTGCGCAGCTCTTTGGAGTTATCGGCGCGGCAAAGACCTCGACAAGGACGAACGCTTTCAAGAATTTATCAAAGACCCCACGAACCGCGATTATGTTTACGGCGACAGCGAATCGCTCCTCGGCAAAGAGTTGCCGCCCAGCTTTTATCACGCAATGTATATTTTCTTCGCGGGCATTCTCGTTATCGCCGCGCTCGGCAACTTCCCCGAACTTTTGCCGCACTTCCCCGACGCTAAAGGCAACATGAAAGCCATTTCGATGACGCAGGTTATCCAGATGGTTATGCTCCTCGTCGCCGCCACGATTCTTTTTGTCTGCAAAGTCAAGGCAAAGGACGTTGGCAACAGCCAAGTTTTTAAATCGGGTATCGTCGCGCTCGTTTCGGTTTACGGCGTCGCGTGGATGGCGAATACTTGCTTCGGCGCGCACATGCAATTTTTGAAGGATTTTCTCGGCAATGCCGTCGCAACTTATCCGTGGGCGTTCGCGATTATCGCGTTCCTAACTTCTAAGCTCGTCAACAGTCAGGCGGCGGCTATCGCTATCGTCTTCCCCATGGCTTTGAGCGTCGGCATGGACCCCGTTATCATCATGTCGTTTATCAGCGCGTGCTACGGTTACTTCTTCCTGCCGACTTACCCCTCCGACCTGGCTTGTATCGGCTTCGATCGTTCGGGCACCACCAGAATTGGCAAATACATTTTGAACCATTCCTTCATGATTCCCGGTCTTATCGGCGTCATAAGCGGCTGCTGTGTCGGCTTCGTCATGGCGCATATCGTGTTGTAAGCGAAAATTATTTCCGCAAAAAAATCCCCCGTCAATGTTCGGCGCGGGATTTTTTATTTTCAGCCGCTGTGTTATAATTTTTTAAAATTTTTACGGAGGAATTGTTATGCGGAGTAAAATCTTGCGAAGAATCGTTTCCGCGCTGGTTATAACCGGATTTTTACTCGTCAACGCCGTTTCACACGCCGAAATTTACACTGGCGAAGGTTCTTACGTCATGAGTGAGGGAGAAAATCTCGGCGTCTCTAAAGAACGCGCCAAAGCCGACGCCATGCGCAACGCGTCTGAAAAAGCCGGCGTTTACGTCCGAAGTTATGCCCGTTCAAGGAATTTCGAGCTGGAAGAGGAAATTATCGAGACGATGACCGCCAATATCATCAAGTTGGTTGAAAATCCGCATTTCTATCCGCTTGAAGAGGTCGATAACCTGGAAGGCGTTTTGATTCGCGTCACGGTTAAGGTTCAAATCGACGATTCCGATATAAATCGCTGGCTTAACAAGGACGAACAGCAAAAATCCGAGCTTGTCGCGCAAATGGAAGCCCTGCGCAAGGCAAACGCCGAACAGGAACGCCAAATCGCCGAATTGAAACGCCAACTCGCCAATAATCCGCAAGACAAGGAACGAATCACACAAAAATTTGAAAATGAGGATAAAATCTTCCTGTCGAATCAAAAAGTAGAAGAGGCAACACGATTTTTGGATAATGGCAAATACGAAGACGCGATAAAACTTTGCAATGAAGCTCTTGAGTTGAATTCAGACAATGAACTTGCTTATTTAAGACGTGGCAACGCTTATTATGGTTTAAAACAAAATGAGCGGGCGATTCAAGACTTTAATAAAGCTCTGGAGTTCAAACAGCATGAATTTATGTACACCTCTCGTGGAAACGCTTACGGTAATCTTGGACAATACGAGCGGGCAATTCAAGATTACAACAAAGCACTGCAACTCAATCCGAATCTTGCGGACGCGTACTACAATCGCGGCAACGTTTATGCAAGGCTTGGAAATTTCAAGCAAGCGATTGCAGACGTTACAAAAGCTATAGAACTCAATCCGAACTTTGCTATGGCTTATCATTTACGCGGACTTTGCTATCAAGAACTCGGCGACGAGGAAAAAGTGCAAGCAGACTTCGCGAAGGCTAAACAACTCGGCTACAACGGCTGAAATTTGCGCAAGAAAAAAGACGGGCTCGATTTTCGGGCGCGTCTTTCTTATTTTTGGAATGAATTTCAAACTTTCGTGTCCAATTCGTAGCCGATAAAGCTTGTGACTGCCCTGCCGAGTCGTCGTATATTTATCGCGGGCTTTTCCTCAATTTCCGGCTGATTTATTTTGTCGAGGAGTTCGCTGAGTTTTTCGGGCGTCGTCACCGCCAACGGCACCGATTTAAATTTTTCTTCCGCCTCTAACACGTTCAAAAAGTTTAAGGCGTTGATAAATTTCATGTCCGCGCAGGCGATTATCAAAGTTGCTTCCGCGTCCAAAATTTCTTCCGGCTTTGTGGCGCGTGTGACACCGTGATTAAATTTTTCCGCGATTATCCGCTCCATTTCCCGCAAAATTTTTTCGTCGTCGCCGATAAGCAGAACCTCCGCGCTAGGTTTTTGTTCGGCGAGCTTTTTACTGACGCGTTCAATCAAATCGGCGGGCATGAACGGCTTTTTTATGTAATCCTTGACGCCAAGCACGCCGACTTTTTGAATTGTTTCAATCTCGCCCGACGCCGTCAACATCATCACCGGAACGTTTTTAATTTGTTCGTCGTGGCGAATTTCCTGCAAAGTTTCCACGCCGTCGAAATCCGGCATCATCACATCAAGCAAAACGAGATTCACGCGCCGACTTTTTAAAATTTCTATGCCCTCGACGCCATTATCCGCGCCAATCACCTTGCAACCCAATTTCCGCTCCAAAATCATCTTCGCGATTTGCAAATTCATTTCGTCATCGTCGATTATCAAAATAACTTTATTCTTCATGCCAAAACCTCCTCAAATTAAAGTGTTTCCGCCAAATTTTTTGCCTCCTCGGCTAGCGCGTCATAAAGTTTCATCGCCGCCGCGTGATTTTTCTTGATAAATTCCTCGTTCTGCTGTTTTTCCAGCTCCGAACTCGTTGCCGCCGTTAAAATTTTCCCCGCCGTCTCCAAATCCTTTGCCGCCGCTGAAGTTTTTTCGCCGCCGATTGATAATGCCGTCGACTTCAGCGAATGGACGTGAATTGTATAATTTTTCCAATCGCCCGCCTCGAATGCCGCTTGCAATTTTTTTTGTTTATCCAGCTTCAAATCCGCGAATTTCAGCAGGAATTCTTTGTAAAAATCCGCCATGCCCGCGCTATATTCCAGCCCCATTTCCACATTTATTAAATTTCCCGCGACTTTGGGCTTTTCCGTCGGCAAATTTTCCGTCTGCGGCGGCGTATGCAATTTTTCTTTCGGTAAATAATTCATAAGCATTTGCTCCATTAATTTTATATCTATCGGCTTGCTCAAGTAGTCGTCGAAGCCCTCGGCGATTAATTTTTCGCGCGTACCGGCTATTGCGTTGGCTGTCAGCGCGATTATCGGCGAATTTTTGCTCAAATTGCCCGCCATCGCCCGCGCCGCCTTCAAAGTTTCTATTCCGTCTAAACTCGGCATCATTTGGTCAAGGAAAATTAAATCGTAATGCTTTTCCGCGAGTTTTTTTAGGCAAATCATGCCGCTCAACGCCGTATCAATTTTTATATGCGTCGCCTTAAGTAAATTTGTCGCAACAATTAAGTTCATTTCGTTATCGTCGACGATTAAAATTTCCGCGTCCGGCGCGATAAAACTCGGTTCATATTTTTTCTTTTCATGACTGACCGCGCCGCTAAATTCGCCGATTAACTCATTTCCGACAACTTTTTGCGGAATTTTCACGGTAAAAACGGAGCCTTCGCCGTAAACGCTCTGAACTTCAATCGTGCCGTTCATCATTTGCACGAGTTTATTTGTTATCGCCAAACCTAAGCCCGTGCCCTCGATATTTTTGTTTTTCTGTGCGTCGAATCGCGCAAATTCGTTAAAAATCTGCGCTATATCTTCCGATTTAATGCCTATTCCCGTATCTTTGACCGTGAATTTTAAATTTATCAAATCTGCGGCGAGTTTTTCGCTCTCAATAGCAAATTCCACGCCGCCAACTTTGGTATATTTAACGGCATTGCTTAAAAAATTCAGCGCAATTTGCCGAATCCGAACAGAATCACCGAATAAATTATTTTCCGTCGCAGGATTTACTTTTAAAGTAAACGACAGATTTTTTTTATCGGCGCGTGGCTGAATCATGTTCACTAAACTTTTAATAACATTGCTTAGCGTGTAATTTTCCTCTAAAAGTTCAAATTTCCCCGATTCTATCTTTGAAAAGTCCAAAATATCGTTGATTAAACTGAGCAAAGCGTCACTTGCGGCGGCGGAATTCTGCGCGTATTCGATAATGTCGGGATTGTTACTTTCGCGCAAAATCATTTCGTTCATACCGATAATTGCGTTAATCGGCGTGCGAATTTCGTGGCTCATGTTAGCTAAAAACGCACTTTTAGCTTTATTAGCCGCGTCAGCCGCCTCTTTTGCCTCGCGTAGGGCGTCACTTTCCTCGGCTTTCGTCCTAATTACGAACAAATACGCGCTAACTAACGCTAAAACGATTAAAATTAGCGTCCCTCCGCTCAATAATAGCGTATAAATCCTAAAAATATCGCCCGCAACCGCTTTCCACGGCACATAACCAATCATCGAGCAATTTGTTTCCGGTAAATCCGTCGCGAATAGAAAAAATTTTCCAGCGGGACTTTCGTTGTAAACCGCCGCAGACCTGTGCGTTTCAAGTTTCTCGCGAATTGCCCTAAATCCGCGCTGAATGTCGCCGCTCAATAAAAATTCTTTGTCCGCCGCGCCGTAACTTTTATAAGGAATAATTATTTGCCCGTTGCGCTCCTGAATTAAAAGATGCGCGTCAGAATTGTACTCGGACAGCCCAAACAAGTCAGTTAAAAGCGATTCGTCGTAAATTCGGTAGATAACGGCTTTGACATTGCCCTCGCGCATGACCGGCACCGCAAACAGCAAACCTTTGCCCGCGCAGTAATCAACGACATTATGCCCGCGATAAGCCGCCGGTGAGCGCGTAAAATCCCATTTAGATAAAAATTTCCCGTAAATCGCGCTCCCGTCCAATTTAACCAGCCCGACCGAAATATCTTTGTCGCGCGTCTTCAATAACGCCAAAAATTTTTCTTCGGTGTGCTCTTCGGGGTGCGTTTCCAAATATTTCGCCGCTAATCGCAGTTCAGCAAGCTCTTTTGCGAATCTTTCTTCCGCCATAATTGATAAATCCGCCGCTTGTTTCGCCATCATTCGTTCTAAAGTCGCGTTTAACAGGTCATTTACCTCCGATTTCATTAAAAAACCCGTTAAAATCAGCACAAAAAGCACAAATGTAAACTGCAACAGTATTTTTTTTATGTAAGCCTCGCTCAATGAAAAGTTTTCGTCATTCAAGAACCTCAACTCCCTTCACGAGCCAATTTACATCTTCTAAAAGTTTGTCATCGCTTATCGCTTCACCCTTTTTGCACCGAATTTGCCCCGCATTATCGTAAATTTCGCCGGAAAATATCAAATTTCCGTTTATAATTTCCTGTTTAAGCAAATTAAGTTTTAAACGCATATTTTCTGGCACGTTAGAAGAATAATCCGACAGCATTATCGCTTTTTGGTCAATTCCCATCCAATAATTTTTAACTGAATTAAGTTCGCCCTTTAAATATCGCTGAATCATTTCCGAATAATACAAATCCCAGCGGCAAATCACCGAAGTTAAATATTTTTCCGAGTAACCACTCAAAATTTCGTTAAAAGCTATGAATTCCACGCCGTATTTTTCCGCAACCCGCGCAGTTACGTCTTCATTTTGATGATAAGTCAAAATATCTGCGCCCGCTTCAATTAATTGTTGCGCGTGTTCGGTTTCAATTTTGTCGTCCTGCCAAGAATTTGTCCACATCACCAAGACTTTAGCGTTGGGATTTGTGCGCTGAACGCCGAGCGCAAAGGCATTTATCCCGCGTTTTACCTCGGTGTTGGGCTTAGCCGCCACGAAGCCGACGATATTTGTTTTTGTCTTCATTCCGGCAAGTGCGCCCGCCAAATACCTGCCCTGATATATCCTTATAAAATACGCCGTCATATTTTTAGCGTGATTTTCCGCCGAAATCGTCGCAAAAGCTATGTTCGGATAGTCGCTGACCAAATCGCGCGCCTCAATCGCGTAGGCATAGCTCGCGAAACATATCATTCCCACGCCATTTTTAGCCAAATCTTTTATCGCCGCAGGACATTGACCGCTATTTTCCTGAACTTTATCTCTAACCAACAACTCCAGCCCGAATTCGTCACAAGCCGCCTTTATCCCGTCGTAATGCGATTTATTCCAACCCGAAATATTTATGTCGCCAGGAATTATTATGCCGATTTTAGGCTTTTTCTCCTCATATTCACTACTAAAATTAAACATTAACATTATAAGCGGCGTTATTATCACAAAACTAAAAAATGCCGCCACTAAATTAAAATTTTTCGCGCTATAAATGCGTTTCATTCTATTTTCTCCCGCTCAAATGAAATTTTTTCCGCTAAATCGTCCTTAAGCTGTGAAAATATCCTGTTCCGAACTTTTTCCGATTCAATTTCCGTCGCTTCCATTAATATTACAAGAAATTTTTTCCCGTTCTGCGTCACGCAATCGCTTTTTCTCAGCGCGTGAATCAATATTTCTTTAAATTCCTCCGCAAAATTTTCCGCACCCAACGTAAATTGCATTAGCACCAGACCTTTTTTGTAGTTTTCAACCATCCGCGCCAGCAACTGATATATTTTTTTGAACGTCTCGAACTCCACGAAATACGCGCCAGATTCTACATTCCGTTCGCTCAATATCAGCCGCATTTGCGATATTCCTTCGACCGGCGATTTTTCCGCGTGTTTGTGCATCCCGTATATCGAAATTCCGTGCTTGCCGTGCTGTTTGACATCGTAAAGGGCTTTGTCCGCTTTTTTGTATAAACTTTGGAAGTCTCTGCCTTCATCGGGCACAAAAACCGCGCCTAAACTCGCGCCCAACGGTATATTCATCGATTCGCCGAGCAATTTTTTAGCGTAATTCAAGATTTCCGCGTTCAGCCACGCCGCTCTATTCTTTAAAATCTTTTCGTCGTCCACGTGCTCCAAAAAGGCTACGAATTCATCGCCGCCCATGCGACCAGCCAAATCTTTTTCCCGAATTATACTTTTTATCAGCTCCGAAAATTTTATTAGAATTTTATCGCCCGCCGCGTGCCCGTAAATGTCGTTTATCAGCTTGAAACTGTCCAAATCTATCATCAGCAACGCGCCCGCCGAAATTTTTACGGCTTCCCCAATTTTTTTCTGCGACGCCGCTTTATTTAGCATTTTCGTCAGCGAATCCGTTTCCGCCGCCACCTCTAGCCCGCGTATTTTGTCTAGGTTGTCGATTATGTTTCCCACGCGCTTTAAAAGTACATCTGGGCGCACGGGTTTGTGTATGTAGTCCGCCGCGCCCAGTTCAAAGCCGCGTATTTCGTTTTCCTCGCCCTCGTCAGCCGACATGAAGATTATCGGCAACGTTTCCGCGCTCCGTTCCTGCAAAATCCTGTGCAATTCGTAGCCGCTCATCTCCGGCATCATTAAATCGGATAAAATTAAATCGGGGTGCTCGCTTTCGTACAAGTCTATCGCCTCGAAGCCGTTCGTAGCCGTCACCACTTCATATTTCCGCGACAGTATCCGCTCGGCTAGCATTAACATCATCTCTTCATCGTCCACGATTAAGATTTTAGCCATTTGTCGATTTCCTCCCGAACCTTCGCATAATCCGCCATTAATGCCCCGTGTCTCGATAAAATTTCTTCTTCCGCGCCGTTCTTCGCTGCCATCTCTAAAGTTTTTGCCGCCTCGCTCAATTTTTCCGCGCCGATTGACAGCGACGTTGATTTTAATGCGTGCACGAGTATTTGATAATTTTTCCAGTCTCGCGCCGCGAATTTTTTGCTGTCCATGCAATTTCGTCCACGATTAAGATTTTAGCCATTTGTCGATTTCCTCCCGAACTTTCGCATAATCCGCCATCAATGCCCCGTGTTTCGATAAAATTTCTTCTTCCGCGCCGTTCTTTGCTGCCATTTCCAAAGTTTTTGCCGCCTCGCTCAAATTTTCCGCCCCGATTGATAGCGACGTTGATTTTAATGCGTGAACGAGTATTTGATAATTTTTCCAGTCCCGCGCCGCGAATTTCTCTTCAATTTTTGCCGCTTTCTTGCCGCCGTCCGCGAATGTCGTCAGCATTTGTACCATAAATTCTTTGCTGTCCATGCAATATTTCAAGCCGACTTCCAAATTCACGTCCGGGCAAATTTTTGCGAATAATTTTTTCTCCTTTTTGCTGAATTCGTCCGCGCCGACCGACTCTTCTTCCTCTTCCGTTTCCGCGCCCTCGACCTCAAATGATACGAGTTCTTGCGGCAAATGTCGCTCCAACATGTTTTCCAGCTCCGAAACTTCAATCGGCTTGCTTAAATAATCGTCGAAGCCCTCCTGCAAATAAATTTCGCGCATGCCCGCTATCGCGCTCGCCGTCAGCATGATGACCTTTGTTTTTTCGTCCAGAACGTTATCGCGCCGCATGATTTTTAGCGTTTCAATGCCGTTTAGGACGGGCATCATATTATCTAGGAAAATTATATGGTAAAAATTTTTTTTCGCAAGCTCAATTCCCTGTTGCCCGCTCTCCGCCATGTCCGGATAAATTTTATTCCGCTTCAATAGCCCGCTGATTACTTTTAAATTCATGTCGTTATCGTCCACCGCCAAAACTTTTGCCGCCGCCGCCGTTAAATATCTTTTATCCGCGCTCTGTTCGTGATTCTGGAGTTTTTGCTCGTCGAATTTGCCCAACGGCGTTTTGTCTATGATTCTCTGCTTCAGCTCAAATGAGAACGTCGACCCCTTGCCGTAGACGCTCGCCACTTCCAACTTGCTACCCATCATGTCCAAAAGTTTTTGCACGATTGAAATTCCAAGCCCCGTGCCCTCGATGTTCCGATTTTTTTCCTCGTCGAGCCGCTGGAACGATAAAAATAATTTTTCTATGTCTTCCGCATGAATTCCTATTCCCGTGTCCGAAACTTTTACCAGCAAGTTCAAAGTGTCGGCGTCTGGTTGCGCCGCGCACGTTATCGACAGCGTCACCGAACCTTTGTGCGTGTATTTTACCGCATTAGTCAGCAAATTCGTTATGATTTGCCGGATTCGCACGTCGTCGCCGTACAAACTTTTCGGCAGGCGCGGATCTATTTCCGTTTTCAGCTCCAAGCCCTTTTTCTTCGCACGCTCCTGCGTCATGTTTACTAAGTCGTCTATTAAATTCAGCGTGTTGTAGCGCACCGGCACGATTTCCATTTTCCCGTCCTCGATTTTGGAAAAGTCCAGTATCGAATTGATTAACGTAAGCAATGTCCGCCCCGCGCTCTGAATATTTGACGCGTAGTCTAATATTTCCGCCGTTTTGCTTTCCCGCAGAATCATTTCGTTCATGCCGAGCACCGCGTTTATCGGCGTGCGTATCTCGTGGCTCATCTGCGCCAAAAATTGCGATTTTGCTTTGCTTGCCGCCATTGCCGTTTCCGTCGCCGCTTTTAGTCGCCCGTTTACCGATTCTTGCCACTTCAACAGCCGGTCTATCAGCATTCGCACTATCAATACGCAAATTCCTATTAGCATGATAAAAAATATTCCAAGCAATAAAATGTTCCCGTAAATATTTAACCAGCTGTTCGCCACGACAACCGTGAAGTTTGATATTTTACTTTTCTTAGCCAAGCACGCCACATAATTGCCCGTGTAGTCTCTAAACGTCAAAATTTCTTTGCTCAAATAGGCTTCGGCATATTCCGTTTCCTCGATATTCGTCACGTTGTTAGCACTTTGCTGATAATTGTTGTTCGGGTGATTTATTATGATGCCGTCGCGGTCGACGAGAAACGCGTAACTATCTTTAGTGTAGCTGTCGCCCAAAACTTGAATCAATCTGTCCAAATAAAAATCTATCCCGAAGACGCCCAAAAATTCGCCGTTCGTGCCGTAAACTATTTGAGAGAGCGTCACGCAATAAACGCCCGTCTGCGCATCCAAATACGGCGCGGATATGCTGAAGCCGTCGGGAGCTTTTTCCGCCTCTATGTACCACGATCGCTCCTCGACGCGAAAATCCGGGTCGGGCACCCAGCCGTTGTTCATCGTCAACGAGTGAACTTTGTAAGGATTCGCCATGTAGCAGACGGAAATATCGGGATAATTTTTCGCCATATCGTCCAAAAATTTCACTGCCGACGGATAATCGTCCATCATTTTCGGGTTGCTGCTTATCACGTTGACGAACATGCTCAAAATACTTTTCTGCCGCTCAACCCAATTTGTAAGCTGATTATCATAGGTGTCAATCTCGCGGTTCATTTTGGTATCGCCCCAGCTGACCGTCGTCGTAAGACAAATTACAAACGCAACCGACATTGCCGCCACCAGAACTGTAACTATCCCGACGCGGGCGAATTTGCTGACGTTGGAAAGTTCGTTGTCTTGAAATTTTCTGTCCGAATCAATTTTTTTCTCGTGCGTGACCATCGTCGAAAAGGAAAAAAGATTTTCCAGCATATCGGAGAGTTTCAAAGCCGATTCGCGAACTTTGGCGGCACATTCGGCGGGGTCAGCGTCGCTGTTTACCGTTTTGGTGCTCGATAAATCTAAAATCTTATGCAACGGGTCGTTCAGTTCGTGCGATAGCCGCGATAAAAATTCTTCCTTAATCCGCAACGCATTTTCCGCTTGCAAGCCGTTGCTCCGCGCGTTCAGATAGAAAAAAATAATCGCCAACATCATAACTAAACTTAAAAGCGTCGTAATGATTATTTGAATGTAGCTGTCCTTGTAAAACGCCCAATTATCGACGCTCAAAACCATGAACCAGCCGTTAGCGGTCTCGGAGCTGAAAATAGTATGCTCGGAGCCGTCAAGCTGTGCGGTAAAACTTTCGTGTTTGCTAGATTGCGTGACTCGATTCAAAATTCCCTCGTATTCGGGCAATTTATCGGAAATGCTCTTGCCGACCAAATCCATATCGGTATAGCCGATAATCATGCCGGTTTTGGTGACGATGAGCGATTGCCTGTTGCCAAGCGCGGTCATGCGCGTTATCAAATCTTGCACGTCGGAAAAGTTAAAATCCAGCGAGACGACGGTTTCATTGTCGGGCAACATTTTGGACATCGTGTAGCACATTTTGCCGGTCATGGCGTCGATATAAGGCTCGGTGATATAAATCTTGCCGTAGTTTTGGGCGGCACCTTTGTACCAGCCGCGCTCGGAACCGTGATAATCGGGCGGCGCGTCGAAGTCGGGGATTATCTCCCAATTTTTTCCCGCAATGTAGACGTTAAAGCAGACGCCGCCGGTTAAGTTCAGCTGTTCGCGCTTGCGCTTATAAAAAAATGTGCTAAGTTCTTCGCGGGTCGCGCCGGACTTCAGAAGTTGTTCGGCTTCCACAGCCAATCTCGAAGTTACATTTTCCGCGCTGAGCAATGCTCCTTGAAAATCGGAGCGGATAACCTCCAGTTGCATTTGTCCGATTTCTTCAGTCTGATTCGTCGTTATTCGGAAAATCAAGCGGTCGTTCATTGCTATCACGAAAAAAAATATCAGAGTTATCGCGCCGATTACGAGCACATCTGAGCGGCGCACTTTGAATAATTTCCGCCAATTTTTATTTGCCATGACTTTTACCTTTCCTAAATCAGTTGTTAGCACAATTATAAATCAGGCGTCTGCGGTTTTCCATATCACTTTTCGTTAAATCGTGTCACTTTTTATTTGCGCATTAGGCGTTGTTGTAGTATATTTGCGGGCGAACATGAAATTGGAAGGGAGAAAGGTTTTTCGTGAGGACGAACAGTTTAATCAAGCTATTAGTCTGTCTGGGGGCGATAGTGGCGTTGTTTGTAGTGTTTATCCGCCCGCTGGCGCATTCAATCAGGCAAGGTTTGGACTTGCAAGGCGGCACGCACGTCGTCTTGCAGGCGGAGGACACAGAAATTGCGCTAGTCGACGAAGACGCAATGCAGCGAGTCGTATCAATAATGGAAAAGCGCGTCAACGAGTTGGGCTTGACGGAGCCGATAATCCAGCGTGAGGGCGAACGGCGCGTGATAATCGAGTTGCCAGGCATAAAAGACCCCGACAAGGCGATAGAAACTATCGGCAAGACGGCAATGTTGGAGTTCAAGGACGAGGCAGGCAATACGCTCTTGACGGGCACGGATTTAAAAGACGCGCAAGCCGCCATGAATCAGCAGAACGGTCAATGCGTGGTCAATTTGGAATTCAGTGACGAGGGCGCGCAAAAATTTGCGGACGCGACGCTGGAAAATGTCGGGCGGCAAATAGCGATTCTGCTTGACGGAGAAATTTTAACCAATCCGGTCGTTCGCGAGCCGATTTTGGGCGGCAAGGCAGAAATTTCCGGACAGCGCGACTTGGAAGAGGCGCAACGGCTTGCAGTTTTGTTGAGGAGCGGCGCGTTGCCCGTGAAAGTCAACATAATCGAAACGCGCACAGTCGGACCTTCGCTCGGACAGGATTCAAAGGACAAATCGGAATTCGCGTTCGTCATCGGCATTGCGGCGGTTTTGGTGTTCATGTTGCTGTTCTACCGCTTGCCGGGCTTCATCGCGGACATCAGTTTAATGGCGTATACATTAATGTTGCTGGGCACGTTGAAAGGTTTGGACGCGACTTTGACATTGCCGGGCGTGGCAGGAATAATTTTATCAATCGGCATGGCAGTCGACGCGAACGTTTTAATTTTTGAGCACTTCAAAGAAGAATTCCGCTTGGGCAAATCAATTCGCTTGGCAATGGACGCGGGCTTTAAGCGTGCGTTCACGACGATTTTTGACTCGAACATCACGACGATAATCGCGGCGGGAGTTTTATTCTTGTTCGGCACGGGCACAATCCGCGGTTTCGCGATAACTTTGGGGCTTGGAGTTTTATTGAGCATGTTGACGGCGATAACTTTAACGCAATTCATGTTGAAACTTGTAGTCAACGCAAAAGTCGTGGAAAGTCCTTCGGCTTACGGCGCGGACGGCTTCGTTTTATTCGACGCGACTAAGGAGGTGAAGTCGTGATGCCGAAATTTGACATTGCGGGGCGCGGCAAGGTTTGGTTTATCGTTTCCCTGCTGGTGATTGTTCCTGGCTTAATTTCCATGGCGACGCGCGGCTTTAATTTCGGGATTGACTTCACGGGCGGCACGATTATGGATTTGAAATTTGAACAGCCCGTCGGCATCGCGCAGGTTCGCGAAAGTTTGAAACCGTTCGGGCTTGACGGCGCGACGATTCAGCTGTCGGGCGAAACTTCGGACGTGGCGACTTCAACCGACGTGATGATTCGCACGGTTGATTTGGAAGAAAATCAGCGCAAGGAAGTTATGGCGGCGATTCGCGACAAAGTCGGCGGCTATGAAGTCCTGCGCGAAGAAAAAGTCGGCGCGGTTATCGGCGGCGAACTGATTTTAAACGCGGTGCTTGCGCTGGTGATTTCGTGGGTGCTGATAATTTTGTACGTCGCGTGGCGTTTCGAGTTCAGATTCGGACTTGCGGCGGTCGCGGCTCTCGTGCATGATATTTTGGTCGTGCTGGCGTTTTTCTCGTTCACTCAGCGGCAAGTCGATTCGTCGTTCGTCGCGGCACTGTTGACAGTCGTCGGTTACTCAATCAACGACACGATTGTTATTTTCGACAGGATTCGCGAAAACTTGAAGTTGCATTTCAGACGCGGCGGCAACGTTGTCGAACTGGTCAACCGCTCAATTTACCAAACTTTGACGCGTTCGCTGTACACGGTCTTTACCTGCTTATTCACGACGTTTGCGCTGTTTTTCTTCGGCGGCGAAACCACGAAAGATTTTGCGTTCGCGCTGATTGTCGGCTTTTTCAGCGGCTGTTACTCGTCGATTTTCATTGCGGGACCGTTGTGGCTGGAGTTCAGGAAATTCGGCAACAAACATTGACGACAATTTGACACGAAAAAAATCCTCGGCGAACGTCGGGGATTTTTTGTTGACTTGCCGTCGCGCTTGCTTTAAAGTTTTCGCAACAAGCAGAGGAGGTAACCGACATGAAAAAATTTGTCCCGTTTTTGGTCGTCAATCCGAAATCGTATCTTTGGGGCGAAAAATCTTTGGCGTTGGCTCA
>JAFXNB010000008.1 GCA_017529935.1 Selenomonadaceae bacterium
CGCGGCTCCTCATCAGCCCAAAACGCGGTCGAATTTCATCGCGGTACTTATTTTGTATCTGATAGAGCATAACGGGCAGCTGTTTATAAGAACGAACCTCGTCGCGAATCAAAGTTGTAATCATTTCCTCGTGCGTCGGACCAAGCGCGAACTCTCTGCCGTGTCTGTCCTTTAAACGCATCATTTCATCGCCGTAAACCGCCCAACGACCCGATTCTTTCCACATTTCAGCCGGTTGGACAATCGGCATCATGATTTCTTGCCCGCCTTTAGCGTCCATTTCCTCGCGAATGATTTGCATAATCTTTTTTATCGTGCGCCAACCGAGCGGCAGGTAAGAATAAAGTCCGCCGGCGGCTTTGCGAATTAATCCCGCGCGATACATCAATTTATGGCTGATAAGTTCGGCTTCGGCGGGCGATTCACGCAATGTCGGCGCGTAAAGTTGTGTTGCTTTCATTAAAATTCACCTCTTAACTACGATTTTCCAGCGCAACGAGTTTATCTGCGCCATATCTTTTGCGCAAAGCGGGCTTTTCAATTTTTCCCGTGGCATTTCGCGGCACATCAGCAAAAATAATCTTCTTCGGACGTTTATAACGCGGTAATTCAAGGCAGAAATTATTAATTTCCTCCTCCGTGCAGTCAATATTCGGCTGAATTTCGATAATCGCGGCAGAAATTTCGCCCAAACGCCTGTCAGGCAAGCCGATAACCGCAACATCTTTGATTTTTGCGAATTTGTGCAGGAAATCTTCAATCTGAACGGGATAAATATTCTCGCCGCCGCTGATAATAACGTCTTTTTTGCGGTCGACAAGAAAATAAAAGCCGTCCTCGTCCTGATACGCCATATCGCCAGTAAAAAGCCAGCCGTCCTTCAAAACTTCGGCGGTTGCATGCGGGTCGTTGTAGTAACACGTCATGACGCCGGGACCTTTGACGCAAAGTTCGCCGACATCGCCATTTTGAACGGTTTTTTCGTGTTCGTCGACGATTTTGCACTCCCAACGATAGCCCGGCACGCCGATTGCCCCGACTTTTGAAATATTTTCCAATCCTAAGTGCACGCAACCGGGACCTGTCGACTCGCTCAAGCCATAATTCGTGTCGTAGTCGTGATTCGGGAAATATTTCTTCCAACGGCTGATTAAACTCGGCGGAACAGGCTGCGCGCCAATGTGCATGAGCCGCCATTGATCAATTTTGTAATTTTCGAGCTTTAAATCGCTACGGTCGAGCGCGTCGACAATATCCTGCGCCCACGGCACTAAAAGCCAAACAATCGTGCATTGTTCCTTAGAAACGGCATCCAAAATAATTTCCGGCTTCGTTCCTTTGAGCAAAACCGCCTTTGAACCCGCAACTAAGCTTCCCATCCAATGAAATTTCGCGCCAGTGTGATAAAGCGGCGGTATGCACAAAAAATTATCTTCGCGCGACGTTAAATGATGTTTTTGCTCCATTTGCGCCGCTTGAGTTAAAGATTGGTGCTTGTGAAGTATCGCTTTCGGGAAACCGGTCGTCCCAGATGAAAAATAAATCGCGCCGAAGTCTTCTTCCGTGATTCCTCCAACCATTGGCGGCAAACTTGAGCAATCATCAACCATAATGTGATAACTTTCAGCAAAACTGGGGCAATTATCGCCGACATAAATCAAAAGTCGTCCTTTGCTAAGGCGTTCGGCGTTAGTTTCGATACGTCCGATGAATTCTGAGCCGAAAATTATCACGTCGACCTCGGCGAGTTCCGCGCAATAGAGAATTTCGGCTGCGTCATAGCGAAAATTGAACGGAACGGCGATTGCGCCCGATTTTAGCACGCCAAAATAAATCGGGAGCCATTCAAGGCAGTTATACATCAAAATTGCGACCTTATCGCCCTTGCGAACGCCGCGTTCGATTAAAAGATTCGCGCAACGGTTAGCTTTTTCGTCAAAAACGCGCCAAGTTATCTCCCGACGATAGGGCGCGAACGAATTCGATTCAATCAAGCTGAATTCTTTCCAACTCATGCGTCTAGCGTCAGCAACTGTTGGATTTAATTCGACGAGCGCGACTTCATCGCCGTAAAGTCTGGCATTTCTCTCCAAATATTCCATTACGGGCATAAAATCCTGTCTCCTTTGCCATAAAATTTCAAACGCGCCTATTCTACACCGTTACGAGAAATTTTAAAAGCCGTTAAGGCTATCTAAGATAATTTTTCGCGACGACGGAATATCGCTTGAATAAATTTCGATGACGAAAATTATTCCTGCCGCCTCGTGAACTTTTGCGGACAAAAAATAAAATCAGCAACGCGATGTCTAAAGTTTTTCCATAATAACAAAAAATCCTCCGTGCACCAACGCGAAGGAAAAGTTTTAAAAAAATTTCCGCCGTAAAGATTTTGCCGCGTAGGCGATTAAAAATCCATAACGCTCGACCGCCGCAACGAATTCCCTTCAAAGACAGTTGTCTTGTTTTTGATAATAAGTCAGCGCGTCGTCGAAGCCGTAACCTTCCGCCGCCATTAACAAGACGGATTCTTTCTTTGGGTTAGCGTAATTCGGATCACATTCAGCGACGGCAAAAAGTCTGTCAAACGCCGTGCGAAGTTGTCCGCTGAAGTTCCAATAATAAAGCGGCGTCGCCAAAACCACGACATCGGCGGCACGATATTTCCCACAAAATGCTTGACAGCACGTTAAAAGAACTTGAAGCGGACGATTTGATAAAAAGAAAAGAGTACAACCAACTTCCGCTGAAGGTGGAGTACTCTTTAACAAAACGCGGGAAATCTTTAATCCCTTTGCTCGACGGATTATGCGCTTGGGGCGAAAAACATAAATCTTGATTCTTTGGCTGCTAACAAATACGACCTCCTAAGCTCCCCAAAGCTTTGAAGGCTGGAATCTCTCGTAACACCTATAAATATTACGGGGGTAAAATCGCTTTAATCAAGTTCGGGCGTCTGTTGACGCTTATTTTTTTGCCAACAAGAATTTATCACGGAAAAATTTTTTTGTCAATGATTTACGCGCGAATTTCTTCAACGCCCATGTAAGGAACCAAAGCTTTGGGAATTTTAACGGAGCCGTCCGCCTGCTGATAATTTTCGAGAATCGCGGCGACCGTTCTGCCGACGGCGATACCCGAACCGTTGAGCGTGTGTACGAATTCGGGCTTGGATTTGTTGTCGCGGCGGAATTTTATATTTGCGCGGCGTGCCTGATAGTCGGTGCAGTTCGAGCAGGAAGAAATTTCGCGATATTTATTCTGCGCGGGCATCCAAACTTCAATATCGTAAGTTTTCGCGGAAGTGAAACTCATATCGCCCGTACAAAGCAGCACGACGCGATAAGGAATCTCCAGCACGCGCAAAACGTCCTCGGCGGCGTCGACCATGCTTTCCAATTCGTTCCAAGAATCTTCCGGCTTCGTGAATTTAATCAGCTCAACTTTATTAAATTGGTGTTGACGAATCAAGCCGCGCGTATCACGACCAGCCGCGCCCGCTTCGGCACGAAAACACGCCGTGTAGCAGGAAAAATATTCGGGCAAAATTTCGGCGGATAAAATTTCGTCGCGGTGAAAATTTGTCATGGGAACTTCGGCAGTCGGCACCAAATAATAATCGAGACCTTCAAGTTTGAACATATCTTCGGCGAATTTGGGCAGTTGCCCCGTGCCAATCATGCTGTCGCGGTTGACAATGTACGGCGCGAGCATTTCCGTGTAGCCGTGCTTGTTGGCGTGCAAATCCATCATGAAATTTATGCACGCGCGTTCCAAGCGGGCACCGAGTCCGCGATAAAAAGTAAATCTTGCGCCCGTAACCTTGCCTGCGCGGTCGAAATCGAAAATATTTAGCGAATTTCCGAGTTCCCAATGCGCTTTCGGCTCAAAATCGAATGTCGGCGGCGTTCCCCACTTGCGAATTTCTGGATTTTGCGTGTCGTCGAGACCAATCGGCACATCTTCAGCGGGAATATTTGGAATGTGCAGGAGCAAATCGCGCAAATTTTTTTCAACGTCGCGGAGTTTTGCGTCGAGTTCGGCGATCTTGTTGCCCATTTGGCGAACTTCGGCGGAAATTTCTGTTGTATCCTCGCCGGATTTCTTCATCACGCCGATTTTTTTGGAAATTGAATTGCGTTGAGACTTAAGCTGTTCAGTTTCGCTCAAAATGGCGCGGCGTTGCTGTTCAAGGTCGCTGAAGTCGTCGAGATTCAAAGAGTTGTTGCGATTTTTTAACATAGCGCGAATTTCTTCGAGATTATCGCGCACAAACTTCATATCAAGCAAGAAAATCATCTCCCAAAAAATTTTCGCGGTTATTTTAGCAAAGGCGGCTTTTTAAATCAAATTTTTTGTGATATAAAGTTCGCGGAGGCGATGATTATGATTGTTCAACGCGGCTCACGCGACAAACTCGAAAAATTTTTTGATTTGAATCGTCCGCTGAAAATTATTTTGAAGACCGACGGCGCGGCGACTTATGATTTTTGCTGTTTCGGCGTCGACGCGGACAATAAACTTTCCGACGACCGCTACATGATTTTTTACAACCAGCTCAGCTCCCCGAACGGCGAAATTATCGGCAAAGAAATTTCTTCGGGCATGGAGTTTATCCTCAAGCTCCAAAGTTTGCCCGAAAATATTCAAAAGCTCGTGTTTACCTGTTCAATCGACGGCGCGGGCACCATGAACGAAATTTCCGCGCACAAAATTTTTCTCGGCGACGAAATTTCTGCCCAATTCGGCGGAAAAGATTTTTCACAAGAAAAAGCCGTCACCTCGCTGGAAATTTATCGCAAGGGCGGCTGGCGATTTAACGTCGTGGCTCGCGGCTTCAACGGCGGGCTTGACGCGCTTTTAAAATTTTACGGCGGCGAACAATCTGACGACGACGCGCCCGCTCCGAAAAAAATTTCGCTGGAGAAAAAAATCGCGGACGGCGCGCCCAAATTAATTTCCCTCGTCAAGCCGCTCAAAGTCGAATTGGAAAAGAGAAATCTTTTGGACGTGGTCGCCCGCGTCGCGCTGGTCATGGATATTTCCGGCTCGATGAATCACAGCTACAAAGACGGCACCGTTCAGGAAATCCTCAACAAAATTTTGCCCGTGGCGGTGCAATTCGACGACGACGGCAAATTTGATTTTTGGTTTTACGGTTCTAATTGCGAGCGTCGCCCGACCGTCAACATGCAGAATTATGAACAGGCCGTTCCGCCCGATTGGAAAGCTTTGCAACGGAAACTCGGCGGCAGCAACAATGAGCCGGTCGTCATGGCGGAAGTTGTCGCCGAATACGAGACGAGCACTTTGCCCGCCTATGTCATCTTCGTCACGGACGGCGGGATTTACAAAGCCGCCGCGATAAAAAAAATTTTGATTGACGCTTCATATCTGCCGATTTTCTGGCAATTCGTCGGCGTGCGCGGCGAGGGCTACGGCGTCCTTGAAGAACTCGACGACATGGAAGGTCGCTACGTCGATAACGCAGATTTTTTCGCGCTGGACGATTTTTATGATGTGTCGAACGAGGAGCTTTACTCGCGGCTGCTGAATGAATTTCCCGCGTGGCTGAAAAAAATAAAAACCAACGGCGTGCTCGACGGTTCGGCAAAAAATTTGCGACCGACGCCGCCGCCTAAAAAATCTTTTGGCGATAAAATTAAGGGGCTATTCGGCTTCTAATTCCAAAGACGTTCAAGCCGCCGCTTAATCAAAATTTCCGCGCCCTGCTCGGTCGGTTCGTAGTAGCGTGCGGAAATTTTTTCGTCGGGCAGATATTGTTGCTTAACGAAATGATTTTCAAAGTCGTGCGGATATTTGTAGCCGATGCCGTGCCCGAAAGTTTTCGCACCTTTATAGCTGGTGTCGCGCAAATGTTTTGGGACGGTGCCGCGCGTGTCGCCAAGAGCTTTGTCAATCGCCAGATAAGCCGCGTTGGATTTGGGCGCGCCCGCGATGTACGTGACGGCTTGCGCCAAAATGATTCGGGCTTCGGGCAGACCGACGAATTGAGCCGCCTGCGCCGCCGCGTTCGCCAGAATCAGAGCTTGCGGGTCGGCGTTGCCCACGTCCTCCGCCGCGCAGATTACAATTCGCCGCGCAATAAATTTCAAATCCTCGCCGCCGTCAATCATCTTTGCCAAATAAAAAATCGCCGCGTCCGCGTCGGAGCCGCGCATACTTTTGATAAACGCGCTCGCCGTGTCGTAGTGATTGTCGCCCTTTTTGTCGTAGCGACGAATTTTTTCGCCGAGCAAATCGTTCAAAGCTTCGACGGAAATTTTCCCGCTGAAGGACGCTTGCTCCAAGACGTTCAAAGCCATGCGGGCATCACCGTCCGCGAAGTCCGCGATAATCTCAAGGGCGCGTTCCTCCGCAGAAAATTTTTCCAATTCGACGGCGTGGCGGAGAATTTTTTTTATGTCGTCGACGGCAAGTTTTTCAAGCCGAACAATTTTGACGCGGCTAAGGAGCGCGGCGTTGACTTCAAAGAAGGGATTTTCGGTCGTCGCGCCGATTAAAATTATTCGCCCGTCCTCGACATACGGCAGGAGAAAATCTTGTTGCCCCTTGTTGAAGCGGTGAATTTCGTCGATAAAAAGAATCGTCCGCCGCCGATAAAATTTGCGCTGGTCTTCCGCCTCCTTGACAATGCCGCGCAGTTCGCTGATTCCCGACAGTGCCGCGTTGACTTTGACGAAATTGCTTTCCGTGGTGTTCGCGATAATTTTGGCGAGCGTAGTCTTGCCGGTGCCCGGTGCGCCGAAAAAAATTAAAGACGGCGTTTGACCTCCGGCAATCATTTTGCCGAGTGCGCCGCGCAGAATTTTTTCTTGCCCCGCGAAGTCCGATAAAGTTTTTGGACGCATCCTTTCCGCCAGCGGCTGATAAATTTTTTCGTCATTGACGTTGCTAAATAAATCCATTTGCCCTCCTAAAAATCGCCCGTGGAGCCGAAACGCCCGCGCCGCATTTCGCCGACACCGATTGTATCTCCGTCGACGGTAAAATATTTTTGGAAGATACCTTGCGCAAATCGCATGCCGCGTTTAATTTCAAATTCGCCGCCGAAACTCACGACGGGCAAAATTATATGTCCGCGATAATCCGCGTCAATCACGGCGACGCCGTTGGCTAAAAACAGATTGTGCTTGACGGCAAGACTTGAGCGCAGATAAATCAACAAGACCTCGTCGGCAGGAAAAAAGGCCTTGAGACCCGTGGGCACAAGCGAAATTTTTTTATCCGTCACGCGCACATTTTGCGCCGCCTCCAAGTCATAGCCCGCGCTGAAGGCAGTTTTGCGCGTGGGAAGATGAATTCCGCTGTAGCCTTCGAGAATCTCAAAGCCTCGAATCATTGTATTTGCCTCGCCGAAAAGAAATTTTACTCCGCCTGGACCTCTGCATTTTCCTTAGCAGGTGCCGCGACTTCGGCGGGTTTTTCGTCCGCCTTGGTGCCTCCGAGCGGTCTGGAAGGCGTGATCGTCGAAATCGCGTGCTTGAAGACCATCTGCTGGCGTC
>JAFXNB010000009.1 GCA_017529935.1 Selenomonadaceae bacterium
AGCAAGCTCAACATGACGCAGGCGATAATTCTTAATATGTGATTCAACTCTTAACTTCTACCTCCTACTTTTGCTCCGCATGTCGCTCCACAATTCTCGCGCTTTGTCGTAGATTCGCGGTTCGCGTTCGCGGACGCCCTGGTCGCTTATCAGCTTGGACAAGTACATCGTCGCCTTTTGCCGGTCGCCCAGCCGATTATAAATCGCCGCCACGATATACATAAACGCGTTGTCCGTCAGCTCGCCGATTGGGAAACTTTCGCGCATCAAGGCTTCCTCGTAAAACTCCGCCGCCTTCGTCAAGAATTCTTCTTCCTGAACTTTGTCGCCCGTCTCGCGATAAACCCACGCTAAGCGGTGCGCGTATTTTGCCTTTTTGGAGGACTTGCCGCGAATCAAATCCAAATACTTCAACGCCAACCGATAAGCCGTCGACGCGTTTTCCGGCGTGCGCTCCTCCACGAACGGAACTTTGATATTTTTCGTGAGCAAGACGGCTTTAAGTATCGTCAAGTGGCGGTCGGGAATTTTTGTCGTGAAAGTTTCCTCGTCCGCCGCGAAGCCGCAATGTTCGCAGACCCAAACGGTGTAGTAGTAGGGATTGAAATTCGCGTAATGCGTGCAACCGTCCTCGTCGCGCCCCGTCACCATAATCCGCGAACGCGTCTTGACTACCCGAAATTCTTTTTCGCAGATTGGGCAAGTCTTCTCGACCACAAAAGTTTTTTCTATTTCTGCCATGACATCACCTTTCAATACTCAGTCGGCGCGATTGGCGCGGGCAAGGTTCGTTCGTCGTATTTGAGACCCGCGCCGCCGTCGTATTTAATTAAAAGTTGCGTGTAAAGTTTTTTCCAATCGTCGAAGACTTTGACCGCATTTTTATTCAACGCTGCGGCGAATTTATTTTTCGGCAGATTGAGCGACGTGCGGACAAGCTCCAGAGAGTTTTTTTCCGATTGACTTACGGCTTGCGCGACCGTCGGGCTTATCACGTTGAAATAGCCCTGCGTCAAAGACATAACCTGCGTCGACGCCCAATACATTTTCGTCGCGTCGTATTCGTCCCGCAAAGCCTTGTCGTAAGCGGCGGGCATTTTCGCCACGGCAAACGGCACGAACGGATTTTCAAAAGGCGTGTTCGTCGACAGCCAGCAAATCGGCGCGGGGAGTTTGTCGTTGACTTGCGCGATATAAGTATGTGTCGTCTTCGCGCTCATGATTGAACGCTCGGTTCGTCTCTCATTTTCGTAATGATACGGCGAACCGTACAAGCCCGCGAAAGAACTCGCCGATTTGTCGAACTCCGTATCCTGATAATAATCGCGGTACAACTTCATGACATCGGTGACCGCCAACTTTTTGTCGGGCTTAACGCTAAGCGGATAATAATCAGAATCCCAGCCGCTGACTGTCGGCGAAAAATTTTTCGACGGGGCAACGGTGCTAAGTCCACGCCACACGCGCCGCTGTGAATAATACGGGTGATTACTTTCCTTGGCTTGCAGAGATTTTACCCAATCCAAATTTCCGTTATCGTCGTAAGCCGCCCAGCCCAGCTCCTCCAACATCTGCGGAAGTTTCGGATTAAAAATTTGATTCGGGTCGTCTTTCCTTATCGCGCGAATTCTCAGCTGATTCGCCGCAATGGAAAAATGTCCGTCGGGAATTTTTTCCGCAATCCACAAGCCGCCCTTGCCGCTCGGCGTCGGTTGCATTTCAAAAAGCCAGCCCTCGTCCTTGTCCGCCACGAACAAAGCCTCCGCCGTCCCGTAAAGCCCGTACTCGTCAATCAACGCGCCCATGAGTTTAATCGCTTCCCGCGCCGTTTTGCAACGCTCCAAAGCCACGCGCCCAAGTTCCGACGAATAAAAAATCCCAATGCCTTTTTTGTAGGGCAGTTTAAGCAGGTACGCGGAGCGGTCGGTGCATTCGCCCATCATCAAGCCGTGCTCGTTCATGGCGGGATAATCGCCGTCGATATAGGCGTAAGTGTGCTCAACTTCGGGAATGTAGCCAATCGGCTTGGTGAGCGGCTTGCCGGGGAAGTTGTAAGAATCGCTACGTTCGGGCGCGACAAGTTGCGGAACATGGAAGCAATTATATTCGGGCAACTCGTCGACAGCGGCGGAAGTAGGATAAACGGGGCGCAGCCTTCCCTTCTTGTGATTCTTCGCGGGAATAAAGGCGACGTTCGGGTCAGCTCCGAAACCGTCATTGCTATGGGAAACGAAAACACTGCCGTCCGTCGATGCGCCCTTAGTCACCAACATAATCGTGCAAGCTTCGGCGTCGACACTCACCAACGACAGAATCGCCGCGCCGACCGCCAGCTTAGTTAAAAATTTTTTCATGCCACTACCTCAAATATTTATTGCACAGAGCTTTAAGTTTATCAGCTTCCGCCTCCGAAAGATAATCCGGTTTAAGTCTCCAGCCCCAATTCGTTCCGACAGTGCCAGGCGTATTCATGCGGTTTTTGCTGTCAAGTCTTAAAATGTCTTGCATGGGAACAATCGCGAAGCGCGAGTTCGAGGCGTAGGCAAATTCAATCAGCTTTTTGCAAACATCATCGGGGCGGCGCACGTCAGCACCAATCAGCGCGGCAATCGTCGCCTTGGAGTCGTTGTCCACGTCCTCCATAAACCAGCCAACCGTCGTGTTGTTGTCGTGCGTGCCCGTGTAGGTTATCGAATTTTCCGGCGGGACAAAGCCCATGCGACCATATTCGTTGAAGTGCAACTCGAAATGCAAAACCTTCATGCCGGGGAAGCCGCAATCTTCGCGCAAGTTGTCGACGGCGTCGGTGATGATTCCCAAATCCTCCGCCACAATCTGCGCGTCGCCAATCTCTTTGCGAATTTCTTTAAAGAAATTCAAGCCGGGACCTTTAAGCCACTCGCCGTGAATGGCGGTCTTCGCGTCGCCGGGTATCGACCAATACGATTCAAACGCGCGGAAGTGGTCAACGCGCACGATGTCAACCAGCTCATAAATCCGCTTGAAGCGCAACTTCCACCATTTATATTTCGTCGCCTTCATCTCGTCCCAATCGTATTGCGGATTGCCCCAAAGCTGCCCCGTCGCGCTGAAATAACCGGGCGGAACTCCAGCAACTTTTTCCGGATGACCTTCCGCGTCGAGTTGGAATTCTTGCTGATTAGCCCAAGCGTCCGCGCTGTCCGCCGAAACGAAAATCGGCATGTCGCCCATAATTTGAATTCCGCGCTCCAAAGCGTAGTCGTGAAGTTTTTGCCACTGCTCCGCGAAGATGAACTGCTCAAACTCCGTGAATAAAATTTCGTCGGCAAGTTCTTTCCTCAACGCCGCCAAAACTTTTTTGTCGCGCTGCTTAATTTTGATGTCCCAATCGACCCAATACGCGCCGTCATTTTTCTGCTTAATCGCCGCGAACAGCGCGTAATCTTCCAGCCAATATTTTTGCGCCGCGCAGAATTTTTCAAAGTTCTTTTTAAGTTCGGCGTCCTTCTTGAGTTTCTTTTTAAAGTTCGCGAATGCTTTTTTGAGCGCGGCGGATTTAACGCGGTCGACGCTTTCAAATTCAATGAACTTTGACTTGCCCAGCTTGAGCGGAACTTTTACGTCGCCTTCGTCAAGCAAGCCGTCCGCAATCAGCGCGTCGATTGAAATAATCATCGGGTTGCCCGCGAACGCCGACGGCGATTGATAGGGCGAATAACCGTAGCCGACAGGATTTAGCGGAAGGATTTGCCAAATGCTTTGCCCCGCCGCCTTGAGGTAGTCGATAAATTCAAACGCCTCTTTGCCCATGTCGCCGATACCGTATTTAGAAGGTAAGCTCGTCGGGTGCAGAATAATTCCTGCGCGGCGGTCGTAGTTTTGTTGTTGCGGGACGTGGTGCAGGAGAATTCCTTCGAGCGGTTCAAGTTTAAAGGAAACTCTTCCGCGGCTGACGGGATATTTTTTCTTGGGATTGTCCTCGTCGAAGGCGTCGACGAAAAGCCCGTTGGCGAAGTCGCTCACGTCGAAGGAAACTTCCTTGCCGCGCGTCTTGTTCCGATTGAACGCCACCAGATAAATATCGTTCTGCGCCTCGTGCCCGAAGACGTCGTGCCCGTTGCGAATCACGCGGGCATAAGCAACGATGTCGCCCTTGCTCGGCAGCGGCAAAAGTTCGCCCGTCTGCAGTGCCAATTTCTCGTTGCGCATTTTGATAAATTTTTTGTACGTCGCTAAAAGTTCTTGGTCGCCGCCGCCCCAAGGATACGGTCGCCGGTTCGTCGGGTCTTTGAAGCCCTGCATGCCGATTTCGTCGCCGTAGTAAATGCACGGCACGCCAGGATAAGTCATCTGCCACAGAGCCGCCATTTTCAGCCGCGCCTTGCCCAATTTTTCCGCCGCCTCGTCCAATCTGAAATTCGATTGCTCGTAAGCGGGCATTTGGTCGTAGTAGGGAGCCTCGCCAAAAATCGTGACAGGGCGCATAATATCATGGCTTGCGATTAAATTCATCATCGCGTAGAAATTTTCTTTGGGATAATTTTCGCGGAGACTTTCCATGCGCCGCATACAAAGTTCGCCGTCAATCTGCCCCAAAATAAAATCGAAAATGTGTGCGCGCAACGGATAATTCATCGCCGAATCCATTTCGTAGCCGCAAAGGTATTGCCGCTGGACGCCGTAAGCAATTTTGTTCGAGGCGTCTTCCCAAACTTCGCCAATCATGACGGCTTCGGGATTAATTTTCTTCAGCTCGGAGAAAAATAATCTGCTGAACTCGGCGGGCAATTCGTCAATCACGTCAAGCCGCCAGCCGCTGATACCTTCGCGCATCCAATGTTTGAGCACGCTGTCTTTGTCGCGGATAATAAAATCCATGTAGCTGGGCGTGGTCTCGCGAACGTTCGGGAGCGTCGGGAAATTCCACCAGCTGTCATAGTCGGTCGGATAATTTCTGAAGTCGTACCAATCGTAGTAGGGCGAATCTTTGGATTGAAACGCGCCAACCGAATCGTATTTGCCCTTGCGGTTGAAGTAAATGCTGTTGGAGCCGGTGTGGCTGAAGACACCGTCGATTATGATTTTAATGCCCTTAGCCGCCGCCGCGTCGATTAAATGTTTAAAGTCTTCATTCGTGCCGAGTATCGGGTCAATCTTGTGATAGTCGCCGGTATCGTAGTGGTGATTGCTCTCCGATTCAAAGACGGGATTAAAATAAATCGCGGTGATTCCCAGCTCCTTAAGATAATCCAATTTCTTTTCGACGCCGCGCAGGTTGCCGCCGAAGAAATCGTAAGCGAGAATTTCGTCGCGGTCGGTGTCTTTAAAATAAACGGGGTCATCGCTCCAGCACGCGTGATAGACCGCGCCTTCCTTTGGAATAATTTCGTTGCCGTCGCGATAAAATCTGTCGGGGAAAATCTGATACATGACGGCATGCTTAAACCAATCGGGAGTCTTCGCGCCCTTTTGATAGACGGTGATTTGGAAGGCGGGCGGAATGTGGTCGTAGAGTTCGCCGACGCCGCCGAGCATTTCGGGATTGTTGCCATAGTAGTAAGTTTTGCCGCCGGTGACGATTATGAAATAGTACCAGAGGAGACCGCCCTTGTCGGGCATTTTGGTGACGAGTGAGTAAAATTTTTCTTCGGACTTTTCGTCGTCGCGCGTGACGAGGTTCGACCACTTTTCGCCGGCACCTTCTTCCCACGTGTGCAAGAGGACTTGCTTAATCGCGGCGTCAGTCTTAATCGTAATGCCGAGCCGCATATTTGAGCCAGCCTCCGCCGCGCCGACCGTCGAGCGGTAGTAGATGTTCTGCGAGTTGTGCAAAACATTTTTCTTGTCAATCATCGTATCATCTCCGTTCACAATTTTATCAAACGCAAAAACTTTTGCAGATAAAGCAAATTCGAACGCCTCATAGCATCTCCCAAGCTTGGTGCAATATCGAAACTTTTCAAATCCTCGTAAAGACGCGGAATTACATCATCTTGAGTCCGCTGAAGAATTTCCTTACAAATCGGGAACGGGCGCACCAAAATTTGTGGCAAAACTTTAAGGAACATTTGACTTTCCACGATTGTCATCGGTTCGGTCAGCGTCCGATAAATCAACGCCAGCGCATTTTCCTCTGCTGAATGTTCACCGATTTTTATTTGAAATTTTTCCGCCAAGGCTCGGCACGCCAAAAGAGTTTCAATATCGACAGGAGAATTTTGCGTCAACGAGTTTACAAGAACAGTTTCAACGCGATTAATTTTGGCGTCGTTGCTCTCGGAGGAAAATTTTTCTGCGCGGGCGGCGCGATAATTCAAAATGCCGTCGTCGAATTCCTCGTTGTTATTATACTTATCGAAAAAATCATCTGGCCATTTTTTTTTGCTATCAGATCTTCCTCTGTTGCGCTTAGAAATATATTCTTCGTGCGACTTAGTAAAGTAATGATTGACGACGATTTTGTCGTTGGTCACGGGGTCGTTAAAAAATTCTTTTCCCAAAACTCCGTTCTCGTTCACGGCCTGGAACGTCGTAAAGTAAATGGCAGAGTGGGGATCCCTAAGACAATCTGTTCTGCGAGGATTGACAATGGTTTTTACCAAGCGGTTTATGTAGTAGTCTCTTTGGGCACGGCGCGTAAATCTTTCCAACACCCCGCGCGAGTAATCCGCCTTCTCGTGACCGTTTGAGCCGAAGATTTGCCAATTTATCGCCAAGCCTGCCGCGTTCGGAATGCCAGATAAAATTTCGTCGAGAAATTCAACTATGGATTGATTCGTTTTCGGGAAGATGAATTCGTCCAAATCGATGAACGCCATGTAGCGGCACTCGAAACGGAATTTTTCCAGCGCGTCGTTATACGCGGACATTTGCATAACTTTGCCGGGGAAATCAATCAGCGTCACCAAATTTTTTTCGACGTAGGGCGCGAGAATTTCCGCGTAATCGTCGGAGCTTTCGTTGTTGTAAAGATAAAAATGTTCGACACCGGCGAGCAAATGATAATCGAGCCACTCTTTAAGATAGCGTCCCTCGTCCTTGAAAATCGCCACAATCGCCAAATCATACAGGAATAAATTTTTATCAAGCATCGTATCATCTCCGTTTAAGATATTTCGTCAGGCTCAATGTAGTCTGTAAGGTTGCTTACCTGAACCAGCTGATTAATTTCTTTGCAGATAGGGAACGGGCGTGACAAAATTTCCGGCAAAGCTTTCATAAACATTTGAATTTCTGCGCGATTTATAGATTTACTTAGCGTCCGATAAATACACGCCAACGCAATTTCCTCCGCTGACTGGTCACCGATTTTTATTTGAAACTTTTCAGCCACGGCTCGGCACGTCAACGCCGCCTCTAAAGAAAGTTCATCCGATGTCATGACTTTTACCAGATAATTTACCACGCGATTAATTCGGGCGTCGTCGCTCTCGAAGGAAAAATTTTCAGTGCGGGCGGCGCGATACTTTAAAATGCCGTCGTCAAAAACTTCGTTGCGGTCGCTTTCGGCAAAACGTTCTTCGTTGTAGGGATTTATGTCGCTATTTGCATAGCCGCGTTGCATTTTGGCTTCTCTATATTCTTCTTTGGATTTCGTTTTGTAATGATTGATGACGATTTTGTCGGCGAGAATCGGATTGTTGCCATACCATGTCGAAATATACTCGCCATTAGAATTCGCGTCAGATTTCCCGTAGAAATAAAATGAAAAGTGAGGATTAGTACGGCAATGAATAAGGCGCGGGTTGTCTATAACTTTTTTTTGAAAATTTCCAGCTTCAATATGACCACTCCAATCGCTCGGTGCGCGGCGCGTAAATCTTTCCAAGACGCCACGGGAATAATCAGCCTTATCATGACCGTTGGAGCCGAAGATTTGCCAATTAATTCCTAGACCCGCCGCATGCGGCATATCGTTTAAAATTTCGTCGACGACTTCAACGATGGGACGATTGCTTTTCGGGTAAATGAATTCGTCCAAATCGATGAACGCCATGTAGCGGCACTCGAAGCGGAATTTTTCAATCGCGTCGTTGTAAGCAGGATATTGCATCAGCTTGCCAGGCAACTCTGTCAAAGTGACCAAATTTTTTTCGACGTAAGGGGCGAGCACTTCCGCATAATCGTCGGAGCTGTCGTTATTGTAAAGATAAAAATGTTCGACGCCGGCCAATAAATGATAATCGAGCCACTCTTTAAGGTAGCGACCCTCGTCCTTGAAAATCGCAACTACCGCCAAATTGTACAGGAATAAATTTTTGTCAATCATCGTATCATCTCCTGTTAAGATAATTCGTCAGGCTCAATTAAGTCTGTAAGGTTGCTGTTCTGAACCAGCTGATTAATTTCTTTGCAGATAGGAAACGGGCGTGACAAAATTTCCGGCAACGCTTTAAGGAGCATTTGAACTTCGGCGATCTCAATCGGATTAGTTGTCAGTGTGCGGTGAACCCAACCGAGCGAAACTTCCTCCGCTAAGCTATTGTCGATTTTTATTTGAAATTTTTCCGCCAATGCCCAGCACGTCAACAGCATTTCCAATTTGCCCGCGAAAAATTCTTTGGGCATGGCGTAGGGTGAATTTTGAGTAAGCGTGCGGAAAAGGCAACTTATCACACGATTGATTCTGGCGTCGTCGCTCTCGAAGGAAAAATTTTCTGCTCGGGCGGCGCGATATTTTAAAATTCCGTCGTCGAAGACATCGTTGCGATTGTACGCGTCGAAAAGACTACTTGACCATTTTGTACCACTATCCGCTCTTCCTCGGCTGTGCTTGAAGATAAATTCTTCGCGCGACTTAGTAAAGTAATGATTCACGACGATTTTTTCTGCGTCGATATTCAGCGAAGCAGGATTTCGCAAAAGTTTTATGCCGCTTTCGTTTACATGGAAACGCCCTTCAAAATGACTTGCGTCGTGAACGTAAACGATTTTAGTGTACCTGGGATTTAAAATTATCTTGAGAAAAACATTGCCGATACAATATAAAAGGCGTTTTTCCTCATCCTTCGTGACGTGACTAAAATTTTTTTCGGCGCGTCGCGTAAATCTTTCCAGCACGCCGCGAGAATAATCTGCTTTATCGTGACCATTCGTGCCAAAGCATTGCCAGTGAACTACTAAACCTACCGCGCCATGAACTTTGGATAAAATTTCGTCGACGACTTCAACGATGGAGCGATTGCTTTTCGGGTAAATGAATTCGTCCAAATCGATAAACGCCATGTAGCGGCACTCGAAACGAAATTTTTTAATCGCGTCGTTATACGCGGACATTTGCATAGCCTTGCCGGGAAAATCAATCAGCGTGACCAAATTTTCTTCGACGTAGGGCACGAGAATTTTTTTGTAATCGTCGGAGCTTTCGTTGTTGTAAAGATAAAAGTGTTCGACGCCCGCCAGCAGATGATAATCGAGCCACTCTTTAAGATAGCGTCCCTCGTCTTTGAAAATCGCCACAATCGCCAAATCGTACAGGAATAAATTTTTGTCGACCACGGGAATCACCTCGCAAGGGATATTTCCCTAATTTTTCCGTCAACCCTTTTAATCGCGGCAAAAAATTTTTCCACCTTGACTTGCAAGAAATTTTACATTAGGCTTGAAAAAATTTTGGGGGGCAGATTCATGGAAGAAACGATAAGCGCGATAGCTACGGCGGCGGGCGCGGCGGGCGTCGGTATCATTCGATTGAGCGGCTCCGATTCGATTGCCATTGCTGAAAAAATTTTCGACAAGCCGCTAACCGAGGACAGGAAAATTATTTTCGGGCACGTGAAAAACTTTTCGGGCGAGATCGTCGACGAGGCGATTGCGCTGGTCATGCGTGCGCCGAAATCCTACACCAAAGAAAATGTCGTTGAGTTGCAATGTCACGGCGGGAGCGTCGTCCTGCGCGAAGTTTTAAAGCTGACTTATCTGGCGGGCGCACGTCCTGCCGAGCGCGGCGAATTCACTAAGCGAGCTTTTCTGAACGGGCGACTTGACTTGACGCAGGCGCAAGCTGTCCTTGACGTGATTCAAGCTAAAACTTCCGCCGCGTTGACGGTTGCGCAGAATCAGTTGGCGGGCAAGACTTCAAAGACGATTGGCGAGATTCGGCAGGCGATTTTAAATTCGGTTGCGCACATTGAGGCGACGATTGATTTCCCCGAAGACGATTTGGACGCCGTGACTTTGATTGAAGTCGACAAAAATATTTCCGCGCAGATAAAAAAGCTTGACGAGCTGTTGGCGAATCAAACGGCAGGAAAAATTTTGCGCGAAGGTTTGGAGACGGCGATAATCGGCAAGCCCAACGTCGGCAAGTCCAGCCTGCTGAATTTTTTCGCCAAGACCGACCGCGCAATCGTCACGGATATTCCAGGCACAACGCGCGACAGTTTAGAAGAATTCGTCAACGTCGGCGGCATTCCGCTGAAAATTATCGACACGGCGGGCATAAGAAATTCCGGCGACGCGGTGGAGAAAATCGGCATTGCCCGCGCCAAGGATTGTGCTCAGCGTGCGGAGTTGATTCTCGCGCTCTTCGACGGTTCACGAATCCTTGACGCCGAGGACGAAGAAATTTTTAAACTTTTGACTGACCGCAACGCGATAATTTTGCTGACTAAAATTGATTTGCCGCAAGTTACAAAGCCCGCGCAGATTACAAAAAAAATGCCCGCCGCGCAGGTGATTGAAATTTCCCTAAAGAGCGGAGCCGGCACCGATAAACTTTTGTCCGCGATTGGTGAACGCGTCGGCGTGATTGATTTCGAGATGAGTTTTGTCCGCGACGAGCGCGAAGCTGATTTGTTGCGCCGAGCCGTCAAACATTTGCGCGAAGCTCAAGAAACTATTCAGCTGAATTTTGGCATTGATTTCGTTTCGATTGACTTGCACGCCGCGCTGGAATGTTTAAGCACCTTGACGGGCGAAGCCGTCGGCGAGGACATCATCAACGAAATTTTTTCCAAGTTCTGTATCGGCAAATGATTTTGTATTCTTCATGTTGCTCCGTGACTTGAAATTATTTTCAGATTGTGTTAGATTATGTGCCGTAAAAAATTTTTTGGGAGGTTTTATTTCAATGGCAATTAGTTTGAAAAAAGGACAGAAGGTTGACCTCACGAAGACGAACCCCGGCTTGAAGGAAGTTTTAATCGGGCTGGGCTGGGACGTAAACAAATATGACGGCGGCAAGGACTTCGACTTGGACGCTTCCGTTTTCCTGCTCAATGCCAGCGGCAAAGTCAACAGCGACGACGATTTTGTTTTCTACGGCAATCTTAAACACGTCAGCGGCTCCGTCGAAC
>JAFXNB010000068.1 GCA_017529935.1 Selenomonadaceae bacterium
CTCAATTGGTAGAGCAACGGTCTCCAAAACCGTAGGCTGAGGGTTCAAGTCCTTCTGCCCCTGCCACATGAAAGTTCAAGTCGTGTCGAAAGGCACGGCTTTTTTCGTATCAAATAATCAACTCAATTCATATTTCAGCCGATGTTTTATTTTAGCGATTTTGTAAATGGACTTTCCTACTTTCAATCTAAATCATAATCATATTAACAGGAAACTATAATTTTTTTATCTGTTGCACATGCATTGTACATTCAATCTCAAAAAATTTTGAAGACAGCGCGGCGAATTCATGATAAAATAATTTAAACGATAGCGGAGGTGAAAATTTTTTTGGAAAATAAAACGAAGGCGACGGCGACCTTGGCGACGAGTGCGCTCTTTGCAGTCTCGACACTGCCGGAAATTTCGCCGCTGAAATTTATTTTGACGGGCGCGACGGGCAATTTTATTCTGGGCTTGCTCAATCACGGCTTTTTGGCGGCGACAATCGGCGGCATGGCTGACTGGTTCGGCGTGACGGCTCTTTTCCGCAAGCCGCTGGGAATCGGCTTCCACACGGAAATTTTGCGGCGCAATCGCGGACGAATCATGGACGCAATCGTCGAATGCGGCGGCACCGATTTGCTCAACACGAAAAATATTATGGAGACCGTCAAGGACGAAAACACCGCGCAACTTTTAATCGACTACTTTGAACAAAACAAGGGGCGCGCCAAAACTAAAACGCTCGTGCGCGAAGTTTTGACGGAACTTTTCAACGAACTCGACACGCAAAAAATTTCAAAGAACGTCGCGCCGATTCTTGAAAACGAAATTAAAAATCTCGACGCGGAAAAACTTTTCAACGCGGTGATTAAAGTTGCCACGAACGACAAGCACAGCCGCAAAATTTTAATCACGCTCTTCGACACGGGGCACAAAATTTTACGCAGCCCGCACATGCAGGAAGAAATTTTAAAGAAGATAACCGAACTGCGCGAGGCTTACGAAGGCGACTCGGCGGGGCGTGCGCTGGTGCTGTCGACTATGGACTTGACCGACGAAAAAATTTTGAACATCTTAAACGAAACCGTCGAGAAAAAAATCAGCGACGCGGAAAAAATTCTCAACACGACGGGCGCACTTGTTGACAGCGAGACGGCTCAAGCGGCGGACGAGATGATTAAAATGTTCGGTGGCTTCGTGAATTCGGCGGCGGGCAATCTCAACACGAAAAAATTTCTCAACGACTTGCTGAAACTTTTCCTGCAGAAATTCGATACGGAGGGCTTCGTTAAGACGTGGCTGGACGTTAATGTCAAAGGCGAGACCGACCCGAAAATTTTGGAGAAATTGCGGAGGCAACAGGCGGTTAATCCGCACACTCCGCGCGTCGTGGAAGTCGAACGCAAGCCCGTCATTTGGCGCGACGCCGTTGATTATCTCGTCGACGCCAAGATTGACGAATTCATTAAGGACACCACACTCCAGCGAAAATTCGACAAGCTGATAAAAGATTTTATAGAAAATTTGCTGAACGAATACCGCGAGCAAATTCCGCTGATGATTCGCGAACGGCTCGACAAATTCAGCGACGACGAACTGACGGAATTTGTGGAAGGGCACGTGGCGGACGATTTGCAGATGATTCGTATCAACGGCTCGATTTGCGGCGGATTGGTCGGCATGTTTTTATTTATCGTTTCGCAGATTATCGAACACTTTGCATACAGATAAAATTTTTGGAGGATTTAACTATGGCACAAGGCTTTTCGATTCCGATTTCGCGGCGGGACTTGCTGAAGTTGGCGGGCGTGACGGCGGCGGGAGCTGTCTTGGGCGGCGCAGTCGAAATTAATCACGCGGAGGCGGCGGAAAAAATTTCTGGCGCGGCAATTAAATACGGCGACAAAAAAATTCCCGTGCTGTGTTCGGTCGACGTGTGCATTTGCGGCGGCGGACCTGCTGGCACGGCGGCGGCTGTCAACGCGGCTAAAAACGGCGCGGAAACTCTTTTAATCGAACGCGGCATTGCGCTCGGCGGGCTGGGCGTCCTCGGTTGCGTCTATCCCTTCATGGACACGCACGCGCCAAATTCTGACACGCCCTATCTTGTCGAACTCAAAAATCGTCTTCGCGCGAAGGGTATCGAACCTTTCGACGGCGTCACTCAACAGACGTGGCACAATCCCGAAATTTTAGCGGAGATTCATGACGAAATGTGCGAGGAGGCGGGCGTCAATATTTTATATCAAGCGGTCGTCGTCGATTCGATTTCAAGCGGCGGGAAAATTTCTGCGGTGATTGTTCAAACTATCGCGGGGCTGACGGCGGTCAAGGCGAAAATTTTCATTGACGCGACGGGCGACGCTTATCTTGCACGCAATGCCGGCGTCGATTACGAGCGCGGCTACGAGAAGACCGGCAACAATCAGCCGCTGAGTTTCCGCTTTGAAATGGGCGGCATCGATACGGAAAAACTTTATAAATACGTGGCGATTGACTTGCAGGAGGATTGGTGTAAGTCGAAGCTGCCGTATTTTGAAATTGCCGAAGCCATGCACCGCAAGCAACGCTACAAGCTGGAAGAGTTCATGGCGCGTGGCGTCGAGAGCGGCGAGATCACTCAAGACGAGGCGGAGTACATGCAGGGCTACACGATTATCGGCAAGAACGGCGTGATGAGCATGAACTGCCCCGAAATTCCCGTGAAATTTTCTGCTACCGACCCCGTCAGCTACAGCAAGGCGGTTTCTTTCGGGCGCAAGATGATGCGCAACATTGCCCGCTACCTGATTAAACATTTGCCGGGCTTTGAAAACGCGTTTATCAGCCGCGAAGCCGTCATGCTAGGTGCCCGCGAATCGTGGCGCATTAAGGGCAAATATTACATGGTCGAGGACGATTATCACAACCAAAGCCGTTTCGCTGACGCGGTTTGTCGCACGGCGTGGTTTATCGACGCGCACGGCGAAAAAGTTTCCGAGAAACTTCCGGCGGGCGGCTTTTATGAAGTTCCCTACCGCGCACTTGTCACGGATAAAATTTCCAACTTAATCGTCGCGGGCAGGTGTATCAGCGCGAGTTTCATTTTGCAGGCGTCAATGCGAATTCAGCCGACGTGCGCCAGTATCGGCGAGGCGGCAGGAATTGCGGCGGCGTTCGCCCTTCAAAACGGAATTGCCGCTAACGCGATTGATTGGGCGAAAATTCCCGCGCACAAAAGAAGTTACGTTAGCAAGGGGTGATTATTCATGGAGAAAAGTTTTTTGATTCCGATTTCGCGCCGCGAACTTTTGAAGCTTGCGGGCGTGACGGCGGTCGGAGCTGCCCTTGGCTCTGATAAAAATGCCGAGGCGGCGGAAACTCCCAAACCGCAAAATTTTAGTTTCAACGGCGCACAAATTCCCACGTTGTTCCGCGCTGATGTTTGCGTCGTTGGCGGCGGACCTGCAGGAACGGCGGCGGCTGTCACTGCGGCAAGGAACGGTGCGCGTGTCGTGCTGATTGAGCAGGGAACTGTTTTGGGCGGTCTGCAAACGCAAGGGCTGGTTTATCCCGCCATGCCCACGAGAGTTTTGAACACCGACACGCCCTACATAACCGACTTGAACAGAAGATTCGCCATGCACGGAATTTACGTTGATTTTGTCGACGACGAAAAATATAAAAACGGCGGCGACGCTCGGCAATACACGCCCGAACTTTTAGCGTTCATTTACGACGAACTTTGCGCCGATTACAAGGTTGAAGTTCTTTATAACGCGACGCTAATCGGCACGAACACTGCGGGCGGAAAAATTTCTGCGGCGATTATTCACACCGTCGAGGGCTTGAGGAAAATTGAAGCGAACATTTTTATCGACGGAACGGGCGACGCGACCCTTTCCAGATTTTCGGGCGTCAAATTCGCGCACGGCAACGAACACACCGGACGCAATCAGAAGATGAGTCTCCGCTTTGAAATGGGCGGCGTCGAGGAGATGAAAGTCTACAAATTTTTTGTCAAGAAACTCAAAGACGGCTGGTGCGAATCTAAACCGCCTGAATTTGAATTCGCTAAGACGACGCACACGGAAAAATTTTATTTCGAGGGCATTCAGCGCGGCGAAGTCACTAAAGACGACGTGGCGTATATTCAGGCGTTCACAATTCTTGGCAAGCCCGGAACTATGTCGATGAATTGCCCCGAAGTTTCTCCGTATCTTTACAGCTCGACAAGCGCATTGGATAGGAGCAAAGCCATTCAACAATGCAGAATCATGATTCGGCGGCTGGCGCATTTTTTCAGGAAAAATATTCCAGGCTTCAAGAACGCTTACATAAGCCGCGAGGCGTCGATGTTGGGCGTGCGCGAATCGTGGCGCATTCACGGAAAATATTACATGACCAAAGACGATTATTTTAACGCGCAAAAATTCCCCGACGCCGTCTGCCGCAGTGCTTATCCGATTGATATTCACGACGAAGTTTTGGACGTTCACAGGACGCTTGCCAAAGGTGAGTTTTATGAAATTCCTTATCGCGCGCTCGTCACGAACGAAATTTCAAATTTAATCGTCGTCGGCAGATGTATCAGCACGGATTTTCCCGCTCAAGCGGCAGTTAGAATTCAGCCGACGTGCATGAGCATGGGCGAGGCGGCGGGCATTGCGGCGGCTTACGGCTTGAAAAACGGTATCGCCGTCAACGCGATTGATTGGACGAGCATTCAGAATCGCAGCTATGTCAGCGCAGGTTAAATCTTAGAGGGGTGAAAATTTTTGAACAGGTGGAACACGGCGGACAGCCGCTTTAAAAGCGGCGGAACAGTTAGCGCGATTAATCGCTCAAAATTTTTAGTTTGTCGCCGCGATTGGAATTATCATTGCTCTTGAAAGGTCGTGAAACTTTTTGAACAGATGGAACACGGCGGACACAACTTTGCTTTGCGCCGCGTTGTTTTTCTTAATGGCGGTCGGATTTAAAATCGTCTTCCCCGGCAACGTCGCGGCGGAAGGATTTTTATTCGTGACGGAGGCGGCACTTGTCGGCGGCATTGCGGACTGGTTCGCGGTGACTGCCCTCTTTAAAAAGCCGCTGGGATTTTCTTTCCACACGGCGATACTCCCGCGCCGCAGAAAAGATTTCGTCAAGGCGTCGGTCGTCATGGTTCAGCAAGAATTTTTTTCGCGCCGCACGATTTTTAAAAAGCTCGGCGACTTCAAACTCATGCCGCGCATCGTCGACTACTTTGCCCGCGAAGAAACCCGCAAGATGGTCGTCGAAGAACTTTTTAGCATGGTGAAAAAATTCGTCGCCGCGCAGAATAAAGAGACGCGCTCCAAGGCGATTGCCAACGAATTGCGCCGAATTTTACGCGACATTCCCGCGCAAGGTTTGATTAACGATTTCGGCGCGCACTTCAAGCGCAACGACAAAGACCGCGAACTTTTTATCAGCATAGTTAAGGCGATGAGACGAACCGCCGCCAAGCCCGAAACTTGCGACAAACTCCAAGAACTTTTGGAGGAATACGCCAACGAGAAAACTAAAAACATGGGCGGCTTTTCGATTTTAATGGCGGGGCTGGCGCAGATGTTGGATTTGGTGAACTTCGAGGAAGCCGCGCGAATCATGCAAATTCAGTTGCTGAAACTTTTGGACGAACTCGCCGCCGATACGCAACTGCACCGCCGCACGCTCAACGAATGCCGCTTAAAAATTTCGGAGCTGAGCGACACGCCGGAATTTAAAGATTTGGTCGAACGAATTCAAATGGACGCCGCGACAGCCTTGCCGCTGGAGGAGGCGATTGAACTCGCGCTGATTCATTTGGAAAATCAAATTAAATCGCCCGACGCTCGCAACCTCGGCGGCTTGATAAAAAAACTTTTCGACGACGAATATGGCAGATTTTTACAGCTCCTGCGCGAAGACACTGCCGCCAAAGTCGCCTTTGAAAAATTTGTCGACGAGCTGACGGCGCGGGCAGCCCTCCACGCCCAACCGCTGGTCGGCGTCGTCGCAAAGTCGGCACTGGACAAATTGACGGAAGAACAACTCAACAATCTGGTTTACGACAAGGCGGAGCAAGATTTTATCTGGATACGGCTCAACGGCTCAATCGTCGGGTCGGTCGTCGGGCTTGCAATTTTTATTTTAATCAAGACGGCGGGGCTCAGCGTATGAAGATAGCGTTTTTCGATTCGGGAATGGGCGGGCTTAGCGTCCTGCACCACGCGCGAAAAATTTTGCCGCAGGAGGAGTTCATCTTTTTTGCTGACGAGGACAATGTCCCCTACGGCACGAAATCGCCCGAAGAAGTTTTGCGCTTTGTCGACGCGGCGTTCAAATTTTTAATCGCGCAAAAAGTTTCGGCAATCGTCGTGGCGTGCAATACGGCAACATCGGTGGCGGTCAAAGCCATGCGCGAAAAATATTCCTTGCCGATAATCGGAATGGAGCCGGCGTTAAAAGTCGCGTTGGACACGTTCCCGAACAGAAAAGTTTTGGTGGCGGCGACGGCTATAACAATCACGGGTAAAAAAATTCGGCGGCTGATTGAACGACTGCACGCAGAAAATTTCGCGGAGCTTCGGGCGTTGCCGAGGCTGGTCGAATTTGCGGAGCGGCAGGAATTCAAATCGGCGGCGGTGGAAAAATATTTGCGCGGGGAGCTTAAGGATTACGACTTTGAAAAATTTTCGTCACTGGTTTTGGGTTGCACGCACTTTAACTATTTTAAGGACACGTTCAGGGAGATTTTGCCGGCGCACGTGAAAATTTTGGACGGCAACGCGGGCACCGTCAACGAACTGATTCGCCGCGCAGATTTAAAAGAAACTGCCGCGCAAAGTTCCTTGGAATTTTTCTATTCGGGGCGGCGGGTGACGGATACGGCGGAATTGGCGCGGCTGGAAAAATTTTTGCGTCGGCTTGACGAGATGGAGGCGATTGAATGAAAACTTACAAGGCGGCGATTTTCGACATGGACGGGACTTTGGTCGACACGCTCGCCGATTTATACGACAGCGTCAACGAAATGCTCGCCCATTACAACTTGCCGCTCAGAACTTTGGACGAGGTGCGGCAATTCGTCGGCAACGGCGCAAGGAAGTTGATGATTCGGAGCTTGCCCGCCGATTGTGATTTCGTCGACGCGGCTTTGGATTTTTACAACGGCTGTTATGCCCGCAACTGTTTGAACAAAGTTAAGCCTTACGCGGGAATTATGGAGCTGTTGGCGGCGTTGGCGGCAAAAAAAATTCCGCTGGGCATTTGCACGAATAAGCAACACTTCGCGGCGATTGCGATTGCGGAAAAAATTCTTGCGCCGATAAAATTTCCCTACGTCAGCGGCGACGAACCTAATCAGCCACGCAAGCCCGACCCGACTCGCGCACTTGCCGCCGCCAAAATATTTTCTGTTGCGCCGGAGGACGTTGCCTACTTCGGCGACACGGCGGTTGATATTCAGACGGCACTTAACGCGGGCTTCCTTCCCGTCGGCGTGACGTGGGGTTTTCGTCCGCGCAGTGAACTCGTCGACAGCGGCGCAAAAATTATCGTCGACCACCCGCAAGAAATTTTGGAGCAAATTAATTTCGGCTAAAGGAGTGACGGCATGGCAAAGACGATAAACTTATTTTTGATGGACGACACAGCCAACGGGCGAATCAAATGCACAATCCGTAGCAGGTCGGGAGTTATTTTCAAAATTCCACGCGAAAGTTTGGACGAGAGCAAAAACCGTGACGATTTAAATCGCGACGGAATTTATTTTCTGCTCGGCGAGGAAGACGAACGCAAAAAAATTTACGTCGGGCAAGCAAGCACTCGCAAGAACGGCAACGGCATTCTCGGTCGCTTGAGTGAACATAATCGCAAAAAAGATTTTTGGACGGAGGCAATCGTCTTCACGACGACCGATAATTCTTTTGGCGCGACAGAGTTGAATTGGCTCGAAAATAAATTCTGCAACATGGCAATTAAGGCGGCGCGTTATGAAGTCACGAACGGTAACGACCCGTCGCCCGGCAACATCAGCGAGGAAAAGGAAAGTGAGCTTGAGGAGCACGTCGAATTTGTGTTGTTAATTTTGGGCGCAATCGGTTACAAAATTTTTGAACCGCAAAAAAAAATTTCTCCGCCTCCGCCCGACGAAGAAATTTTTTATCTGTCGCATAAAATAAAGGCACTCGACAGAAAAATTAACGCTAGAATGAAACGAACGCCAACAGGTTACAAAGTTTTGGCGGGCAGTGAAATTTCTCCGCTTGACACAGAAGCATTGTCCGCGCCGTTGAAAAAACTTCGCCACTCGGAAAAAATCGTGAGTGGAAAATTAATAGAAGACATAGAATTTAAATCGTCGTCGACAGCTGCACAATTTATTTTAGGAACGACTGCAAACGGTCAAACTGCTTGGAAAAACAAAGACGGCGTGCCGCTGAAAAATTTTTTGTAACTAGAAAGCCGCCTTATTGTTCGGAAGAAGAATTTGCCTTCCAAAAATCATCGTCAAACAAAATTTTCCCCGCGTCAACTTGATGCCGCAAAAGTTCTTCCGCCGTGGCAAGCTGTGAATCTTCCGCCTCGTCGAGATTCAAATTGTACAGCGGGTGCGGCGACGCGGGCATTTTTATTTCCACGTCGGGCGTAATTCCAACGCCGTCAATGCATTTGCCGTTGGGCGTGTAATATTTGGCAATCGTGAGTTTCAAGCCGTCATTGTGCGCCATGGGAATCAGCGTCTGCACGGAGCCTTTGCCGTAAGAAGTTTCGCCGACGACAATCGCCGCCTTTGTGTCTTGCAACGCGCCGCTCAAAAGTTCGGCGGCACTCGCGCTGTTGTTGTCAAGCAAAACGACAATCGGGAACCGCGCCGCCTCCAAGTCCGAAGTATAAACTTCCTTCGAGCCGTCGCGCTTAATTACGGAAGTAACCGTTCCTTTTGGCACAATCTCTTGAGCAATTTCAATGCAACTAGTTATGACTCCTCCAGGATTCTGCCGCAAATCGAGGATAAAACCTTTCATGCCCTGCGCTTCCAGCTCAGCGAGCGTCGATTTAAATTCGTCGCCGGTGTTCTCGCTGAAGTTGGAAATTTTTATGTAAGCGAGCCTGTCATCAATCATCTTGCCCGCCACAGTTTTAACTTTGATATTTTCGCGCGTCAAGCTGTAAGTAATGTCCTCCGCGCCTTCGCGGCGAATCAAAAGTTCGACGGGCGTGCCAATCTCCCCGCGAATTTTCAGCGCGACTTCGGCGGGAGGAATTTCCGCGACGGGCTGACCGTCCACCGCTAAAATTTCGTCGCCGGCAAGTAGCCCTGCCCGTTGCCCCGGTCCATCGGGGATAACATTCATGACTTGCACGCCGCCATTTTTAAAGCCCATGTAGACGCCAATCCCGCCGAAAGCTCCGCTCGTTTCCGCGCGCAGTTGGTTATAAAGTTGCGGCGCAAGATAAATCGAGTGCGGGTCGCCGAGCGAATTGACCATGCCGCTTATCGCCCCGTCAATCAGCTGCCGCCTGTCTACTTCCTGAACGTAATTTCCTTCGATAAATCTCATTGCGACAAAAAATCTTCCGAGGTCGAGCGCATTGCTTGAATTTAATCCCAAAAGCACGCACACCAGCCCCAAAGTCAACGCCGCGCTTATTAGTGCCGTTAAAATTATTCCGCCAAAAATTTTTTTCTTCAAGGCGTGACCTCCCTCCGCCAAAGTTTTTGCAACTATAGCAGTTCTTTCTGAAAAGATTATAAAAGATTTGCCGTGCCCTGTCGATTGTGCTAAGATAAAAAAAATTTTGGAGGGATGATTTATGTTTTGGAGGAAAATTTTTCGACGAACGCTGACGGCTTTGCTAATTGTCGCGGGATTATTTACGGCGGCTATCGTCGGCGCAAAAATTCAAATGTACACCGCGACTGGCGAAGATTATGCTAACGAAATCGAATCGCAGGACATCGCCAAGCTCCGTGCACGCGATAAAGCGATTAAAAAAGCAACAAAACAGGCGGGCGTTTATCTTAAAAGTTATTCGCGCTACGTCAACAGCGAATTAACCGATGATGAAGTCACTGCGATAACGTCAAACGCTTGGCAACTTGTCGGCGAGCCAAAATATTCTCGAACTGTTAAACAAATCAGCGACGAAACTACAATAATCGTTTGGACGGCGACTGTTGAGGTTAATGTCGACGATTCAGAGCTTCAAAACTGGATTAAACGCGACGCCAAAGAAAAATCGACGATAATTAATCAAACTCGCAAGGCGCAGGAGGTTTCAGACGAAAACGAACGCATAATTGAAGATTTGCGGGAAAAATATAATCGCGCCACGTCTCAAGCCGAAAAAGATAACATTCGCAAGCAGATGAACGACGCCGACCGCGATTTTTTGGCTAATCAAAAACATGTAGAGGGAATTAAACTTTATTACGCCAACGATTTCAGCGGAGCCATAAAACTTTACGATGAAGCTTTGCAATTCAATCCGAACAATGCCGACGTGTACATTGATCGCGGCAACGCTTATTTTGATCTTGGACAACACGAGCGGGCAATTCAGGATTACAACAAGGCGATTAAACTCAATCCCAATTATGCGGCGGCGTACAATAACCGCGCCAGAGCTTACGAGGAACTTGGGCAGTACAATCGCGCATTTCAGAATTACACCAAAGCTATCGAACTCAATCCGAATGATGCACTTTATTATTACAATCGCGGGCTTGCGTCGCTTTATCAACAGCAATATCAGCGAGCAATTCCGGATTTTACCAAAGTCATCGAACTTGAAAGCAAGCCAGACAAAGTCGACAATTCGGCTACGTACGGTCTCGCTGATGTTTATAATAATCGCGGCGTCGCCTATAAAAATTTGGAGCAATACGAGAATGCGCTCAAAGACTACAATGCCGCCATTCAACTCAATCCGAATCAAGCCGACGCTTATTACAATCGCGCCGTTTTGTTCATTATGGCGGGTAATTACAATCAAGCACTTGCCGACCTCAACAAAACTTTGCAAATCAATCCGAATCGTGCTCAAGCTTATTACCTTCGCGGTTTAATTTACGCGGAAATGGGAGACACCGCCAAAGCTCAAGCCGATTTAACGCGAGCTCAACAACTCGGTTTCAACGGCTGATTAAAAATCCTGTATGCTGGATTTTATCCGGTATATGGGACTTTTTTAGCCCTTTTAAGCCCCATTGCAGGGCTTTTTTTATTACTTCGCGCCGCGACGCCATTTAGCCTTTTTAAAAAATCCGGTATAGCGGATTTTCAGTTTTGCCCCCAAAAATCGCCCATAAAACCAGTTTTTTAGGCTCTGAAACAGAAATTTTGCTAGCGAAGACCTTCAAACTCGTTTTCAAGACGATTTTATAAAAAAATCCGGCTCAAAATAGTTTTTTAACCTTAAACGTCATGAAAATCAGTTGCGAACGATAAAAACTTAAAATCACGGCGATTTTTTAACCTCTGCAATAAAAAAATTTATCCCCGCGCAGATTTTTTTGCGTCAGGGAATTTTTTTGGTATAATGAAGAAAAAATTTTAGGAGGAGAGGAAATGAAATCCATTTGCGTGATACCGGCGCGTTATTCGTCGACAAGATTGCCCGGAAAGCCGCTAAAAGATATTTTCGGGCGTCCAATGATTTGTCGCGTGTGGGAACGGGCAAGTAAAGCTCAATCCGTGGCTGAAGTTATCGTTGCGACTGACGACGAGCGAATTTTGCACGCCGTAGAAAAAAATTTCGGAAAAGCTATGATGACCCGCGCAGATCATAAGACTGGAACCGACAGACTCGCTGAAGTCGCCGAAAAATTCCCCGACGCGGAAGTTATTGTCAATGTTCAGGGCGATGAGCCGCTTATCGAACCGAGTTTGATTGATGAACTCGTCGCGCTGTTCGTCGCGGATAAAAATTTGCAGATGGCGACTGTCGCGACCGAATTAACCGACGCAGAAGAGATGAAAAATCCCAACAACGTCAAAGTCGTCCTCGATAAGAACAATAACGCGCTTTATTTTTCACGTTCGCTGATTCCGTATCCTCGCAACGCCGGAAAGTCAAAAATTTTTAAGCACATCGGCATTTACGCTTACCGCCGAAATTTTTTGCTGGATTATGCAAAAATGGAGCCGACGCCGCTTGAAAAATCCGAATCATTGGAGCAACTGCGCGCGTTGGAGAACGGATTTAAAATTCGCGTGATAAAAAGTGCGTGTAAATTTATCGGAGTCGACACGGAAGAAGATTTAAAGCTCGTAAACGAAATTTATCGCAGGGAGGAGACTTTATGAACAAAGTTAAAGTTGGAAATATTGAATTCGGCGGCGAAAAGCTGATTTTATTGGCTGGACCGTGCGTTTTGGAAGGTTTTGAGCGCAGTTTAAAAATCGGACGCCGCGCCAAAGAAATCGCCGATAATTTGGGCATTCCGTACATTTTTAAGGCGTCATTCGACAAAGCAAACCGTTCGTCGATAAAAAGTTATCGCGGACCGGGGCTGGTCGAGGGCTTGAAGATTTTGGCGGAAATTAAGCGCGAGTTGGGCGTTCCGATTGTCACGGACATTCACGAAACCTATCAAGCCGCGCAGGTCGCAGAAGTCGCCGATATTTTGCAAATTCCAGCGTTCCTTTGCCGTCAAACTGATTTACTTGTCGCCGCCGCAAAGACCGGTCGAGTTGTCAACGTAAAAAAAGCGCAATTTTTATCTGCGCGGGATATGATTAACGTCGTGGAAAAGTTGCGGGCGAGCGGCACCGAAAAAATTTTGCTAACTGAGCGCGGCACGTCGTTTGGATACAATAATTTGGTCGTCGACATGCGCGGATTGCCGATTATGCGCAGTTTTAATTGCCCCGTGATTTTCGACGGCACGCACAGCGTACAACTGCCGGGCGGAGCGGGTTCAAGTTCGGGCGGGCAACGCGAATTCGTCGAATATTTGGTTAGAGCGGCGGTTGCGGTCGGAATCGACGGTTTATTTTTAGAAGTGCACGATAATCCCGCCGAAGGTCTCTCCGACGGCGCGAATATGATTGCGCTTGACAATTTGGAGAAAATTTTGGCGAGTGCTATTGCAATTAGGAATGTGGAATTAGAAATTAGGAATTAAATTTTGTAATCATTCCTAATTCATAATTCCTAATTCCTAATTAATAAAACGAGGCGATAAGATGATAAAGGAAAAAGCGATTGAAACTTTGCAGATTGAGGCGTCGGCGATTGAAAATTTAATCCCGCGCATTGATGATGAATTTATCGCGGCGGTTGAAAGAATTATGAGCTGTCGCGGGCGCGTGGTCGTGACGGGCATGGGAAAATCTGGACACGTCGGCAGGAAAATCGCGGCGACTTTGGCGTCGACGGGCACGCCGGCATTTTTCATGCACCCAGCCGAGGCTTATCACGGCGATTTGGGCATGTTGACCGAGCGAGATATATTAATCGCCATTTCAAACAGCGGCGAATCCTCCGAAATTGTGAATATCCTGCCCGTCGTGCGCAGAATCGGCGCGGAAGTCATTGCAATGTGCGGAAATAGAACTTCAACGCTCGGAAAGAACTGCGACTACTTTATAAATATCGGCGTCGAGCGCGAGGCGTGTCCTTTGGGCTTAGCTCCCACTGCTTCGACGACTGCGACGCTTGCAATGGGCGATGCGCTGGCTATGGCTCTCATGGACGAGAAAAATTTTACGTCGAACGATTTCGCGCTGTTCCACCCCGGCGGCGCACTCGGCAGAAAACTTTTGCTGACTGTTGGCGACGTAATGCACAGCGGCGCGGACAATCCGATTGTAAAAGTCGGCGCGACTGTCAAGGACGCGATTTTTGAGATGACGGCTAAAGGTTTAGGCGCGGTTTCCGTCGTCGACGATAAAAATAAATTCGTCGGGCTGGTTACGGACGGAATTATACGCCGTGCACTGGAAAAAAATAAAAATTTCATTGATGAACCGGTCGAACACATCATGTTTGAGCAGCCGCTGATAATCAGCGCGGACAAATTAGCGACGGCGGCACTTTCCGTCATGGAAAAACACAAGCCGCGCCCCGTGACAGTTTTGCCGGTCATCGACGCGGAAAATTTCCCAGTGGGCATGATTCACTTGACAGATTTGCTACGTCAAGGCGTTGTGTAAATTTTTAGGCGACTGCGGTCGTCTTTTTTATTTGCCGCCGTGATAACTGTCACTTTATAAAAAATTTTTTTCTGATAAAATTATTCTGCACAAAAATTTTTCGCGTGGAGGTTCGTGACATGAACGGAGATAAAATCGTAGTCTGTGATGTTGTTCGCTACGACGTTCGGAAAAATATTTTCGTCGCCGATAAAAAATTTGTCTCCGTCGAAAAATGCTTTGAAATTCGCGTGAACGGTCAGCCCTTCAAAAAAATTTTCTGTTCGCCCGAAGATATGGAAGACTTAGTTGTCGGACTCCTCGCTCAAGCTGAAAAAATTCCCGCCGCTGAAAATATTTCACGTTCCGAAGTAAAATTCTCCGCCGAAAAAATTTTAAACTGCGCGGACAAACTTTTGGGCGAACTTTCGACCACGCACGGCAAAACTAACGGCGTTCACAGCGGAATTTTATTCGACGGCGAAAAAATTTTGCTCCACCGCGAAGATATTGGGCGGCATAATGTTTTTGATAAAATTTTCGGCGCGGCTATCCGCCAAAAAATTTTCCTCGGCGACAAAATGATAATCTTCAGCGGGCGTTGCTCCTCCGAAATGATTTTAAAAATTTTCCGCATGAAAATTCCCGTCGTCGTTGCAAAATCTGTGCCGACCACGCACGCCATTAATCTTGCCAAAAATTTCGGCATCACGCTTGCGGGGCGTTTGACTGCCGACTCTTTTTGTATTTACAGCAATCCTGAGCGTATTGTATTGAGTTAGGAGGGATGAGTTATGGATTTGAGCAGGCGAACTTTTCTTAAGGCGACCGGCTTGGGGAGTCTGGGGCTTGCGCTGACAAGTCTCGGCTTCGACGTTCCAAAAGTTCACGCGGCGGCGAAAATGTTCAAGCTGACCGGCGCACGCGAATTTACTTCCGTATGTCACTTCTGCGCGTGCGGCTGCGGGCAAATCGGCTACGTCAAGGACGGAAAATTGATTCAGCTGGAGGGCGCGAGCGATTGTCCCGTAAATTTCGGCGGGCTGTGTCCTAAAGGGCTGGGCTACGCGCAAATTCCACGCGATGAAGAACACCGAACAACTAAGCCCATGTATCGTGCACCTGGCGCGACAAGTTGGCAGGAAATTTCTTGGGACGAGGCGATTGAGCGGGCGGCGCGTGCACTTAAAAAAGCCCGCGACGAAAATTGGATTGATACGGAGAAAATCAACGGCGAATCCGTCAAAGTTCAGCGCACGGACGCAATCGGGCTTATCGGCGGCTCGCAAGTCAACAACGAGGAATGCTATCAGCTGACGAAAATTTTCCGCACGCTCGGCGCAATGTCTTTGGACAACCAAACGCGCGTCTGTCACGCTAACACTCCGCCCGCGATGAGTGCGGCTTTCGGGCGCGGCGCGATGACTAATCCTTGGTACGATTTAAAAAATACAAAGCTCGCGTGGGTCGAAGGCTCCAATATCGCCGAATGCCACCCCATGGGCTTGAAAAATTTGATGAAAGCTAAGAAAAACGGCTTAAAAATTATGCATGTCGACGTTCGATTTACGCGCACTTCAAAAATTGCCGATTATTTTATCCAAATTCGCCCCGGCACCGATATTGCGTTCCTCGGCGCGATTATCAATTACGTTATCCAAAATAAAAAGTACGACGAGCAATATTTGCGGCTCCACACTAACGCTTACATGCTGATTAATCCCGCGTTCGGCTTCGACGACGGAATTTTTAGCGGCTACGACGAAAAAAAGCGCAAATACGACATGACGAGCTGGCAATATCAAGTTGACGCGAACGGAAAGCCAATTCGCTCCGCAGATTTATTCGCGCCCAATACCGTCATGAGCATTTTGAAAAAACATTACGAACGCTACACTTTTGAAGTTGTTTCGGGCATCACGGGCGCGAGTGTCGCCGATATTAAAATGGCGGCGGAAATTTATTCGAGCATCAAGCCCGCCGTGTTTATGTACGCGCTTGGAATGACGCAACACACCGTCGGCGTTGAAAATATTCGTTGTTTCACGGTGCTCCAACTCCTGCGCGGCAATATTGGAGTTCCTGGCGGCGGGATTGACGCCATGCGCGGGCAACCGAACGTTCAAGCGTCTACAGACTACGGAATCATGTTTCAATATTTCCCAGGCTATCTTCCTTGGCCGACGGAAAAAACTAACACGCTTGCGAAGTGGACGCAGAACTCCGGCACTTTCCGCGCGAAATTTTTAATCAATCTGCTCAAGGCGTGGTTCGGAGACGCCGCGACTAAGGAGAACGATTATTGCTTCGGACTTTTGCCCGTCAGAAACACCACGCAGAACGATTCTATTTATGTTCAGTTTGAAAAAGCTATCGAAGGCAAGATGAAATGCATTTACTTCGCGGGACAAAACCCCATGGTCTCCAATCCGAATTTGGGCAACGTTCACCGAGGCTTGCGCAAGCTTGACACTGTTATCGTCGAGGATTTGTATTTGAACGAGACGGCGAGCTTCTGGGAACGCCCCGACAGCCCCGAAGGCGACCCGATTGACGCAAAAGATATTCAGACGGAAGTAATTTTCTTGCCGGCGTGTTCGTATCTTGAGCGCGAAGGCACGATGACAAATTCAATGCGTATGATTCAATGGCGAATGAGAGGTCCCGACCCGCACGGCGACTCCAAACCCGATTATTTGATTCTTGACATGCTCTGGAAAAAAATTCGCGAACTCTACGCTGATTCAAACGAACCCAAAGACCAAATTATTAAGCTGTTGACGTGGAATTATCCGCAAGAGCACATGGTTGAACACATTATGCGCGAAGTCAACGGTTATGACTTGTCGACGGGAAAACTTTTGAACGGTATCGGCGAGATTAAGGACGACGGCACGACGAACTCCGGCATGTGGATTTATGCGGGCGTCATGCGCGAAGGCGGCGTTCACATGGCAAAACGTCGCGGGCAGGAAGACCCTGGAAACATGGGAATTTACCCGAATTACGGCTGGGTTTGGCCGGATAATATTCATCTGCTTTACAACCGCGCCTCCTGCGACGAAAACGGCAACCCGATTAACCCCGACAAGAAAATTATTTGGTGGAACGCGGCTAAAAAAGTTTGGGAAGGCTACGACCGCCCCGACGTTGGGAGCTTGACTGCCGCGCCCGACACGCCCGCCGGTCAAAAACCGTTCCGCATGGTCGGCGAAGGCGTTGGCAGAATTTTCGCGGCGAGTTATAAAGATTTGGAGAACGGCATGACGCGCGACAGCTCCTCAACGCCCGTCGACGGTCCAATCCCCGAATTTTACGAGCCTGTCGAATCTCCGACGAAAAACGCTCTGCATATGAATCCGAACGCGCAATTTAGTCCGTGCGTCATTTATCCGCGCATGCCCGACTTGCAAAAAATCGGCACGAAGGACGAATTCCCCTACGTTCTTTGCAGCTCCAGCATTTGCGAACACTGGTGCTCCGGCACGATTACGCGGCACATCACTTGGCTCAACGAACTTGTCAAGGAGCCGTTTCTCGAAATGCCCAAAAAACTCGCGGAGAAACTCGGCGTCAAGAGCGGCGACGAAGTTATTGTTCGTTCGGTGCGCGGGCAGATTAAGGAAAAAGCGATGGTCACCGACCGAATCAAGCCGCTGTGGATTAACGGCGCGGAAGTTTTCGTGACGTGGCAACCGTATAACTGGGGCTTCAAAGGGCTGTCGACGGGACCGAGCGGAAATTACATCACGATTGACGCGCTCGACCCCAACGCGCAGTCGCAGGAGTTCAAAGCTTGCCTGATTGACATCAAGAAGGCGTAAGTCATGGGCAAGATTAAAACTTTGGAAGAATATCTCGCGGAAAATAATTTTTTGCGGGAGGCGGCGGAGTTTCATTTCAAGTTGGAAAAAAATTTGACGGAAGTTGAGCCGCTCGAATTACCGCCGCGCGAAAAAGTTTTGGAGCTTGTCCGCGCAGAAAAAATCCCGCTCCTTCAGCAAGAAAAATTTCAAGCGCAAGTTCTCGACGCCGTGGAAAAATTTTTGCCGCGTGATTTGGCGGAAAGTTTGTTGCGGCAGGAAAATTTATCAGCCAAGAAAATCTGCGCGGCTCACGAACTCAACGAAACTTTGACGCGGAAAACTTTTTGGGCGACGGTTGATAAACTTATCCCCGCCGATTTAAAACTTTGGGAGCGCGACGATTGGCAGGAAAATTATTGTCCGATATGCGGGCGGCGACCGGTCATGGCGCAACTTAAAAAATTTAATGACGGGCGCGAACGGCGGCTACTTTGCGGCGGCTGTCGAACGCTTTGGAGTTGGCGGCGCGTGGGCTGTCCCTATTGCGGCAACGAAAATTTGGAGCGGATTCACATTCTCGAATTGGATAAAAAAATGCGGCTGGACGTGTGCGACGAGTGCCGCGCTTACTTGAAAACTTACACCGACGAGGACGAGGAAAATATTTATTTGCGCGATTGGGCGACACTGCATTTAGATTTGCTGGCGGAGGAAAAAACTTTGCATAAATGCGGAGCCGTCGAATTGGAATAGGAAGAGGTGATATAAATGGCTAGAGAAATGGCGATGCTTCACGACGTGGCGCGGTGCAGTGCGTGTCGGGCGTGCATGGTCGCTTGTAAACAGTGGCACGACTTGCCCGCCGATATGTCCACGCCGTTCAACGGTCAATATCAATCGCACGCGGACTTGACGCCCACGACGTGGAATTTAATCAAGATGAACGAGCGCACCGACATGAACGGCAAATTTCATTGGGACTTTATAAAATTTCAGTGTATGCATTGCGAAAAGCCCGCCTGTATGCTCGGCTGCCCCGAAGGCGCGATTTCTAAAAAGGAGAGCGGCGCGGTTGTCATTGACGAAAGCAAATGCGTCGGTTGCGGTTACTGCAGGACGAATTGCCCGTTCAATGTGCCGCGAATTGACTCCGAACGCAATAAATCTACCAAGTGCGATTTGTGCTTCGACAGGATTGAACACGGCATGGTTCCTTCTTGCGCGAAGACTTGCACGGCGGAGGCGATTTCTTTTGGGACGAAAGCCGCGATGATTAAACTCGCCGAGGAACGTCTTAAAGAAGTTCGCATGAATCACCCGAACGCGCAACTTTACGGCGTGCACCCTAACGGCGTCGGCGGAACTCACATGATGTACGTTTTGCCGGAGCCGCCCGAAGTTTACAGCTTGCCCAAAAATCCGAAGACGCCCGACTCAATCGACTTGTGGCGCGATTACATTCGTCCGATTGGCAAAATCGCGGGCGTGGGCGCAGCGGCTGGTTTGGCGGGTTTAATGGTTTTGAATAAATTAATCGGCAACAAAGGAGCGTGACGGAAATGTTAATCGACAATCGCTACGTGCCGCGCCATCAAAAAATGTTTATGCTCTGTCACTGGCTCAACGGCATTTCGTTTTTAATGCTGTTCCTGACAGCCCTGCCGCTCTACGCCGATACTTTCCTGTTCATTTACAACATTTTCGGCGCGAAGACTTTGCAATATCTCCACAGATTTTTTGCGGTAATTTTTATCGTCACGCCGATTATCGGGTTGCTCTCCGCCCGCGAAGGCTACGGCACGCTTTTTAAGCAGGCGTTCAGTTTCGGCTCGGACGATTTAATTTTCCTGCTCAAGTTCCCGTTGACATTGTTTGGCATGCACCCGAATATGCCCAAGCAAGGTTTCTACAACGGCGGCGAAAAAATTAATATTCTTCTGCAAGCGTTCCTGTGGCTGGTGCTGGTCGTCAGCGGCTTGATTATGTGGGTCGGCAATGGCGTCATTGATAATTCAATTCGCGCCTGGATGATTCCGATTCACTCGATAGCGGCGGGTTTAGGATTTGCGGCGGCTCTGGCGCACATTTATCTTGCCGTGGTTCAAAATCCGCAATCCCTGCGCGGCATGACGGACGGCTTCATTCACGCCGATTACGCTGTTCATCATCACGGCGCGTGGGTCGACGAACTCATTAAAAAAGGCGTCGTCACCAAAAAAGAAATTGACGCGGCTCGCAAGGCTGCTTAAAATTTACGCCACATAAAAATTAGACCGCACGGAAAAATCTGCGCGGTCTTTTCGTTGCCTAAAAACAAATTAATTGATAGAATACATTGCAAAACGACACTGCGGAGGAAGCATGAACAGGCGAGTTGTGGCGGGCTTGCTCGGCTACTTAACATTATTCTGCGGCGCGGCGATGGTTCCGCCGTTTATCTTGGCGGCGACGGCTGAGTAATTCAACGGCGCGGCGGCGTTTTTGTTGTCAATTTTTTTGTGCTTAGCGGCGACCTTTGAACTTGAACGATTCGGCGGCTTGCAGGGCAAAGACAACGTCGGCATACGCGAAGGCATAGCGGTGACGGGCTTGGGCTGGATGTTAATTTCAATTCTCGGACTCGTGCCGTATTTCGCGGGCGGCTATTTAGGTTTACTCGACAGCTTGACGGAATCTTTTTCGGGCTTCAGCGGGACGGGCGCGACGGTTATCGAAGACGTGGAAATTTTGCCGCGCAGTATTTTGCTTTGGCGGAGCATGTCGAATTGGTTCGGCGGGCTGGGCATCGTCGTAATTTTTATGGCGATAATGCCGCAGTTCGGGCGCGGCGGCATGTTTATTCTAAAAGCGGAGACGACCGGACCGACTAAGGAACGCCAAATGCCGCGGATTCGCGACAACGCCAAAGCACTTTTTTCTATCTACGTGACGCTGACGGCACTTTGCGCGGGCAGTTATTTTTTATGCGGGCTGAGTCCGTTCGTTGCGATAAATCACGCGATGACCACGATTGCCACCGGCGGCTACGGCGTCTACAATGGCACCGTCAGCGAATACGGCAACGCCTATCTGGAATATTGCATGGCGTTTTTTATGGTCGTCTCCAGCGGGAGTTTCGCAATGTACGTCGTGGCGGGTCGCAAGGGCGTCGGCGTGATTTTTAAAAATACCGAGTTCCGAACGTATTTGATGATAATCACCGTGGCGGCGGTCGTCGTGGCGTGCGATTTGATGGTCGAAATGTGGGTGACTCCGGAGTTTGCGATAAGGGCGGCGATTTTTCACGTGGCTAGCTTGAGTTCGACGACGGGCTTTGTGTCTCATGATTTCGACGCTTATCCGCCGCTGAGCAAAGCTTTTTTAATGATGACAATGTTTTTGGGCGGCTGTGCTGGTTCGACGGCGGGCGGCTTGAAAGTTGCGCGAATAATTTTGCTGTTCAAGTTCGTCGCGCTGATCGTCCGCCAAAAACTCCACCCGAATTTAGTCACGCAAGTTAAATTGAGTGGGCGACCGATTGACGAGGACATTGTCTACGGCGCGGCGAAATTTTTCTTTGCGGTCATGGTGCTGGATATTTTATTCGCGGCGGTGATGATGTTCGACGGGATTGAATTCACGGACGCGGTTAGCGTGAGCGTTTCGACAATGGCGAGCGTCGGTCCGGGCTTTGGCATTGAAGGCGCGACGAGCACTTATTCCCTATTGCCGAGTTTCAGCAAATTTTGCGCGTGCGGTTTTATGTTCTTGAGCCGCTTGGAAATTTTCACGGTGCTTGCGCTGTTCAGTCCTAGCTTTTGGCACAAATCAAAGAACTGGTAACCTTAAGGCGCACGCTTATCCGAGTTGCGGCTCAAAATTTTTATCTGCGTAACGTGAAAGAAATTTCCTCTTTAAAATTGGTGCCGCCGAGGCTGTCGAATTTTTCTGCGAGACTCTTGGCAATCCTCAAGCAGTCTTCCGTGCTGAAGCCCGTGTACATGTAAAAATTTTCGTCGAGCTTAAAGTCCGTCGGCTCCGTCGTGAACAAATTTTTTCGGGCGGCGGCGGCTTGGCGGAAAGTGTCTCTGTCGAGCGCGTAAAGTTGGCGGACAATTTCGCGTAGCATGTGGTTCCAATACGGCATTTTCATCTCCGTGCTGAAAATTGTCAGCGTCGCGGGGTGCGTTCCTTTCAGTGCGCCGAAATCCGAATCAAGATTGAACGTGTCGCCGAGATTTATTGAGCGCGAATTGAATTCTTCGGGAAGTATCCAAATTTTAATCGCCGCCTCCGCCAATCTTCTTGCCCGCGATTGAATTTGTTTGCTCGTCCATTCGTCGTACTTGTTCAAAGCGCGCGTGTAAGAAAAATTCGATTGCTCGTAAATTTTTTTCTTGGCGTCGAAGTCAGCGTTGCTTAGCTCCGAGTTGTAAGCTGTTAAAGTCAAATTGCCCAGCGTGTGCAGAAACATTTCGTGCGCGGATAAATCGTTGCGTTCGCGAAGATAATTTTTCCACGCGCCGTTTAATTTTTGCGGCAAGATGTGTTCGACGGTCGCCTCCGAATACGCGGGCAATTCTTTCGCGCGCGCCGTCCGCTCCAAAGAGTACAAAAGATATTTGCAGCCGTGACCTTTTATCGTCTCGTAAAGATTGTTCGTGACGAGAGCCGCTTGAAAATCTTTGTCGCCGGGGAAAGCGTAAGTGCCTTTGCCGAAAGTTATCGCGCGCCAAAAAATTTTTTCATCCAAAAAATTTTCTCTGTCGAGGCGGGCAAGGACATTGCCGGCGAACTGCGGATTAATTCCGTTGTGCTTGCAAACTTTCGCGCGGAAATCAAGAGAGATGAGCGCGTCGACAAAATTTATAAAGGTCGCCTCGTCGAAATGATTTTTTTCGTAGCGGTCGAACAGATACATTAAAATAATCGGCGCGTTGTTTGCGTCGAGCTGATAGACAAGCTCATAAAATTTTTTGTCGAGCGCGGAAAGATTTTCAAACTTTATGTCGTCGTCGAAGATGACGCGGCGGAAAAATTTTGCGTAACGATATAAATCTTCGAGGCATGCTTGGGCGTCGCGAAAATTTTTCAAGAAAAAATCTTTGAAGACGACGTACAAATTGCGCGGGCTGAGCCGTTGCTTTTTCGTTTCCATGACGGAGTCGCTTTTGCGTTTGGCTATCAGATATTGAATTAAAAAATTTTCCACGTTGCCCGACGGTCGAAGAAGTTCTTCAATCTTTAGCCAATAACTTTTGTAAAGTTTTTCCTGCTCGTCATACTCAAGCGGCATGAGCAAAAAGTTTCGGATTAAGTCCGCCTTGGCAAGGTCAAGCCCCGTGGAGTTGAGCGATTCAAAAATTTCTTGCGGGTTTTCTCCTTCAAGCAAAATGCTGACGACGGTTATCTTTCCAGTCGCATTAAAAAATTTTTTCGGTGTATACTCGAAGGTAGAAATTTTTTCGCGGAAGAAAAGATAATTTCTGTACAGCGCGGAATTTTTTTCTTGCGGCGTGAAATTATTTTCGTCGAAAGTGTCGGTCATAAGCTTTTCAAAAAGTTTTGCGTCGTATTCAGTCGGGCGCAACTTGCATTTGCCTTTGAGCTCGCCTTTGCTGTGCTTAATAAACGTCGAATGAATATCGTCGCGCAAATCTTCGTCGTCGCTCAAATCGTAAAGAACTTTGGCAAAAAGAATGATGCTCGTGATTCGCTGTTGCCCGTCGATTATGACGAGGTCTCGGAAAATGTCCGCGCCCGCGTTTTCCAGATAAACGAACGTGCCGATGAAGTGAGGCTTGCCGGTTTCAATGATTCGCACGATGTCGTTTAAGAGCTGTTCGCAGTTGGTCGTCTTCCAATCGTAATTTCTTTGGTAGACGGGGATAACGAACGTCCTCTTCTCCGAAATGAAATCGTGCAGCCAAAATTTTTTTGCATCCAATTAACACCATCTCCCAAAAAATTTTTTTCGCCGCAATTTTAAACGGCGCGTCGTGGCTTGTCAAAAAATTTTTCGTTGCAAGGCGCGGATAAATGCTGTAAAATTTTCAAGAATTTTTTCAAGGAGGCAACTTGGCAAATGAGAAGTGACATTGTAAAAAAAGGCGCGACTCGTTGCGCTCACAGAAGTTTATTTCACGCGAACGGCTACGGCGCAGACGAACTAGCGCGCCCGCTGATTGGCGTGTGCAATTCTTTTAACGAAATTATTCCCGGTCACATGCATTTAAAGTCGATAACCGAGGCGGCAAAATTGGGAGTGGCGGCAGCGGGTGGCACGCCCGTGGAGTTCCCCGCAATCGGCGTGTGCGACGGCATTGCAATGGGGCATACGGGCATGAAATATTCCTTGGCGAGCCGCGAACTAATCGCCGATTCAATCGAGGCGGTGACTATGGCGAGCGGCTTCGACGCGCTGATTTTAATTCCGAACTGCGATAAAGTTGTGCCGGGTATGTTGATGGCGGCGGCGCGGCTCAATATCCCGTCGATAATCGTCAGCGGCGGTCCGATGTTGGCAGGTCGTTTCCACGGCAAAGATATAAGCGTCTCTCAAGCGTTCGAGGCGGCGGGCAAATTCGCGGCGGGCAAAATGTCTGCCGAGGAGATGACTGACCTTGAAGCGCACGCTTGTCCGAGTTGCGGCTCCTGCGCGGGGCTGTTCACGGCAAATACGATGAACTGCTTGAGCGAGGCGTTGGGCATGGCTCTGCCCGGCAACGGCACGATTCCCGCCGCTTACACCGGCGACAGATTTATTTTGGCAAAACGCGCCGGCAAAGTCATCATGGAGCTTATCGAGAAAAATATTTGCCCGCGAGATATTTTGACGCGCGAAGCTTTCGAGAACGCAATAACCGTCGACATGGGCATTGGCGGCTCGTCGAATACCGTTTTACATTTGACGGCGATTGCCAACGAGTGCGGCATAAAAATTCCCGCCATGCTCTTTGACGAAATTTCTGCGCGGACGCCTTACATTACAAAGCTTAGCCCCGCCGGCAGTCACCACATGCAAGACCTTGACGAGGCGGGCGGTATCAACGCCGTCATGCACGAACTTTCCAAGAAAAATCTTTTGCACCTTGACGCACTCACCGTCACGGGCACGCTCGGCGACAGAATTAAAAACGCAAAAATTATGCGCTCCGATGTGATTCACACGGTCGACAATCCCTATCGCGCGACGGGCGGCATTGCGATTTTGCAGGGAAATCTTTGCCCCGATTATGCGGTCGTCAAAGCGTCGGCGGTCAGCGAGGACATGCTCGTTTATCGCGGCGCGGCAAAATGTTTCGACAGCGAGGAGGCGGCGATTAACGCGATTATGGCGGGCGAAATTCACGACGGCGACGTTGTTGTCATTCGCTACGAAGGACCCAAGGGCGGTCCCGGTATGCAGGAAATGTTGAATCCCACGGCGGCGATAACGGGCGCGGGCTTGAAAGTCGGCTTGATTACCGACGGCAGATTTAGCGGCGCGAGTCAGGGCGCGTGCATTGGTCACATTTCGCCCGAAGCCATGGAAGGCGGCACGATTGCGCTTGTCAAGGACGGCGACAAAATTTTTATTGACATTCCCAACCGCAAGCTGGAGCTTGAAGTTTCAGACGAGGAACTTGCCGAACGCCGCGCAGCTTGGACGAAGCCCGAACCGAAGATTAAGACCGGTTACCTTGCCCGCTACGCCAAACTTACAACTTCAGCCTCTACCGGTGCCGTGCTTAAGGTTTAAGGAGCGGTCTCAATGCTTTGGGAAGAAACTTTTGGTGCTCAGCTTGAAAAATTTTTACGGAGCGAGCAATTTATTTTCCACGCGCCAATGAGCCAGTACACGACTTTTAAAATCGGCGGCGAGGCGGATCTTTTAATTTTCCCGTCAAGCGCGGAGGAAGTCTCGAAGATTTTTAAACTGATTGAACTTTTCAGCCTGCCCTGCGTCGTCTTGGGCAACGGCTCAAATGTTTTGGTGCGCGACAAAGGGATTCGCGGCGTGGTCGTCAAGTTCACGGAGAAATTTTTTGGGAATATGCGTTGCGACGGACAAAGGCTCGTTGCGTGCGCGGGCGCGGAGCTTAGGAACGTTTCCAATTTCGCGGCGGAAAACGGCTTGACGGGTTTGGAGTTCGCGGTCGGCATTCCCGGCAGTATCGGCGGCGCAATTTTCATGAACGCGGGAGCTTACGACGGCGAAATGAAAAATACCGTCGCGAGCGTCAAGGCAGTCACACGCGGCGGCGATTTCGTCGAATTCAGCGGCGCGAGTTTGGATTTAAAATATCGCCACAGCATTTTTCAGGAGAACGGCTGCGCGATTTGCGAAGTCGAATTGATTCTCCAGCGCGGCAATATCGAAGACATAAAAAATAAAATGGCGGACTTCACGGAGCGGCGCGAAAGCAGACAGCCGCTCGATTTGCCCAGTGCCGGCTCTACGTTCAAACGCCCCAAAGGTCACTTCGCGGGCACGCTGATTGACAAGGCGGGCTTGAAGGGCTTAAAAATCGGCGGCGCGATGGTCTCCGAAAAACACGCGGGCTTTGTCGTGAACACGGGCGACGCGACTGCCACGGACGTTTTGAATCTGATTGAGGAAGTCAAGCGGCGCGTCTGTGAATTTCATGGCGTCATGCTCTCCCCTGAAGTTCGCATAATCGGCGAGGAGTGATTTAATGTCAACAGAAAAAATTCCGCTCGTATCACTGATTATCCCCATGTACAACGCCGAAAAATTTATCCCGCAGACGCTGGAGAGTTTGCTTTACCAAACGCTGAAAGATTTTGAAGTCATCATCGTTGACGATTGCTCCACCGATAATTCCGTTGAAGTCGTCGAAAGTTACGCGCCGAAATTTTCTGCGGAAGGAATAAATCTGCACCTTGTCGAGTTGCCGAAAAACACGGCGACTCCCGGCTTTCCGCGCAATATCGGCATTCAAGTTGCTTGCGGAAAATATATCGCCTTCCTTGACAGCGACGATTTTTTTACGCAGACCGCGCTGGAGGAGCTGACCACCCTTGCCGAAGAAAATCAAGCGGACGTCGTTCACACGGATACTTTTCTCATGCTTTACGACGAGAAAGATTTAGTTATCTGCACGCGGCAAAAGTTGCCCATTATCGCCGCGCCGACTTTTGAAACGACAGACCTGGCGCAACGAATCGTTAATTGGATAAAACGCGGCTACAACTGGGAATCGTTTACCATGTTTTGCAAGCGGCTTTTTCTTGTCGGCAACCAAATTCAATTTCCACGGCTGCTCAACAACGAGGACATGGTTTTCAGCTTTGCAATTCTCTGTTCGGCGGAAAAATTTCTGCGCGTGCCGAACGTAACCTACATTTACCGGCAACGGGAGGATTCTGTTTCGCATAAACAATTCGATGAGGCTCCCGTGGGTTTCCATAAGTGGTTGCGCGTCATGAATGACGGCTTAAATGAGTTCGCTAAAGTCATGGACAACTTTAATTTTTTTGCGGAGAATCTAGATTATCGCTATACCGTGTCAAATTTTTATTTTAAGGAAGTTTCAAGATCTTTGGAACGATTTTATTCGCGGTTTCCTGAGTTCACGCTCAATGATTTTGTTAAACGAGAATTTCACCCCGACAACGCCGAATTCGTCGCGCAACTTTTCAACAAATTTAATCTCCAACGACTTGAGATTGCGCAGTTACGGCGGGAGCTGGAAAAATTTCAACGGCAATGAACTTTATCACGTGGCGAGACTTTCAACGGTTCGTGGTGCGCCGTTCATTTCCGCAACAAGTGCGTCGCGTATTTGGACTTCGCGCTCGTCGATTACTTGCATTGCAAAGCCCGCGTGAATCAGAACAAAATCGCCGACTTTGGCTTCGGGCAGGAGCATTAAACTTGCCGCCCGCTTGACGCCCGACCGTTCGACTGTCGCTAAATCGCCGTCAATCTCCAAAACTTTTGCTGGAAAGGCTAAACACATTTAAAATCACCTCGCGCCAATCATACACCACGCGCGGGACACGGGGCAAGCTAACCTAATCAAAAAAACCTCCTGTGGCAGTTTTACCGCAGAAGGTTTTTTTGTTTACGAAAATTTTTTAGGCGAGAAGAATTTCCTTGTGCTGAAGAATTTCGACGGCGGGAGCACACGCGCCGCAATCGCAATATTCCGCGCCGCTGGCTTTAAGTTCATCGGCATGCGCGGCGAATTTGTTTGCACCAGCCGCCCCGAAAATATCGCAGAAGGTTTTTTTGTTTACGAAAATTTTTTAGGCGAGAAGAATTTCCTTGTGCTGAAGAATTTCGACGGCGGGAGCACACGCGCCGCAATCGCAATATTCCGCGCCGCTAGCTTTGAGTTCGTCGGTGAGCGTGTTCAATTTGTTTGCACCAGCCGCCCCGAAAATATCGCAGAAGGTTTTTTTGTTTACGAAAATTTTTTAGGCGAGAAGAATTTCCTTGTGCTGAAGAATTTCGACGGCGGGA
>JAFXNB010000069.1 GCA_017529935.1 Selenomonadaceae bacterium
GGGGGTATTATAAAGGCTTTTTCGACGCCATAAGCACTCGGCAACAAGTTAAAGCAGTGAAAAAGGAAAATCGGGTAGGAAGCATTCTCTCCGAAGTGTTTTTTAAACGTTTTCTCGACGATTTGGCGAACTTGCGGCGGAATTCTCTTGTTTGGATAAAAATTTCTGTCCTTAATCCAGCAGTGAGTCATAACATTGAACGAACGAGCCTTTATCATGTCGCCAAACTCCGGATGCGCCCTAAAAATTTCAAAATCTGCGGCGTGCTTATCAAATGTACGTCCCATTTCAATTAAGTCGTCGATATGTTTCTCAAGTTTTTCAATCGGAAACAGGTTTGCGCTCGAAGTTGAAGTATTATTGGTCTTCGCGTCCGGCGCATTCCGATAAATGTAGTAAATCACGGGCGTTTTAACGTAAACTTTAGCCAATAAGAGCCACCACAAATTAGAACAGCGAGTTTCGATTAAAATTCTGTTGTCGAAGACAAATTCGCGGCGGAAAAGAGTATATGGAATGTCCCCGAAGTAAAGCGAGGAATAAAAGAACTCCTCGAAGCGTGAAAGTTGATCGTCGGGCATGACGGTTATTTTTTCGACTTTCCTAACTTCCGGCGACATAATTTGCAAAGGAGTTCCCTCTTTTATGACGCCGCCCGGCGGAGATTTTAAAAATCTGATTGTGTGAACCACGTCGGCATTGTAAGTTTCGGCGGTTTCCCAAAAATATTGCAGAGCGTGCGGCAAATACATATCGTCGCTGTGTAAAATCGCAAAATATTTCCCTAACGAATCCATTATAAGTTTTATTGAAGTGGAATTCTCGCCGAGGTTTTTTGGATTGCTTTTTAGGCGCAATTTGCCGGAAGAAATTTCTTTTGGGTATCGCTGTTGCAAAAATTCGAGTGTGTTGTCCGTTGAACCGTCATCACGAACGACAATTTCAAAATCCTGGAACGTTTGATTGAGTACGCTGTCGATTGCGTCCGCGATATAGTGTTTGCGGTTGTAAGTTGGGATAAGAATAGAAATTTTCGGGACTTCCATAAAAATTCCTCCTTAAACAATGTCGATGACTTCGCTTGAGCCTTTGGAAATGTCCATGGTGATTTGCCCGTCCTTGACGAGGATTTGACGGTCTGCCGCCTGCGCAATGTCCGGTTCGTGCGTGACTAAAATTATTGTTGAGCCGGTTTTGTGCAGGTCGCGGAAAATTTCCATGATTTCGCCCGTCGATTTCGTGTCTAAATTGCCCGTCGGCTCGTCTGCCATTAAAATTGCCGGTTTCATTGCGATTGCCCGCGCGATTGCCACTCTTTGACGTTGTCCGCCCGATAATTCGCCCGGCAAATGTTGTGCGCGGTCTTCCAACGAAACTTTTTTCAGCGCGTCCATTGCCATTGACAATCGCTCCTTAGTTCCAATGCCCGCATAAACCGCAGGAAGTGCTACATTCTCCAAACTCGTCAATTTCGGTAGCAGATTAAAATTTTGGAAGACGAAACCGATAGTTTTATTCCTGATTCGCGCAAGTTCGTCGTCGCTTAGCCCGCTGACTTCTTGTCCAAGCAATTTGTAAGAGCCAACAGTCGGGCGGTCGAGGCAACCTAAAATATTCATCAAAGTTGACTTGCCGCTGCCCGAAGGACCTATCAGCGCGACGAATTCGCCCGCGTCGATGACTAAATCCACGCCGTTTAGCGCGGCAACCGTCTCCGAGCCCATTTTATAAAGTTTTTTCACGCCCGTTATCGTCACGACGTTTGACATATCGATTTCTCCTCGCAAAAATTTCCCTCATGATAGCAAAAAAATCGCCCGCTGCATAGTCTCTTGTTAAAATCCAGTATTTGGGATTTCTTCATTTGTACCGAAAAATTTGCCCTGATTTTTGTACGTGCCGAAAAACCCGCATAATGGCGCGATACAAAATCCAATATATTGGAAAACGTAAAATGAGCCTCCAAAATGCCTTTCAAACCTGTTTTTGACGTTCAAAATGACTTTCGAGGCGATTTCTGATTTTTGTACGTGCCTAAAAAACCGCATAATGGCGCGATACAAAATCCAATATATTGGAAAACGTAAAATGAGCCTCCAAAATGCCTTTCAAACCTCTTTTCAACGTTCAAAATCGCTTTCAAAGCCCGAAAATCATCTTCAACGCCTAAAAATTGCTTTCAAAGCCCGAAAATCATCTTCGACGCCGCCGAGATGTGATTATTGCAAAAAAATTTCATGCCAAATTATTTTTTCATGATATAATCGGTTCAAGGAGTTGGTTTGATGAAAATACAGACAATCGAATATTATTTTCGCGAAGTTCTCCTGTCGATGATTAGAAATCGCTGGATGACGTTCGCTTCAATCGGAACGGTGGCGGTTTCGCTGTTCGTGCTGGGCGTTTTTCTGATTATTGTCATGAATATGAATAAAATGGCGTCGTCGCTCGAAAGCCAAGTTCAAATTTCAGTCTACATAAACGATAATCTGCCAGAACAAGGGCGAAATGAAATTGAAAAGATGACTCGCGCAATGAAAAGCGTTTCTGCAGTCGAATATGTGCCGCGCGAAGAGGCTTTGAAGAAATTACAAGAGCGTTTAGGCGAAAATAAAAAAATTTTGGACGCGCTCGGCGAAACAAATCCCCTGCCGAATTCTTTTTTGGTCACCGTAACAAGTGCTGACGACGTAAAAAAGACTGCGGCGGCAATTTCTGACCTTTACGGCGTCGACGAAGTTAAATACGGGCAAGATGTTGCGGCGAATCTCTTTGAACTCACACACCTAATTAGATTTTTTGGACTTATTTTAATGGGATTGCTCCTTTTCGCGACGGTTTTTATAATTTCAAACACAATCCGCCTAACAGTATTCGCTCGCCGCAAAGAAATCGCGATTATGAAGTACGTTGGCGCGACAGATTGGTTTATTCGCTGGCCATTTATCTTTGAGGGTGTGGCATTGGGCACAATCGGCGGCGGAGTGAGTGCTTTGGCACTTCGGAGCTTTTATTCGGCTATGACAGAAAAAATTTACGAGTCTTTAGCGTTTTTTCCGATGGTTGAGCAGTATCCGTTTATGAATTACGTGACAATCGCATTAATCTGCGCGGGAATTTTTATCGGCATTTTAGGCAGCACGGTCTCGCTTAAACGTTTCATGGAGGTTTAAATAATTAGGAATGAGGAATTAGGAATGAGGAATTTTTTTATAATATGCGCGGCGATTTTATTTTTGACAAGCGCAACGGTTTTTGCAGACGAAGAAGAAGAAATTCAACAGCTCGAAGAGGAAAAAGCAGCCTACGAACAGGAAGCAGAGAAAGCTCGCGCGGTTTCTGAATTGATTCAAGGGAAAATTGATTCGGTTTCGGAGTTAAAACGCGAATTGGACGAAGATGCCTACGTTGCGACGACCGATTATGAGGAAAAACAAGCCGCGTTGGACGAAACTTTATATCGAATCGACGAAAACGAAACAAAACTTGTCGAAGTCACCGAGGAGCTTAACGAAAAGCACGCAGTATTAAAAAAAAGAGTGCGCGACATCTATATTAACGGGCAAATTTCATATCTGGACGTTTTATTTGGTGCGCAAGACTTTGGAGACTTTTTAACGCGCATGGATTTGCTAAAGCGCGTGATGATTCGCGATTCGGAGCTAGTCGCGGACGTTTTAGCTTATCAAAAGGAGATAAAAGAGGTCGGCAAGCAACTTGAAGCGGATAAACGCATTCAAGAAGAACTTGCAACCAAAGCTCAAGCGGCTATGGAAGTTAAATTGGAGAAAGTCGCTAAGCAACAGGCGTTAATTGACTTAATGCAGAACGATAAAGACGTTTATGACCGTCAATATGATGAGATGATGGCGTCGAGTGCGGAAGTTGGGCGATTGATTCACGAAAAAGAGGAGGAAATGCGTCGTGCGGCGGAAGAAGCGCGTCGTCAAGCAGAAATTGAAGCTAATCCACAAGCTAACAGCTATCAACGACCGGCTAATTTCGGTGGCGGAATGATTTGGCCAGTTAGCGGCCCTATAACTTCGGAATTTGGCTGGAGAACGCACCCGATTTTTGGTAGCGCGCGGTTTCACAGCGGACTTGACATTGGCGCGGACTATGGAGTACCGATTTGCGCGGCGGCAAGCGGTGTAGTGATTGAATCGGGCTGGATTGGCGGCTACGGCAACACGATAATGATTGATCACGGCGGCGGAATCGTCACATTGTACGGTCACAACGAAAGTTTAGCGGTTGGCGTCGGTCAAACGGTCAATCAGGGCGATGTCATTGCTTATTGCGGCTCGACGGGCAATTCAACGGGTCCTCACTGCCATTTTGAGGTTAGATTATGCGGAGAACCCGTCAGCCCGTGGGATTATCTATAAAAAAATAAAACCTCTGCCAAAATTTGCGGCGGAGGTTTTTTTTTGCTATGATAAGGAAAATTTTGCCGGGAGTGATAGCATTGTTCGGATTTTTTAAAGGAATAACTAAAAGATTTTTGGGAGACAACAACGACAAGGAAATAAAACGTCTTCAAAAGACTGTCGATAAAGTCAACGCGCTTGAGGCGGGACTTCAGAACTACACGGACGACAAATTAGCCTCTTCGACAGAAAAATTTCGCGAAAGATTAGCGGCGGGCGAAACTTTGAACGATATTTTGCCCGAAGCGTTCGCTGTTTGCCGTGAGGCGTCGCGGCGAGTACTCGGAATGAGGCATTTTGACGTTCAGTTAATGGGCGGAATGTGTCTGCACGAAGGAAAAATAGCCGAAATGAAGACGGGCGAAGGAAAAACGTTAGTTGCGACGTTGCCGGTGTATTTAAACGCGCTTGAAGGCAAAGGCGTGCACATGGTGACGGTAAATGATTATCTGGCGCGGCGCGATAGCGAATGGATGGGGCAACTTTACAATTTTTTGGGCTTGAGCGTCGGTTTAATCCTTCACGACATGGATTTTCCCGAAAGAAAGCACGCTTACAGCTGCGATGTCACGTTTGGCACCAATAACGAGTTCGGATTTGACTATTTGCGCGATAACATGGTTATTCAAGAGGAGCAAATGGTTCAACGACCGTTACATTACGCGATTGTCGACGAAGTTGACTCGATTTTGATTGACGAGGCACGAACTCCGCTGATTATCTCCGGACCCGGCGCGAAATCTACGGAAATGTATTCGGTAATGGCGCGAGCGGTTGCGAATTTAAAAGAGGGCGACGATTATAAAGTCGATGAGAAACAAAAAACCGTTGCGCCGAGCGATGAAGTCGTTCCGAAGATAGAAAAGTTCTTAGGAATACAAAATCTTTACGCGCCGGAGAATATCGAGCTAAGTCACTGCTTCACGATGGCATTGCGAGCTAAGGCATTGATGAAACGCGACCGCGATTATGTTGTTCGCGACGACGAAATTATAATTGTGGACGAATTTACAGGGCGATTGATGACTGGGCGCAGATATTCTGACGGACTTCATCAAGCAATCGAGGCAAAAGAGGGCGTAAAGATTCAACGCGAGTCACAAACGCTGGCGACGATAACTTTCCAGAATTATTTCCGCATGTACGACAAATTAGCGGGCATGACTGGCACAGCTAAGACCGAGGAGGACGAATTTTTAAAAATTTACAAGCTTCCGGTCGTTGTAATCCCCACGAACAAGCCCGTACGCCGCACAGACCACCCCGACGTTGTTTATAAGAACAAACGCGCCAAATATCGCGCCGTCGCCAATGAAGTTGAGCGCGTGCACACAAAAGGGCAGCCCGTCCTTATCGGCACCACGTCGATTGAGCAATCTGAAGAGCTTAGCGGCTATCTTAAGAAGCGCGGCATACCTCACAGCGTTTTAAATGCGAAATTTCACGAGAAGGAAGCGCAAATCGTAGCAGATGCGGGGCAAAAAGGCGTTGTAACCATCGCGACGAACATGGCGGGGCGCGGAACAGACATAAAACTTGGCGAGGGCGTCCCCGAATTGGGCGGATTGTTTATAATTGGCACGGAGAGGCACGAATCGCGGCGAATTGATAACCAATTACGCGGTCGTTCCGGTCGTCAAGGCGATCCTGGCGAATCTCGGTTCTATATTTCGCTGGAAGATGATTTAATGCGGCTTTTCGCGTCGGAAACAATCGCAAAAATCATGGACAAGTTAGGAATGGAAGAAGACGAGCCGATTGAGCACACTTTAGTAACGCGGTCGATTGAAAATGCGCAGAAAAAAGTTGAGGCGCGCAATTTTGACATTCGCAAGCACGTTTTGGAATATGATGACGTAATGAATCAGCAACGCGAGATAATGTACGGCGAACGGCGGAAAATTTTGCGCGGAGAGAATTTGCGGGACAATATTCGCGGCATGGTCAACCACATAATCAAGCAAGAAATGAATCAATACGCGAACGAAAAACTTTATCCGGAAGAATGGCAACTTGACGAGCTTGTAAAGGACGCGGAGAAAATTTTTGCGCCAATCGGAGCGTTAAAAGTTTCGGAGCTGGAAAAATTGAGCCGCGACGAACTCAAAGAGCACTTAGAAAAGCTTGCGGAGGACACATACAAACAACGCGAGGTAATGTTTACGGAACAAGTCATGCGTGAGCTTGAAAAAGTCGTCATGTTGCGAATCGTCGACAATAAATGGATGGAGCACCTTGACCACATGGACATGTTGCGCGAGGGAATCAATTTGCGGGCATATGGACAGCGTGCGCCGCTTGTCGAATACAAAATTGAGGCGTTAGCGATGTTCGAGGAGATGACGGGCGCAATTCAAGACCAAATCGCGACGACAATGTATCACGTGGCGGTTGTTCAGCAAGCTCCGCCGCCTTCAGAGCAAAAAGAAGAAGAAATTCCGCCCGAACCTTCGGAAAAAGACGTGCGCGAGGCTGAATCGGTCGTTCGCCGCGAACAAGCGAAGGTTGAAGACCGTTTACAAACTGCGCGGGCGTCTCATGGCGGCGAAGTTTCTCCTGCTGAAAGTCAAAAGCGTGCAAAGACCGCCGACGGCAAAAAAATTGGCCGCAACGACCCGTGTCCGTGCGGCTCCGGCAAAAAATATAAAAATTGTTGCGGCAGGAATAAATAATCGGAGGTTTTAACCATGCCGAAAAATGATACTCCCGTTTCGGGTAACAGTTTCTTTCCAAACGGAATTAAGGTGACTTTGGTAAATGGAGTTCAAACGCCGTTTGCTTATCGTCCGAATGACAAGCCGATTGTCGATTCGATTTTCGATTTGCAAGAATATCTGTTGCCGATTGAAAATTTTCAGCCGAAATTGATTCTGGATTGCGGCGGAAATATCGGTTGCACGGCGGTTTACTTCGCGAATAAATATCCTGCCGCGCAGATTTATTCCGTCGAGCCTGAAAAAAATAATTTCAAGCTCTTGAAGTTCAACACGGCGTTTTACGATAATATTCACCCGCTCAAGTCCGCGCTGTGGGACAAAGAAACTTTTATCCGCGTGGAGGACAAGGGCTTCGGCATCGCGGGCTTTATGACGTTCGAGACGACGCCCGACGACCCCGACGCTTTTAAAACGACGACCGTTGCCAAACTCCTTGCTGAATCCAGTTTCGACGAAATTGATTTGCTTAAAATTGACATTGAAGGCGCAGAGAAGGAAGTTTTTTCCGCGCCCGATGTCGACGAATGGCTCCCGAAAGTCAAAGTGCTGACGATTGAATTGCATGACAGAATGAAGCGCGGCTGTTCCTACGAATTTTTTAAGGCGGTGTCGAAATACAAATGGTTTTTCGCGTTCAGGGGCGAGAATCTGATTTTTATCCGCGAAGAATTAATTTCTTAAAGCTTGATGCCCAAGTCCCATGACGCGGGCCAATATTTTTCCGCGATGTCGAGAATTGGCGGTACCAGTTCTTCGACATTTTTTATTTTGTTGAGTCGCCACTCGTCGCCGCGCCTGTCGAATTCCAAAACAAAATTCAGCACGCCAATCATTTTGCCGTAGCTTGAGGAGTCGCCGACCATTTTAACGGCAAGCGTCGCCACGTCGCCCGAAATTTTTTCTTCGCCGAAGTCTGCGCGGACGGCTTTAAGCAAATTATTCAGCTCGGCGGTAAGAAATTTAATCGGCGTCGCGGAAAAAGTTTTGGCGTCTTTAAAACTCCCGTCGAAGTAGGCGGCGATAACTTTTTTAATCAATCCGAGGTGCACGCCGCGAAATTTATCGTTGTAAAGTCTCAAAATCCTTGCGCCGAACTTGAAAAATAAATCGTGCGGATAAAGTTCGTGGAAGTGTGCGCAATTTTTAGCGAGCACGTCGGTTGCTTCGTCGTAGCCAATATCCATCAGCGATTTCAAATCGACGTGTTCATTAAAAGTTTTTTCGTCGCGGGCATTTATCGCCGCCAAAATTTTTTTCAATTCCGATTCAAGCAAAGCAATCATCTCCTAAATTTTCCTTGACGAAGGGCGGACGGCATTTTAAAATCGTTTATGGCGGGAGGCGATTTTATGAACGACGACAATCTCAATAAAACGAGCGAACCGAAGCCGCGCAACGAGGGCGACGCAAGATTTGACGTGACTTCGCTCGACGAGGTAAAAGACGAGAACGGCAACGGGATTTTCCACATGACGACGCGCTTTAAATGGATTCTCGCGCTGTCGATTTTAATTTTACTCGCAACGGGCGTGCTGATTTATTCGGCGTACATGGACGCGCTAAAAGTTGAAATTTGGCAGCTGGCGATTTGGTGCGTGTGCGCCATATTGTCGTGCTATTCCGTGGCGAAACGTTCTTTGGCGACGGTGATTCTGAATTTAATTTTATTCTTCGGCGTGTCGCTGATACCTGTCTGGCAATCGGCGCACGAAAATTTTCAAGCGGTCTTCAAACTATTTTTAGGCTAAAAAAATATGGATGCGCACACTGGATGCAACGTCACGTTGCTTTTTTGGTTGACAAAAAAAAATTTCCCCGCAGTCTTTCGCGACCGTCGGGGATTTTTTTTGTCAAAGTGTTATCGGCATGTTTGAGTAGTGTCCGTGAATTATTTTCCAACTGCCCGCGACGCGTCGATAAACTTGCGATTCGCGCCCGTGCGTTTCGATATTGTTGCCGTCGGCGCGTTTGACAGCGAAGAAATCCCATTGGAATATCGCAACTGCCGCGTCGTCGTAAATTTCTGTCAGAGTGTCGCGGATAATCAATTTGCGTTCGGAAAACATGCCGTGCATAATTTTGCCGTAGAAATTATTTTTGACGGATTCCCAACCGCATTCGGTGCCCAAAGGGTGAATAAAAGTTGTGCGCTCGTCCGTCTGCCAAATTTCGGCGGCTTTATCAATGTCGCAACTGCAAATCGACGCCGCATAATTTTGAATCAGTTCGTTAATAGCTTGAGTATCCGTCATGAGTAAACCTCTTCCGCCTCCGTGACAAGTTGACGGATAATTTCCTTGACAGGCAAAATTTCTTTGATTCGCGGCATGTATTCGCCCGTGAACACAAGCCCCGTTTCCAAGTCGCCCTGCTGCGCCCTCGTGAGTGCTCGGACGATGCAGAAATTGTGCTTGCAAGCTTTCAGGCACGAATCGCAAATTTTAGGCGGAACACGACCTGCCATCACGCGCTTAGAAAAGGGCGTTCGCACAGCCCGACCGGGCAAACCGACGGGGCTTTGAATTACGACGACATCTTCCGGTTGCGATTTAAGGTAATATTCCTTCAAGCTAGGTGCGCCGTTTGCCTCCACGCTCGCCGCAAATCGTGAACCCATTTGTACGCCGTTTGCGCCCATTTTCAGCACGTCGACTATATCTTTGCCGGTGAGCACGCCGCCCGCCGCGATTACGGGGATTGACACTGCGGCGCGTATCGGTTCAATCAGCTCGCGAACGGAAATATCCGTGCCGAGGTGTCCGCCGGCTTCCTTGCCCTCGACGACCACTGCCGCCGCTCCGAGTTTTTGTGAAATTTTCGCCAGCTTGACAGAGGAAACTATCGGGACTATCGGCGTGCCGGATTCCCTTCCCAGCCCGAAAATATCGCGTGAAAAGCCCGCGCCCGCGACGATTAAATCAATGCCCGCGTCCAGGGCAGTGTGAAC
>JAFXNB010000070.1 GCA_017529935.1 Selenomonadaceae bacterium
ATTTGAAACGTCGATATATTCGAGAATCGCCTTGATTTTTTCCATGTAAGCGCGGGCTTCGGCGGCGGAGTGCATGTCGGGTTCGCTGACGATTTCAATCAGCGGGACGCCCGTGCGGTTGTAGTCGACGTTGGAGCTTGCGGAGTCTTTAATCGTCGTGCCACTGTGAACGAGCTTGCCGGCGTCCTCCTCCATGTGAATGCGTGTGAGGCGGACGATTTTTTTCTGCCCGTCAACGTCAATCTCCACGTGCCCCGCGTAGGCAATCGGCAAATCGTATTGCGACGTCTGCCAATTTTTCGGCAAGTCGGGATAGTAATAATTTTTTCTGTCGAATTTGCTGTACTTGTTGATTTTGCAATTCGTAGCGAGTCCGGCTTTAATCGCGAACTCCACCACGCGCCGATTAATCGTCGGCAAAACGCCCGGCAAGCCCAAACACACCGGACACACGTGAGTATTTTGCTCCGCGCCAAAAGTCGTGGCGCACCCGCAGAAAATTTTCGTCGCGGTCTTCAATTCGCTGTGAATTTCCAATCCGATAACTGCTTCATACTTCAAACTAATCACCTCAAAAATTTTTTATCCAATCCTTGAACTTTTCTATTCTATCCTCCGTGTCAATGCCGCCGCGCTGATTTATTTTCAAGCGGTCTTCCTCGGCTTCCGTCGCAGAATTTTTTACGACGTATGAATCATTTTCGCACACGACGTAACGTTCACCAAAGTAAAGCCGCATGCCCAAATCTTCGCGCGAAAGTTCGCCGACACCCGCCGCCTTCAAGAACGGCTGATAAGATTTTGTCGACCGCTTCAGTTGCTCGGACAGCGTCACGAAACAATACGGCTCTTCCCCAAAATTTTCCCACCAATATTTTCCGTAGCGCGGCGGACGAAAATCTTTGTACTTGATAAAATAATACGTCCACTCGAATTCAGATTTGCGCTCGCACGCGGCAAGATAATCGTCGATAATTTTTTGGAGATAATCGTCCGAAAATTTTTCCGCGCCGCTCAAAAGTTTATCCAAAGTTTCCTGCGTGTCATCAAAATTTTTAACCAGCCCGCTCCGGTGAAAAAGATTTTGCCAAGACTGCGCCCGCGTGGAGTCGAACTGATAACGCTTGCCGTTTTCGACCTGCTGATAGTCGCCCGTCGCCAATAACGCGCAAGTGATTTTGTCGTAATCACACTCGAACAGCGAGATAAACCGCTTGAAATTTTCGGGACAATTCAAGCCGACGATGCCAATCTGCCCGCCCAAAAGATAATGATCCTCCAGCTCGAAGAGAGCCGCCGCCTTGTCGGGATTGTCCGTCGTCCATGAAATTTTTTTGCGTTCCTCCTCCAGCTGAATCTCGTTGAAGTTGTAAGCGTTGGCGGTTTTAATTTCCTTGCGCTGAAGAATTTTTCCGCGCAGTAATATGCTGTCGACCTGTTCAAGCATGGCGGGAATCCGGTTGCCGTTGTTGCGTTTCTCGCTGTTGCTAAGCTCCGCGTCGCCGGAATTCGTCACCAAATTGTTCACGATACGAATCCGCCGCCGAAAGTCCGCGTCAGAAATTTTTTCGCGATTGAGCAGATAAGTTTGGAAGGCGTAGAGCATGACGACTTTGCCGAGCGAAAAATTTTTGCCGGAGCGTATGCAGTCACCGAAAAAATCCGCGTCGCTGGAGTAAGTTATAATTTTGTCCGACACGTGGCGATTGACGGTTTTATCGCTACGGCTGCCACGGCTCACACGGTCGGCAAAGAAGTAGGAAATTTTTTCCTGCGCGGCAAGCTCACACCAGCAATCAAAACTTTTTTCCATGAACAAAATATTTTCCATGGCGTCGCCGCCGAAAAATTCTTCCAACAAATCGAACGGGTCGCGGCTCTTGCCCTGCGGCGTGCCGCCCTTGCGATAGAGAATCACGTCGCACAGAAAATTGAAATACGCCAAAAAGCCGTCGTCAATCAGATTGTTCGCGTCGCGATAAGTCCATAACAAATCCGTCCAAGCCGTGTCGATTTTCAAAATGATTCGGGCGGAAAGTTCGCGGTCGAGTTCGTCGAGTTTGCTTTTAAATTCCGCCTTGAAGTGTTCAAAGTCCGTCAAGGGTTTGCCGCGCGAATTCATCGTGATATAAAGTTCATCGGTCAAGCCCATGTCCTTAATCGACAGGAAATAAAAAGAAATCGCGCCGCCCGCGAGTTTGCCCCAAAGATTTTCCACGCCGCGAAATTTTTCGTGAATGTCGTCAAGCATGACGAACATGGAGCTGATAGTCGGGTCCTTCTTCCAACCGAGCGGGAAGCCCGCTAAATTTTCCAGCTCCGCCGATAAATTTTCCGCGTCGAAAGAAACTTCAGCGTCAATCAGAAATTTGCAAAACTTGCGGGAATCGGGGCGCGTGTCGTAGGAAAAATTTTTAAGGCAAGCGGTCTCGTCGGCAGGAACATTTTCTTTTTTGGCGGCGTACCAGTGCAGGAGGAAAAGCGTCGTCAAGCGTTGTTGCCCGTCTAGCGGCGTCAAAGTTCCGTTGTCGCTCAAGTCGCCGTAAACGAAATCCAGTTTAATTTTCGTGCCGGTCGTGACGGCTTTATAGAGCGCGTCCAAAAATCTGGAGCGAACGCGCCGAATTTCATCAGTATTCCTGCCCTGCGCGTAGTCGCGTTGAATGTTCGGGATAATTATTCGGCGAACGTTGCCTTGAAAAATATTTATAAACGTCTGCAGTGATTCGGGCATGTTATCCCTCCTTAATCGGCTCCGCCAAAAAATTTTTCAGTACGCGGTTAATCGCTCCGAGGTAGGCGCGGCGGTCGGTCGCTGACCAGAAATGAATTTGATTCTTCTCCGCCTTAGTGTAGTATTTTAGGAACGCCATCTTCGTGCAAAAAGGAATGAACGCGCCATTTTTATCCAGCTCGATAATTTCGTTGCGCTTCACGTCGAAGACCGAGTTGCCGAGCGCGGAATTATTTTCGCATTTGAGCAGGGCAAGATTGGCGATTGAGTCGACGTCGTCGCTGATGTCTTCGGGCGAAAGTTTCTTGAGAATTTTTTGCCGCAATCCCAGAAATTTTTCGCCGCGAATATCTTTGACGGCAAGCAGCTTGTCGATTTCGTCAAGGAGAAATTTATTTTCGTCGGGGAAATTTTCCAACGACGCCCGATGAAGTTTGAGCCACTCGCGCCACTGCTCCTGATTGCCTCTGTCCTGCGAATTGACCGCGTGAATGTGCTCCAAGCTCCACGAATTTTTTCCCTTGTCGCCGAACTTGTATTTGTCGAACGGGAACCACTGCGATTGCTCGCCGTTTTGCCGCACAGATTCGACGTTAAACAGCAACAGTAGCCGGCGAATTTTTTCGGCATCGTCGTTGTAGTTCCAATCGGAATAATTTTTCCCCGCCTCCAACTTGACACTCGCCTTGATAAGTTCGTCGAGCCGCGCCAAAAATTTTTTCTTAGTCTTGCCATGAAACTCCGCGTAAATGTCGGAAAGATTTTTGTAGCCGGAGGCGATAAGGTAGCCGATTTTGTGATAAAACTCGTGATTCTCGCGCCAATCCTTTAGCAACAAAAAATTCCGCACGATTTCCTGCCAAATGGAATTTAAGTCCTTGCCCTGCCGCTTCAGGTCGTCGAAATAAAAAAATGTAGAATATTTTTCCTTGTCGTCGAGTCGCTTGCTGGACATCAAATCCAAAATCAAATCAATGCGCGTCTGATATTTTTCCGTTGAATTGTTCGTGAGGAAATACCACAGCGAATCGTTGTGCAATTCCTTTTCGAGATTGTCCCACTGCAGGGCGATTTCGTCTTGGCGGCGCGCGTCGCTTTCCGCGCTGAGGAAATTTGCCTTAACCAGCTCGGAATTTGTCAAGGGAATTTTGCCGATATTGAGGCGCGTGAACATTGCGGCGGCGTCTTCGGTCGCGTCGACTTCGTACCAAATAATTTTCACGTTGTCGGCGAAGAGCGTTTTAATTTTCGGCATGGTTACGGAAATTTCGCCGTTGTCCGCGAACCACGCTTTGATATTTTCGTAGGCGTCGGCGATAAAGTAAAAGTCAATGTTGTCCTCGCGCTTGTCCAAGTCGACGTTCGCCAGAAAATTTTTTGAACCTTTGCGGGTCTCGTAGTCCAGCGAAAATTTCGGCTCGCCAAAAAATCTGCCGCCCTCCTCGAACATGTACTTATAAATCAAAAAAATCGTCGTCAAACGTTGCTGACCGTCGACAAGTTCAAATTCGTCGTCGCCCAACTTTTTTACAACAATCGGCTGGAGGCAATAGTTGCGCCGCTCGTCGTATTTGCTCAAATTATAAACGTCGTCAAGTAAACGATTTACTTCGACCTTGCCCCAGCGATATCCGCGCTGATATGCGGGCACGAAAAATTTCCCCGCGATGTCGTTTACAAATTTCGTTTCGAGCACAGCCGTCACCCCAAAAATTTTTTGCGGAAAATTTCTTGCAGACTTTCGCGGAAGGGCGGACGGGCGATACCGTATTCCGTGACAATGCCGGCAATAAGTTCGTGGTCGACGACATCAAACGCGGGATTGTAAACTTTGACGCCCTGCGGAGCCATGCGCTGACGATACCACATTTCGGTTATTTCTTCCGCCGGTCGCTGTTCGATGACAATTTCGTCGCCCTTGTCTATGCTCATGTCGATTGTCGACGTGGGACCGAGCACGTAGAAGGGCACGCCGTAATATTTCGCCAGAATCGCCACGCCCGACGTGCCGATTTTGTTGCAAGCGTCGCCGTTAGCCGCCACCCTGTCACAGCCGACGAAAACCGCGTTTATCCAGCCGTTCTTCAGGACTTGTGCCGCCATGTTGTCGCAAATTACCGTGGTGTCGACGCCGTCCGCCATAAGCTCAAAAGCGGAGAGCCTGACGCCTTGCAGCAATGGGCGTGTTTCGTCGCAGAAAACTTTAAAGTTCATGCCGCGTTCGCGTCCAAGGTGAATCGGAGCCAGAGCCGTGCCGTATTTTGAAGTAGCCAGCTGCCCCGCGTTGCAGTGAGTCAAAATTCCGTCGCCGTCCTTTAGCAAAGTTAGCCCGTGTTCGCCGATTTGCCGGCACATCCATATATCTTCCGCCTTAATCGCGGCGGCTTCCTTGCGCAACAGCTCTTTGATTTCGGGGACGGATTTTTTTTGATTGTCGACGGCAATTTTTTCCATGCGGTTCAATGCCCAAGACAAATTAACCGCCGTTGGTCGCGCGGAGTTCAAATATTCTTTTGCCGCGTGGAATGGCGGAAAAAATTCTTTCCACGTCGCCGCCCGAATATTTTTTGCCGCTAAGTACAGCCCGAAAGCAGCCGCCACGCCGATTGCTGGCGCACCGCGCACTTGCAACAGATAAATTGCCTGCCAAATATTTTTTTGCTCCGTCAGCCGCAAAATTTTTACTTCGGCGGGCAGTTTCGTTTGGTCGAGGATAAGTAGCGCGTCTTTTTGTTCGTCGAAAGCTACAGTTTCGTAATTCATGATGTTCACGGGCATTTACCTCCGCCATTTGGAATCAGCGCATTTATCTGTTCGCGTGAAAGTTCATTCGCCCGCCCGATAATGCCGGTGTACATAAGTATCATTGCGTAATGCTCCGCAGACTCCATGCGATACCAAGCCTCCATGAGCGACGCGCCCCAAGTAACTGCGCCGTGATTCGCCAGCAAAATAGCGTTATGATTCTGAACGTAGGGAGCAATGGCGTCGGCGAGTTTCTGAGAGCCGGGAATTTCGTAAGGGACGCAGGGCACCGCTCCCAAGTTTACGAGGGCTTCAGGATAAATCGGTCGGTCGAGACCAATGCCGGCGCAAGCAAAAGAAGTCGATACGGGCGGATGAGCGTGACACACAGCCGCAACGTCTTTTCGCGCGGCGTAAATTCGCAAATGCATTTTTACTTCGCTGGAAGGAGCGCGTTCGCCCTGGCTGATAATCGCCCCGTCCAAACGCATTTTGACCAGTTCATCTTCCGCCATGAAACCTTTAGAAACTCCGGTGGGCGTCGTCCAAATCGTCGCGTCGTCAACTTTGCAGGAAATATTACCGTCGTTGGCGGCGACGAAATTTTTCATATACATGCGCCGCCCGATTTCCACAATCAAACTTTTTGCCTCCGCGTCGGTCGGGTAGCGATTGATTCCGTTCATAAGTTCACCTCCGATTAAGATTGCAGCCAGAGAACTTGCCAGCGTTCCATTTGCGCCAGCGCGAAGTTCATCAGCGACAACGCGATTTCCGAATTTTTGCGGGCGGTTTCAAGCAACACATCGCGCGGCAAAAGTAAAAGCTCCGTCTGCTCCGTTAAAACTTCGGCGGAAAGTGTGAGCCGTTGCTTGTCCAAAAGATTCGTCGGATTGACAAAAGAATTTTTCCCGACGACATCAATCGGATTGTACCAGCCGTCGCCCGCGTCCACGTTGCGCACGAGCTTGCCGCTGACGACAAAAATAAATTTCTCCTTGAGCATGTCGCCGGAAAGTCTGTCGCCTTCGTAGCGCGTGATAAGTTCCGCATTGCCCGCGAACAAGTCGATTGTCCCCTCGTAACGCCCCTGCAGAATCGGAAGTTGAGAAAGGAAGTCGCGGATTTTTTTCTGTTCGTCTTCGCAGGAAATTTTTTGCGGCTGCATTTCGACGCGCTTGGCAAGCCGGCTCATGAACTCGGAATATTTTGCGTTCCAATCGGCGAGCATTTGTTGAAGGATAAGTTCATACAGCTCGCACAACTGCTTAATGCCGCCGTTCAAAAATTGCCGTTCGTCGTAGAGGAAAGTTGCGGACAAATTTTTTTCGGAGTAGCGGAAGTAGACGCCGAGTTTCATGCCCTGCGCGTCCCATGAGTTGCGCGAAATAATTTTGCCGCGCTCTTCGGCGGGCGTTTCGACGTAATTAAGCTCGCTGGATTGAAACTCTTTAAAGCTGAGGAAGTGGTCGAATAATTTTTTCCTGCGCTCCGATAAAATTTCCAAATCTGCCCAATCAACGCAGCTGTACGGTTGCGAGACGACGAGCTGACGAAATTGCTTGCGAATGATTTGTTCGACGGTCGAATTGTTTTCGCCGATAAGCCGGACGGGAATCAGATTGAGCGAAGAATCAGCCGCCGAAAGAATTTGGCAGAAAAGACTGTCGCGCCTCCTGCTCGTCAACTGCAACATAAAACCCCACGCGCTCTGCAAAATCGCCGTGAGCATGACACGATTAGATTGAGCACGCCCGCGCAGGTCGGAGAGAATATCGGCGGGAATAGTCGTGCGGAAATTTTTTTGACGATACGCGCCGCGCCCCGGTCGTTGATAGGGCAATTCGTCGAGCGGCGGAGCTTTGTCGAGAACTTTAGCCCAATATTCGCGAATAGCTTCTTGATTCTTCGGCGGCAAGCCGTTGGAAATTTTTTTCGGCGCAGCTTCAACGGACAAGTTCAAAACGTCAGAAAAAAGTTTTCCGGCGTCGAAGTTGTCAGCGATAACTTGCGCAAGCGTAACAAGCACGGCGAATTCCTCCGCGCTCGTCTTGTACACCGCAAATCTAATCAACGGGTCGTGGCGCAGGTCGCAATCGCGGCGCATATCCGCCTCCAAAATTTTTCTGAACTCGTCGTCAAGTTCGTCCGCGTCGGCTTGAATGAGATTGCGGAAAATAATTTCGGGCGTGACGATAGGATTGATAACTTTAACCGTGCGCGTGCCGACGTTGCAGAAATTGGCGCGCAAATTTTCGTTATCGTTCAGCATATGATTGACGGCGAGATTAAATTTCAGCGGGCTGACAGAGCCGCGAACTTTGTAAAGCGTCTGCATGAAGAAATGCGGCGACACGAAATTTTTTCCCGCGAAAAATTTTTTCTCGTTCGCGTCCAAATCTCTAATCGCTTCAAGGTGGCGGGGGCTGTAGCCGCTCTGCCTGCCGTAAACGCTGTCCAAAATATTTTGTTCGTCGGGCTTAAGTTTAATTGATTCCATTTTAATTTCTCCCGTTTATAAAATTAACGCGCTTATGATACCACACGCACGGCTTATTTTCATGTTGCGTTTCAAAAAATTTTTTGTTATCTTAACCGAAAAAATCACGGGAGGCGTTTCAAGTGACGAGGATATTTTTGGTTCGGCACGGCGAGACCGAATGGAACAAATCGGGAATACTTCAGGGCAATTCGGACATAGCACTCACGGCGGAGGGAATTCGTCAAGCACACTTGCTGGCAGATTACGCGCCCTTCCAACGCGTCGACGCAATTTATTCGAGTGACTTGATTCGAGCGGTCGATACGGCAAAAATTTTGGCGGAGAAATTCAATCTGCCCGTGAATTTGAAGGGCGGCTTGCGCGAAACTAATTTCGGCGACTGCGAGGGCATTCCGCTCAATGTGCTGTTGCTCAAGAAAATCGGCGGCTTTGAACATTTTTTCACGCGCCCCGACAAAGTTAATCCCCCGAACGGCGAAACTTTTCTGCAGTGTCAAGCGCGGGTGCTCAATGCTCTGGACGAAATTGTTGCCGACCACGAAAATCAAAATGTCGTTATCGTTTCGCACGGCGCGGCAATTCGGTTGATGCTCTGCGCGGCTCTAAGCATGCCGATTCGCAAAATGTGGGCGATAGCGCAATTCAACATGGCTGTGAATACTTTGCGCTTCGACGAGGGAAATGTCACGGTTGAATTGATAAACAGCACCGCGCACCTCCATCTATTTGAAGGCAACGAATTACAATAAAGATGCCAATTTTTAATAAAAATTTTTAGGAGGAACTTTTTTTATGAAATACGGATTGATTGTTTACTTTAACACGGAAAACATCGGTGATGATATTCAATCTTGCGCGATGGCGAATTTTTTGCCGCACGTCGACTACTTGATTGACCGCGAACACCTCGACAGCTTCTATACTCCTACGGGCGAAAAAGTCGCGGCTATCCTCGGCGGCTGGTATATTCATTTGTCGCTTAATTGGCCGCCGTCCCCGTATCTGCACCTTTTGCCGTTGTCGTTTCATCTCACGTCGGGCGGCAAGAGGTCAATTACCTTGACAGATTACGGCTTGGAGTGGCTGAAAAAATTTGTCATGATCGGCTGTCGTGACGAAGGCACCGTAAGATTGCTGGAGTCTCAAGGAATAGTGGCGTACTTGTCGGGCTGTTTCACGCTGACTTTTAAGCCCTTCCCGAACGTGGATCATCACGGAAAAATTGTGCTGATAGATTTGCCGGAGGAAATGGTCGACTTTGTCAGGAAGCATACCAAAAAGGAGACCGTGCTTGTTTCTCACGCCTACAAGTTGCAATCGACGTTGCCGCCGGAAGTTAAAAAATTTGTCGCGGAACACACGGAAAAAGGTGCTGTAGCCACGTCCCACATACCTAACATACCCTGCCCGCCAAACTGGAATGCGCGCCGCGCTTTGGTCGAGGGGCTGTTAAGATTTTATCAAGGAGCTTCTCTTATCGTGACAAACCGACTTCACGCGACGCTACCCACCTTGGCAGTTGGAACGCCCGTTTTGTTGGTCTCCGACAATATCCAATCGAATTACAGATTTTCCACGTTCCTCCCCTACGTCAATAACACAACGCCGGAAGATTTGTTCTCCGGCAAGTACGCGTTTAACTTTGACGAACCGAAGGCGAATCCCGGCGGGCACGAAAAATTTGCTGAACGAATTCGGCTGGCGTGTGCTGATTTTGTGGCTTCTTGCGAAAGTGCTCCTGTCGCGCCGCCAATTGATTTTGAAACTTGGTTGGACGGACAAAAAAGAGCTACGCGGCTTAAACAACTCATGCGGAACTTGGCAGTAAACGCAACGAATAATAAGCCAATAAACGCATCGCTTTACAAATTTTAAACGGCGCGACGGGCTACGCGGGAGCGGAGTTGCTCGCGATACTCAATCGTCACCCGCAAGCGCAACTCGCGCACATAACGTCGGAAAGTCACACGGGCAAAAAAATTTCGGAGCTGTATCCGCACCTGCGCGGGCTTTGCGATTTGACGCTCGAATCGTTGGCGGACATTGAAAATATCGGCAAGGACAGCGAATTTATTTTTATCGCCCTGCCGCACGGTCACGCAATGGACGTCGGGCTTAAGTTGGAAAATCTTCCCGTTAGGATTATCGATTTGGGCGCGGATTATCGTTTCAGCGACACGACGATTTACGAAGCGTGGTATAACGTCCCGCACAAGCACAAGAACGCTAAAAGAGTTTACGGGCTGGCGGAGATTTATCGCAACGAAATTCGCGAGGCAAAAATTATCGGCAACGCGGGCTGTTTCACGACGGCTTCAATCCTTGCGCTGGCTCCGCTCGTCAAGCATCACCTTATCGACACGAACTCAATCATCGTCGACGCGGCAAGCGGCGTGTCGGGCGCGGGCAGAGGTTTAAAACTCGGCAACCACTTTTCCGAACTCTACGATAACTTCAAGGCTTACAACGTCGCTCACCACCGCCACACGCTCGAAATCGAACAGGCTTTAAAAGATTTGGGCGGCGAGGAGACGATTATAAATTTTACGCCGCATTTAGTTCCCATGTCGCGCGGAATTTTGGCAACGTGCTACGCCACGATTAAGGAAAAAATTTCCGACGAGATGATTGACGCCGCCTTCCAGAAAATGTACGGCGCGGAAAAATTTATTCGTCTGCTCGGCAGAAATTCTTATCCCGAAACTAAATTTGTGCGCGGCTCCAACTTCTGCGACTTGGGCTGGCACATTGACGAACGCACGCGACGTGTTATAATCCTTTCCGCGATTGACAACTTAGTTAAGGGCGCGGCGGGTCAAGCCGTTCAAAATTTCAACATTGCGGCGGGCTTTTATGAGAGCGTTGCCCTTGACGTTGTCCCAATGTATCCTTAAGGAGGCAAAAAAATGTTTAGCGATATTCACAAGACGGCGGGCGTTTGTTATCCGCAAGGCTTCACGGCGGCGGGCGTTCGCGCAGGTATCAAAAAGAACGGCAACCTTGACGTGGCTGTCATCTACACGGAAAAGGAAGCGGCGGTTGCGGGCGTCTTCACGAAAAATTTAGTCGCGGCGGCTCCCGTCCAAGTATGCAGGGAAGTTGTCGCCACCGGCTCGGCTCATGCTGTCGTTGCCAATGCCGGTTGCGCAAATGCCTGCACGGGCGAACAGGGACTTCTCGACGCAAAAAAAACGGCGACTGTTGCCGCGCAGGAATTGAATTGCCGCGCAGATGACGTTATTGTTGCGTCGACGGGGCTTATCGGCTCGAATTTGCCGATGGACAAAATGGAGGCGGGCATTAAAGACGCCGTAAAAAAACTTTCCAAGGACGGCTCCGTCAACGCCGGCAACGCGATTGTCACGACGGACACTTACTCCAAAGCTTGCGCGACCGAAATTGAAATTGGCGGCGTGGAAGTTCGTTTCGGCGCGATAGCTAAAGGCTCCGGCATGATTCGCCCCGATATGGCGACAATGCTCTGCTTCATCACCACCGACGCCGACATTGACCAAAAACTTTTACAACAGGCTCTGCGCGACGCCACCGAAATTTCCTTTAACTGCATGACGGTCGACGGCGACATGAGCACGAATGACTCGGTTGTCATTTTGGCGAACGGCGCGGCGGGCAATAAAAAAATCGTCGACAAACTTTCTGCCGACTACAAAAAATTTTATGAGACGCTGAAAAATATTTGCGTCGAGATGGCAAAGCGGATTGCGGCTGACGGCGAGGGCGCAACGAAGTTCGTTACCATTAACGTCACGGGCGCAGAAAGTTTCGCGGACGCCAAAAAGGTCGGCATGGCCGTTGCCAATTCCCCGCTATGTGGAACGGCGATATTCGGTACTGACCCTAATGTTGGTAGATTTATTTGCGCGGTCGGCTATTCGGGTGTCCAAATCATTCCCGAAAAAGTCATCATCAAATTCGATGGGCTTACCGTTTACGATAAAGGTCTCGTCACGAAATTTGACAAAGAGGCTGCGAGAAAAATCCTTTCCGAACATGACATTGTTATTGACATTGAACTTGGTCTCGGTGATTCGGCAGCGACGGTTTATACATGTGACCTCAGTTTTCAATATATCAAAATCAACGCAGATTACACGACATAATAACATTATCGTTATAGTTAGACCTTAAGGTGACTAAAATGTCTTGCGACCTTGTCGGAATTTACATGATTACCTGCCTCAAAAATGACAAACATTACATCGGGCAGAGCGTTCGTCTTAAACACCGCATGAAAGAACACAAAAGCTGTTCGTCCAACACTCAACTAAGAGAAGACATCGAGCTTTACGGCTGGGAAAATTTTCGCTTTGAAATTTTGGAAGAGTGCAAGGAAGAGGAACTTGACGAACGCGAACTTCATTATATCGAAGTTATAAAGCCTGAATACAACGTTTGTATGGAAGGGAATCCGTTCACGCAGAAGAATCTGGAAATCATTCGAGAACTGAGCCGAAAACCCGTCCGTTGCGTGGAAGACAATCGAGTATTTCCAAGTCAACGTGACGCCGCCAACGCTTATGATGTCTGTGAGTCTTCCCTGTGCAACGTTTTGCACGGAAAGCAAGTTACGGTCGGAGGTTTTCATTTTGAATACGCTGACGAGCGTCCGAGTGAAACTCGTGAAAACAAAACAAAAAAGCCTGTACGTTGCGTTGAAATGGGAATTGTTTTTCCTACCATTGCCGAAGCCGCAAAAGCCGTAGGCATAAACAGCCGAACAATTTCTGCCGCGTTAAATGGTCAATCTTTCACGGCGGCAGGTTTTCATTGGAAATTCGCTGACGGTCGTCCAGCCAACATTCGCCCTGAAGAAACTCGAAAGCCGAAGAAAAAGCCCGTTCGATGCATTGAGACGGGCGTCATCTACGAGAGCATTGCTCAGGCGGCGAAAACTTTTGACTTGTGCAGTACTACTATCGGTCATGCCGCAAATGGAGAATATGAAAAAGCTGGTGGCTATCACTGGGAATTTGTCGATAAGCAATCACACAAGCCATACAAAAAGAATCCTCAACAGAAACGCGGCAAAGCTGTTCGTTGTATAGAGACGCAGGAAGTTTTTAAAACTATGAGTAAAGCCGCTGAATGCGTCGGCATTTCTGTTGCCTCAATAAGTCGTGCACTGAACGGAAAGGTTAAAATGGCGGGTGTTTATCATTGGGAATTTGTCAAAGAAAATATCGACCTGACACCAGTTAAGAAATCTCCCAAAACAACTGCCAAACCCGTCCGCTGTGTCGAGACAGGCGAAGTTTTCAGAAGTATGCGCGAGGCGGCTGACCATTTTGGAATTCACAGTAGCGGAATAGGACACGCCTTACACAGACGAAAGAAAACTGTAGGCGGTTATCATTGGGAGTTCGCGACTTCTATGCCATGACTTGTAGCCGCTGAATCGTCATATCTTCGGGACCGGTGATTTGGCAGCCCTTGCGTTTGGCGTAGCGGATATAATCTAAAATTTCTTTGGTAATCCGCTCGCCCGGCGCAAGAATCGGAATGCCCGGAGGATAGCACATCAAAAATTCGGCGGCAGTTTTCCCTACAGTCTCTCCAATCGGGAGGGATTTTTTTTCTGCGTAGAAGGCGTCCTTGGGCGCGGCGTCGACAATCGGGTCGATATATTCAACCTTCATCAGGCGCGAAGGGTCTTTGCGATAAATCCGCTTAATATCGGCAAGCGCACTGACTAGCCGCTCAATGTCTTTTACCCTGTCGCCAACTGACACGTAAGCCAAAACGTTTGCAATGTCGCCGAACTCCAGCTGAATATCATATTCGTCGCGCAGAATGTCATAGACTTCGACGCCCGCCAAGCCGACTGCCCGCGTAAAAATCGACAGCTTCGTAACGTCGAAATCGAAAATCGCGCCGCCGTCCACAAGCTCCTTGCCGTAAGCATACCAGCCGCCCAGAAAATTTATTTCGTCGCGGGCGTACTCGACCAGCTCAATCACGCGATTAAAAATATCCGCGCCGCGCAGTGCCAAATTACGCCGCGAAATATCTAAACTTGCCATTAAAAGATAGGAGCCGCTCGTCGACTGCGTAAGATTTATAATTTGGTGAACGTAGCCCGCGTTGATATTTTTGCCCGTCAAGAGCAGGGAACTCTGCGTAAGCGAGCCGCCCGATTTGTGCATGGAGACCGCCGCCATATCCGCGCCGACCGACATCGCCGAGGGCGGCAGTTTTTGGTTAAAATAAAAATGCGTGCCGTGCGCCTCGTCCGCCAAAAGTTTCATGCCGTGTTCGTGCGCAACGCTGGTTATCGTGGCAATATCGGAGCAAATGCCGTAATAAGTGGGATTGTTGACCAAAACGGCTTTGGCGTCGGGATTATTTTTTATCGCGGCGATAACTTCCTCGACCTTCATGCCCAGCGAAATGCCCAAACGTTCGTCAACTTGCGGATTGACATAAACGGGCACGGCTCCGCACAGAATCAGCGCGTTAATCGCCGAGCGGTGGACGTTGCGCGGCAAAATTATTTTATCGCCGGGCTTGCACGTGGAAAGAATCATCGCTTGCACCGAGGAAGTCGTCCCGCCAATCATAAAAAAGCTGTGCGCCGCGCCGAATGCCTCCGCCGCTAAAATTTCCGCGTCCCGAATCACGCTGACGGGGTGGCAAAGATTATCCAGCGGCTTCATCGAATTAACGTCTACATCAAGGCACGCTTGCCCCAAAAAATCTGCAAGTTCTTTATTTCCGCGTCCGCGCTTGTGTCCTGGCACGTCGAAGGGCACCAGCCGCGCATTTTTCATTTTAATTAACGCCTCCAGAATCGGGGCGCGTTCTTGCGTCAAATATTCGTATCTCAATGTAACCCTCCGTTCTAATTAAAAAGCAGGCAACTTTTCAGCGCCCGCTTTTTATGTTTGAACTGAATCGATTTTATCTCGCCTCTCAATTATAACGACGCATGGGAATTTTCGCGGCGGCACTCTCGTACTCTATGCCTTTGGGCACGTACAGCACGATTTTGCTCGAAACCATTTCCGCTTGTCCGTCAATCATGTACACGGCACCGATAATAAAATCGCCAATGCGCTGTTGCTCGATGTCGTCGACGCCCTCGAAGTTCACGATAACCGCGTTGTGCTTCAAAAGATCGTCGGCTATCTGCTTAACTTGGTCGTCAAATTTTGTCGGCGCGTAAATCTTCATGGTAAGCGAAGGAGTTTTAACGACGGCGAGACTCGGTCTTACGGCAGCTTCCGAAGTGTCGTTGTTATAGGCTTCGTAGCGCACGCCGCCCATACTTGTCACGCCATTTTCCGAAGTAGTCACCATTCCGCCGTGCCGAGTGAAACTCATTGTCCCGTTGTTGAAACCAGGCGCAAAACTGCCCGTCGTCTGCTTGTCCGCCTGAAAATTTGGGGCGGCAGGTTGCGGATTTTGATTAGCAGGTTGCGGCTCGTGCGCGGGCTTCGGATCTTCGGCTTTGGCGTCAACTTTTTTCGTTTCCTTAGTCTCCTCCTCCGTTTCCGAATCCACCGGCGGTATGATATAATCCGTAATCTTTTTTATCCAGTCCATTAATCCCATAAACAATCGCCCTTCCGATAAAATGGTTTAACTTTTTATAAGTGCACCCATTTTAGCATAGCGTTCAATAAATTGCAAAGGTTTTTTCAAGTTTTTTTCAGTGTCAATAAAAATCGCGCAATCTGGTCGAACAATCGGGCTGGCGAAGCTTCCTTAGGGCTTTTATTTCGACGGATTGAATATTATCGCTGCTGACTTTGAAAATTTTCGCGAGTTCGTCAAGGGTTCGGGTGCGCCCGTCCTCCAAACCGAATCTCAACGACAAAACTTTCCTTTCGTGCGGCGTCAACGTGTTCATGGCCTCGCCGAGAAGTTCGCGCATCTGCAAATAATTCATGCGGTCAAAGTGCGTGGGCGTCGCGCTGTCCTCCACGAAGTCCGCAAGCGTTAAACCCTCAACAAAATCGCCCTCAACCGCAAATTTATCTTTATCATTATAAGTTCTCTCGTCAATCGGCGTATCAAGCGAAACCTGCGCGGACGGATTCATTTCCCGCAAGCCGCGAACAATCGCTTTTTCTATGCATTCCTCGGCGTATTCGATAAAAGTCGCGGAGCCTTTCGTGCTGAATTTTTTTACCGCCTTCATCAGCCCGATATTGCCCTCCTGAATCAAATCCGAAAACGCCGCGCCTTGACCGATATAATTTTGCGCTATGTTGACGACCAACCGCAAATTCGCGCTGACAAGTTCCAGTTGCGCGTCCTCATCGCCGTCCGCCGCCCTAAGTAGTAACGTGTGAAATTTTTGCGCGCTTAAAAGTGGGATTCGCCGCACTTCCTCAAGATAAATTTCCACGTCTTCCGAGAATTCATTTACCATGACTTACACCGCCCTTTACAGCAATGCGCAAGGCGTAATGCGCAATGCGAATTTTTTTTTTGTTTTCGCGATTAGGGCGGGCAATTCCTTTAGGCTCCGCAAATTATTTTCGGGCATTTTTGGCGGCGCGACCGCGTGTAATTCTGTCGAGAACTGCTTTGCGCAAACGAATGCTTTTCGGCGTGACTTCGACAAGTTCATCGTCGTTAATGTATTCCATTGCCTGTTCAAGGCTCATAAATCGCGGCGGAACAAGTCTAATCGCTTCGTCGGAGTTGCTGGAGCGGATATTCGTCTGATGTTTCTGCTTGCATGGGTTGATGTCAATGTCCATTTCGCGGGAATTTTCGCCGACAATCATGCCCTCGTAAACTTTTTGCCCAGGTTCAATGAACATGACGCCTCTATCCTGCAGATTAAAAATTCCGTAGCCGGTCGTCTCGCCCTGTTCAAATGCAACCAAACTGCCGCGATTGCGACCAGGAATATCGCCCTTGTACGGTTCGTAGCCATGGAAAATGTGATTCATTATCCCGTTGCCGCGCGTCGAAGTTAAAAGCTCCGAACGAAAACCGATTAAGCCCCGCGCAGGTATCAAAAAGTTCAGCCGCATGTAGCCCGCGACGTTTTGCATATTTTTAAGCTCGGCTTTGCGGCGTCCCAAACTCTCCATGACCGTGCCCATGTAATCTTGCGAAACTTCCACCGTTAAATTTTCTATCGGCTCGTATTTCTGCCCGTCAATCAATTTGTAAACGACTTCGGGCTTGCCGATTTGCATTTCGTAGCCTTCGCGGCGCATCGTCTCAATCAGAATCGATAAATGCAGCTCTCCGCGCCCGCTGACTTTGAACACGTCCGCCGAATCCGTTTCCTCCACGCGCAAGGCAACGTTCGTCTGCGCTTCCTTGAAAAGTCTGTCGCGAATGTGGCGGCTCGTTAAAAATTGTCCCTCTTTGCCCGCGAATGGACTTGTATTAACCCCAAAAGTCACGCTTAAAGTCGGCTCGTCCACGCGGATTGAAGGCAGGGCTTCGGGGTGTTCGGCGTCGGCAACTGTATCGCCGATTGAAACTTCATTTAAACCAGTCAGCGCGACAATTTCTCCCATTTGCGCCTCGGCAGTCTCGACGCGATTTAAGCCGTCGTATGTGAAAACCTTGCCAATTTTGGCTTTTTTAATGCCGCCCTCGCTCATCAACGCGATAACTTCGCCCGATTTAATTTTCCCACGCTGCACGCGCCCGATTGCAATTTTCCCAACGTAATCATCAGCCTCAAGCGTCGTGACGACAAGTTGGAGCGGCGCGTCAAGCTCACCTTCGGGCGGCGGAATTTCTTTTAGAATTGTATCCATCAGCGGCTGAAGATTTTTGCTCTCGTCGTGAATGTCGCGCTTGGCAATGCCCTGCTTCGCCGCCGTGTAGATGACGGGAAAGTCTAATTGCTCGTCGTCGGCGTCCAATTCCATAAAAAGTTCCAAAACTTCGTCGTAAACTTCGTCAACGCGAGCATCGGGGCGGTCAATTTTATTTATAACGACACTCGGCTTGAGTTTGTGTTCAAAGGCCTTGCGCAGGACGTATTTTGTCTGCGGCATGGGTCCTTCAAAGGCGTCGACAAGTAAAAGCACGCCGTCAACCATATTCAAGACGCGTTCGACCTCTCCGCCGAAATCCGCGTGCCCTGGCGTGTCGACTATGTTAATTTTGACGCCTTTATAAAGAATCGCCGTGTTCTTTGAAAGAATCGTAATGCCGCGTTCGCGTTCCAAGTCGCCGCTGTCCATGACGCGTTCGGCAACCTGTTCGTTTTTGCGGAAGATATGACTTTGTTTAAGCATCGCGTCAACCAGCGTGGTTTTGCCGTGGTCAACGTGCGCGATTATCGCTATATTTCTGCGTTCGGAATTTACTCCCATCGATTTTCCTCCTTAAAAAGACTTTGGCTATTATACGTTTAAAAATTTTCCCTTGCAACAAAAAAAATCCCGACTCATCATCGGGATTAAATTTTTCCGCGCAGATTTTATTTTTTAACGAGCTTTGAACCTCTGATTTTATAAATATCGTTGTCAGCCGAATATAAAGTTCCATATGCTTTTTATAACTCAATAAATGCCATTTAGGAGACTTGAAAACTAATTTTAAGGGTTTGAAACTGATTTCAGATGTTTTAAAACTGATTTTGAACTTGAAAACGATTTTTAGAGGCTTGAAAGTGATTTTGGAGCTTGAAAATAGTTTTGAGACTTCAAAAATGATTTTTTGGGGCGATTTTTAGTGCAAACGGGAAAATCCTAAATATCGGATTTTTCGTTTGGGGCAAAAAAAAGCCCGCCACATGGACGGGAAAAAAATTTTTATCTCATGGCGCGGAGGATTTTTTCTGCGACGCCGTGCATTTTTTCTAAAGGAGTAGAACAAGCCGCAACTCTAATTCCCAACTTCAACGGGACGGCAAAAATTAAATCGTCGTGGAGTTTTTTGCAGACGGCGGCGGGATTTTCGGCGGGCACCGCGATAAAAAATCCGCCCTTGTAGGGAACGATACGCAAGCCGCAAGCCTTAGCCTCGGCGACGAAAATATCTGCGCGGCGTTTAACCATCTGATAAAGTTCGTTGCGCTCCGCCTCGTAAATCGGCAAAAGTTCTTTATCGGCGGCGAGCTTGACCAGCAGAGCTTGCGCCCCGCGATTTATATTCGACCAAGTCGCGCGGCAGGAATATTTGCCAACGTCTTTAAATTCGTCGATGACTTCCGCGCTTGACGACACGCCGATTAACGCGCCCGTCCGTTGTCCGTAGAAAGTGTAGCTCTTGGACATGCTGAACGAAATCATCACGAAAAGATTTTCCGTCAGATTGGAAAATTTCTTCATGAAAGCCCGCGTGGAATTTTTTTCGCCCGCAAAGTCAATGTAGGCGATGTCGACGAGCAAGGAAATTTTTTTGCCGGTGGAAGTTTGCGCCTTGAGCACGTCGAGAACTTTGTCCCATTCGTCGGAGCTTAAAGCGTAGCCCGTCGGATTGTGCGCGGGCGAATTTATAATCACGAGCAGAGAATTTTGTTTCTTCAAGAGCGCGTCGACTTTTACGGCAAAATCTGTGATGTTAAAGTTCAATTCGGCGTCGAAGAGTTTAAAAGTCTCCAAACGTTTGCCGGTCTCGTTGCAAATCAAATCGTAAGTGCCCCAACGCCAATCAGAAGTCAGAACGGCGTCGCCGCGTTCGGCGTAGTTTGCAATCGCGTGATGAATCGCACCCGTGCCGCCGGCAGTCGCCACCGCTCCGAAAAAAGCTTCGGGCTTGTTGTCGGCGAAGGTCAAATCAATTACGGCGTCCAAATAAGCTGGCAAACCGGAAATCGGCGCGTAGGAAACTAAATCCGAGAATTCCATTGAGCGGAAAACTTTTTCGACGGTCGGCAGTGTCGCGAGCTTGCCCGCTTCGTCGAGCACCACGCCGATTGTCGCGTTTGTAACTTTTTCCGCCCCGTGAATTTTTATTGCCTCGTTGCAAGCCTGGTTTGCGTCGAAGATTGCATCTTTTAACTTCCTACCCGCCGCATGTGTTGCTGTCATATTTAAAGAGCCTCCCAAATTTTTAATCGACGCCCATTATAACCGTTCGCCCGCGTTTAGCAAAGTTATTCTGCAATGTATTCAGGTATTCAATAAAAAAAATCCCGCCGAGGTCTTCGACGGGAAAAAATTTCATCATTAAAACGTAAAGAATATATTACCCCCCCCCTATTAGCAGTGTTTGCCAAACGGTTTTGGACTTCTTGCCGAAAACGGTTGAATTCATTGACTTGCACTAAAAAAGTTATCGGGTGAACTAAATCATAAATTGTGGTGTCGCGGTGCTTGAGATAGAAATCGTGCAGTTCGGGATAGCGATAAAGCTCCGAGCTTTTGACGTAGATAAAAGTATTCTGGCAGTAATGCGCCCAAATGTTGGGATTATTCCAAATCGCGGGGCGAATGCAATCAACGGCGACATAACCGAGCCGCAAAAATTTTTTCATCCAATAGGATTGCCATTGTTCGTTGACGTGATTGGTGCCGCCTTGAGCAGGAATCGCCGCGCTGAATAAAATTACGTCGCTGAGCTTTGTCAAGTCTTCGACAAAAGAATCTGCGCGGGCGGGCGTCAAATGTTCGGCTACCTCCAAAGATTCCGCCAAATCGAAACGCTTATTAACAATTATGCGCTCCTCTAGGTTGGCGGAGTAAAAAAATTTTTTGTCGATAAAAAGTTGCGACCGGTCGACGTAATCGCCGTCGACGCCGCAAATTTCCACGTTAGAAATATTTTGCCAAGCGGCAAGCCACGTGCCGACGCCGCAGCCCAAATCAATTACAGTACGCGGACGGATAAATTTGTTGACGATCGGCAAAACTTCCGTTGCAGATTTATAGGAGCCGTCCTTTTGAATGCGATAAAAATTTTCGTCGTAGGGTTGTTCGCCCGCGTGAGCTTGTTTGTTATCCAAATGAATTCCTCCTTAGAAAAAAATCCCGCCGACCGTAGCGACCGACGGGAAATTTTTTTGCGTAAAAGTTTTTTAAGGAATCGGGACGCCTTTAACAAGAAGACGAGCTTTGGCTCTGGCGAGTGCCGCCTCCGCTCTGTCGATGTCAAGGTCAGAATCTTTTTTGGCGAGGCGTTCCTCGGCG
>JAFXNB010000071.1 GCA_017529935.1 Selenomonadaceae bacterium
GAACATCGTCGCGTAAACGTGCGGGAAGGCCGCGAAGGTTGCGCCGCCCGCAGTTATCATCCAAACTTCATTGCCGTCCCAAACGGGGCCGATTGCGCGGACGAATTGCGAGCGTTCATTTTTCGGGCGACCGAGCATCATCATGCCGACGCCGTAATCAAAGCCCTCCAGGATAAAAAATCCCGTGAAGAGCACCGTTATCAAGATAAACCAGACGATATTTAAATCCACAATCCTCACTCCCTTGCGAAAAATTTTTCAGCGCGACAGAATCGAATAGATGACGGTTATGGCAATGGTGGCGACGCCGATAATCGTGGCGACGGACACATTTCGGACGTGATTACCGATATTTTCAATCTTCGCTTCGAGCTTGTCTATTTTTTTGTCCAACTTCTTGTCCATGTTGTCCATCTTGGTGTAAAAATCTTTTTGCAGATCTTTCATGTCTTGACGGAGCTCACGAATGTCATCGGCGCGTTGATTGTCACGGTCGCGCATCTCCTGTATGAAGACGTTGAACTTTGCGTCCTGCATTGCCAACTTTATTTGAACGTCAGAGTTAATTTTTTCCTGATCCGTCATTTTAATCACTCCTCGTCAGTGATTTTAGTCCTCCGAATGAACATGACCGCCGCGAAAACTGCTAACACTGCCAAGAACAAATAAATTGCCGTGAAGCCGATTAAAGTTATCCAAACTTCGCCCGCCGAAAGATTCGGGCTGACTGCTACCGCTGTTTTCTGCAAGCCGACGACTATCCACGGTTGACGACCTGCCTCCGCTATGTACCAGCCCGCCGAGTTCGCGATGAACGGGAGCGGCAATAACAGCGGCATTAATTTCAAACAGCACAGGTGATTACGAATTTTTTCGCGGCAGAAGAAGACGAAGCAACCCATTCCCAAGACAATAAGCAACAGCGCGCCGCCAGCCCCGACCATCGCGCGGAAACTCCAGAACATGCCGCGCACGTCGTTGGGAATGTAATAGCCGCTGCCGTATTTTTCGACTGCCTCGCGTTGCAAATCGTTAATGCCTTTGACTTCGCCGTCAAAAGAATTGTGCACCATGAAGCTAAACATGTTCGGGATTAAAATTTCAAAATCGTTGCGCCCTGCCTCTTGATTGATGTCGGCAACGACCGCAAACGGCGCGGGATTTTCCGTCTCCCACAGAGCCTCGAACGACGCAAGTTTCATCGGGTTGCCTTCAGCGAGATATTGCGCGTGCATGTGACCGGAACCCATGACGCCAAGTAAACCGACGAGCGTGTACAAAACTGCGCGGCGAATCGTCCGAACGAACATTTCGCGCGAAGCTTCGTCCGTTGCAATTTTCCACGCGCTGACGACGATAACCAAAAAGCCGCCCGTCGTTATGCCCGCGAAGAACGCATGAGAATATTCGCCGACGACGTAGGGATTTGTGACGAGTTCTCCAAAGTCCGTCATGACAGCGCGCCCGCCTTCAATCGCGTAGCCGACAGGGTGTTGCATGAACGAGTTGGCGACCAGAATCCAGAACGCGGAAAGGTTGCTGCCGAACGCGACAATCCAAATGCAAAGGCAGTGAAGTTTTTCGCTGAGCTTGTCCCAGCCGAAAATCCACAGCCCGATAAACGTTGACTCAATGAAAAATGCCGTCAAAGCCTCCAGCGCGAGCGGTGCGCCGAAAATGTCGCCCATGAATCGCGCGTACTCCGACCAGTTCATGCCGAAATGAAATTCCTGCACGATACCCGTCACGACGCCCATCGCGAAATTTATCAGGAAGATCGTCCCGAAAAATTTCACGAGCTTTTTAAGCTTGACGCGCTCCTCGTAGCTGCCGCTGCTTATGTACCACGTCTCAAGTAGCGCAACGAAAATTGACAAGCCCAAAGTCACTGGCACAAACAAAAAATGGTAGATAGTTGTTATTGCGAACTGCAGGCGCGATAAAATCAATGCGTCCATAAAATCACTTCCTGTCTTTAAAAATTTTCAACCGTTCAAGGTCTCGGCGGAAGGCAAAAATTTCGGCGTCGTCTATTTGTCGCCTGCCCAAAACTTCAAGCGGAGCGACGCAACGAACAAGGTTTATCAATTTCCTCGTGGAGGCGTGTTTGAGTTTGGTGACGTGGCGAGTTGACAAGTTAAAGAATTTACGATTGATGAGCTTGCGAACGAACGGTTAGCTTGACGGAATTTTTTAACGATACAACGGGAAGCCCCTTTGCGTTCTATTCAATTTAATTTTCTGCGTAGCATCTCAGTTCATCTGCGTCTGAACCGACTTCGCTCGAAACCTCTGCCCTCCGCCGAAACCTTGAACGAAAAATTTTACTTGCTAACAAAATCCTCGATGACTTCCAAATTGCCGGCGTTCACGTCGAAGGGGAATTCATAATCGACGACCGTGGAGATAAGCGCGGCGTCAATCTCGTTGGAAATTTTGTCCGCCTTTGTCTGAAGTTTTTTAATCAGCTCGCGGACGCGGTTGCGGTCAAAGTCAATCGTCTTGACGCGTTCGATGTCGTAGCGGTAAGGGTCTGGTTGCCCTCCCTGTTGAAGACGTAGCCGACGCCGGCATTTTTCTCCAGCGAACTGGAGCTTTTGAAGTTGCGGAGCGTGCGCAATATTTCAATCGCCGCGTGACGTTTCTTGTTCACGTCGACCGCGCTATCCAAATCGAACTGCATGGAGCTTTTCGCCGCATGAATCGCCCGCGCAAGTTTTTCGCGCTCGTCAATCAGCAGAATCAAAAAATCGATGACTTTATCGGGCGGAAATTTATTGTCGACGACGATGTCAATTTTCTCGTCGGGCTGATCTTCCGCCGCCTTGGAGCGCAGATGTTTTTCCGTCGTGCTGATTAAATTTTTCCCGTCGTCAAGGTAGCCGCTCACAAATTCAAAAAGCCGCTCGATTTTGTTCTGCGCCCGAAACGCTTCCTTCAGATTCATGGCAATCACTCTCCCTAAAATAATTTTCTGCGCTTATTAAATCATAAATCGCCGCCGTTTACAAACAAAAATTTTTGGCACGCGGCTTGCTTTTTAACAGGTTGAGAAAAGTTTTGAGGAGGCGATAACGATGACTTATTTAATTTCTGTCGGCGTGACGGTTGGGATTTTGGCGGGCGCGTGGTGCTTGGCGGCGGACAATATCGGGCTGATAAGTTTCGCGGGCTTTTTGGGCTGGGCAACTTATTTTGCGGCGGGCGGCGGCGTCAAAGGCGTCAAGCTCGGACTCTGTTCAAATATGAGCGGCGTTTTGTGGGGGCTGGTGACGACTGCGCTCTGCGGAATTTTTCCCGACGTGCCGTATTATTTCTTCACGATAATTTTCGCGGGGATTATGTGTTGGCAAGCGCACGTTGAACTTTTGAGCTTTATCCCTGGAACTTTTATCGGCAACGCGACTTATTACGCGGCAATGGCTCTGGGCGGCAATCCAGCATTGACGGCAGTCGGACTTGCCTGTGGAATTTTTCTCGGAATAATTTCGGATAAATCTGCGCGGCTGTTGACTAAGGACGAGCAAAACTGATATTTTGGCGACAAAACGGAAAGGAGCGGACGGAAATTGATTAAGCACAGAAATTCAGAACAAATTTTCCTCGGCGCGTTGCCCTGCGAAACTATCATCACGGACAAGGCGGGCAAAATTTTCAGGGCAAACCACGACCACTGCAAGTCAAAAAATTTTCCGCCCGACAAAAATTTTTTCAGCAAGAAAATTTTCCTCGACGCGCTACCCTGCGAAACTGTCACTGCGGACAAGGCGGGCAAAATCTTTCGGGCAAAAAGTCTGCCGCACAATAAAATTTTTTCGGCAAAAGGAGTTGACGGAAATTGATTAAGCACGGAATTTCGGAGCAAGCTCTCCTCGACGCGCTACCCTGTGAGATCGTCGTCACGGACAAGACCGGCAAAATCATCAAGGCGAATCGCGATTATTGCAAGGCGAAAAATTTATCGCCCGATAAAATTTTGGGCAAGGACATAAAAAAAATTTCCGGCTCTCAACAAATCGTCAACGCCCTTGAATACCCGACGGAGACGAAATTGATTTTCCGCGAGAACGAAGATTTGGTTGTCCTGAGCAATATTTTTTCCGAAACGGAACTGCGCGGCGCGTTGGAGATGCGCTTCCACAGCCACGGCGCAGGTTCGGCGGGCTACATGGAGCTAAACTACAGCAACATGACCGAAGACATCCACAAACTTTTTGAAACGAATTGGGACGTTATTTATGCCAGCGACGGCGACGGAATTACTTTGGAAGTCAGCTCGGCGGCGAATTCGATTTGGGGCGTCGACGCAAAATTTCTCGTCGGCAAAAGTGTCTACGACTTGGAGCGCGAAAAAATTTATTACCCGTCGATAACGCGCATGGTTTTGGAGTCAAAGCGACGCGTGCAAGCAATTCAAACGACGGCGACGGGCAAAAAACTTTTGGTCATGGGCACGCCGATTCAAAACGAGGCGGGCAAAATTATTCGCGTAATCAACACGTCGCGGATAATCCCGAACGAAAACGACCTGTCGAAGGAGCTGGAGGAAACGCGGCTTTTACTCGACGGCTACAAACGGGAACTTGCGCTGAGTCGTCTGCAGGAGAAGGAAAATAATTCATTCATAGCGGCAAGCCCCGAAATGCAAAAAGTTTTTTCGCGGGCGATGAAAGTCAGCGAGACGGACGTCGCAGTTTTGATAACGGGCGAGTCGGGCGTCGGCAAGGAAGTTTTAGCGAACCTAATCGCCACGAAGAGCCGCCGCGCAGATAAGCCGTACATAAAAATAAATTGTAGCGCGATACCGCCGACGCTGTTTGAATCGGAACTTTTCGGCTATGAACGCGGAGCCTTCACCGGAGCCGAACGTAGCGGCAAGCCGGGACTTTTTGAGCTGGCGAATCACGGCACGCTTTTCCTCGACGAGATCAGCGAAATTCCGCTCAACATGCAGGCAAAATTTTTGCGCGTCCTGCAAGAAAAAGAATTCATGCGCGTGGGCGGCACGAAATTAAAAAAGCTCGACGTGCGGATAATCGCGGCGACGAATAAAAATTTGCTGGAGGAGATTGAGCGCGGGAACTTTCGCAAGGATTTGTATTATCGGCTGAACGTCGTGCAAATTCACATACCGTCCTTGCACGAACGGCGCGAAGATATTTTGCCGTTGTCGCTGGCGTTCCTTGAAAAGTACAATCGCAAATACAATCTGGACTGCAAATTTTCGCCGGAAGTTATGGACGCCTTCTTCCGCTACTCGTGGGACGGCAATGTCCGCGAACTTCAGCACGCGGTGGAGCGCATGGTCGTTTTGTCGCCGCAATCTTTAATCGGCGTGGAAAGTTTGCCCGAAGCACTAATCACGGCGGACGCGGGCGAAGTCGTTCACGTGAACGAAATCATTCCGCTCAAGGAGGCGCAGAAAATTTTGGAGAAAAAACTTTTGGCAATGGCTCGGAAAAAATTTAAAACGACGACCGCCATAGCCGAAGCCCTCGGAATCAATCAAAGCACCGTCAGCCGCAAGCTTAGCAAAAAATAGAGCGCATGGTCGTTTTGTCGCCGCAATCTTTAATCGGCGTGGAAAGTTTGCCCGAAGCATTAATCACGGCGGACGCGGGCGAAGTCGTTCACGTGAACGAAATCATTCCGCTCAAGGAGGCGCAGAAAATTTTGGAGAAAAAACTTTTGGCAATGGCTCGGAAAAAATTTAAGACGACGACCGCCATAGCCGAAGCCCTCGGAATCAATCAAAGCACCGTCAGCCGCAAGCTCAGCAAAAAATAATTCCGCTGTGCATAATCGCTATTACATGCCGCATAAAAAATCGAAAATTCAAGCGCGGCGATTGGCTGAAAAATTTTAACGTTGAATCGCGTACGCTGTTCTGTCGCTTTTAAAGCGACTGGCACGGAAATTGCTTTATAAAAAGTTGAAGGCAAAAGGAAAAGAGGCGAACAACATGGCGAACAGATTAATCGCAGCGTCCGTTCAAATGGACTGCACTCCTTACGACAAGGAAAAAAATCTCGCTCATGCCGAGAATCTGATTGCCGAGGCGGCGTCGAAAGGCGCAAAGTTAATCGTCTTGCCCGAACTTTTCAGCACGGGTTACCGCGTCGAGCTTCAAGACAGAGACTTGTCGGAAGAAATCCCCGGGCAGACGACCGCGCGTTTGCAAGTGCTCGCCAAAAAGTACGACGCTTACATCGCGGCGGCGATTCTGGAGAAAGGAGAGGATAACACAGTTTACGACACGGCGATAATCGTCGGCGCGGAGGGTTTAATCGGCACTCATCGCAAAATGCATCTTTGGGGCGACGAGGTCAAACGTTTCAGCAAGGGAAATTCTATCGGCGTCATAAAGTTGCCGTTCGCGACGGTCGGAATTCTCATCTGCTACGAAATCGGTTTTCCCGAACAGGCACGAATTCAAGTTCAGAAGGGCGCGGACATTTTGATTTACCCGTCGGCTTTCGGCAAGGCTCGCTACTACGCTTGGGACATTGCGTCGAAAAGTCGGGCGTTGGAGAATGGAGCGTTTGTCATCGCCTGCAATCGTTGCGGTCAAGATTCGGATTCGGTCTTCGGCGGTTTGAGCAGAATCGTCGCGCCCGATACGACAATTTTGGCGGCGGCGGGTGTCGAGGAGGAGCGAATTGTTTGCACGGAAATTGATTTGGACGCAACAAAAAAAATGCGGAGCACCTTGCCCTATCTCCGTGACATGAATCAAAAGCTTTGCAACCAAAATTTTTAGCGTATGTTTGAAATAAGCGAGGCTCAATATCCTGACTTCGCATTAATAAAAACTTTTTGGGAGGTTATCAAAATGGCAGAAAAAACTATCCTTGTCGGCTACGGCGTTGACATCGACGCGGTTGCCGGTTGGCTCGGCTCCTACGGCGGCGAAGATTCCCCCGACGACATTTCGCGCGGGCTGTTCGCGGGCGAAGTCGGCATTCCCCGCTTGCTCAAACTCTTCAAGAAGAACAACATCAAGGTTACGTGGTTCGCGCCCGGTCACTCGATTGAAACTTTCCCCGAACAGATGAAAATGATCGTCGCGGACGGTCACGAAATCGGCGCACACGGCTACGCGCACGAAAATCCTATCGCCCTGACGCCGCAGCAGGAAGAAGACATTCTCGTCAAGAGTATTGAACTTATCACCGCGCTCACCGGCAAAGGTCCGACCGGCTACGTCGCGCCGTGGTGGGAATTCTCCAACGTCACCGACAAACTTTTGAAGAAGTACGGCATCAAGTACGACCATTCGCTTATGCACCATGACTGCATGCCCTACTACGTCCGCATTGGCGACAGCTGGAGCAAGATTGACTATTCGCAACCCGCCTCCACGTGGATGAAACCGCTTATCCGCGGCGAAGAGACTGACCTCGTTGAAATTCCCGCCAACTGGGATTTGGACGATATTCCGCCGCTCATGTTCATTAAAAAATCGCCGAACAGCTTCGGCTTCCACAACCCGCACGACATCTTCGGCATGTGGGAGGATTCATTCGATTACGTCTACGAAAATTACGACTTCGCCGTCTTCCCGATGACGATTCACCCTGACGTTTCCGGCAGAATTAAATCGCTCGGCTGCCACCAACACTTAATCGACCACATCAACAAGCATGAAGGCGTTCGCTGGTGCACGCTTAACGAAATGGCGGACGAATTCATCAAACGGTTCCCGCGCAAAAAATAATTTTGGAGGAGGTGCGCGTTTATGTGCGTTCTTTGCGGCGAATTGATTATGAACGTTCACTGGACGGATCAGCCGCTCCACGACAGCGAATATCGGCGGAAGACGCGAATTGTTGCGGGCGAAGGGCAGAGGACTCGTCGGCGCATGAGGATTAAGCGCGTCGCCGTCGCCAACAAAATTCTCGCCTACTACGGGCTGAAGTTGCAGGATTGGAACGGGAGCAAATACATTCTCTCCGATAAAAAAGGCGTCAGCAACGTCGTCAACAGTCTCGGCGACATGTGGAAGACGGCGTCGGACATGTGCCACAGGACGCTTGACCCGCTCGACCCTGCCTTCCTGCAAAGTCTCGGTAAAGCTCATGGATAATCGAATCGCAATTACAATCGTCACGGGCTTTTTGGGTAGCGGCAAGACAACTGTGCTGGCTCGCGTGCTGAAGGACGAACGCTTTAAGAACACGGCGGCGATTATCAACGAATTCGGCGAGGCGGGACTTGACCACAGATTGATTCGGCGAATCGAGGAGCGCACGCGGCTTTTGAGCGGCGGCTGTATCTGCTGCAACATGCGCGACGATTTGATTAACGAGCTGAAAGAAATTCTGAACGAATACGAGCGCGGCGAAATTCCACTTGACCGCGTCGTAATCGAGACAACCGGACTTGCTGACCCAGCTCCGATTTTGTTTTCAATTCTGATGGATCCTCTGCTTACAAATCGCTACTTCGTCGACAACATCGTCTGCTGCTTGGACGCGGCGAACGGCGAACTCCACTTGAAAAACAATCCCGAATCGTTAAAGCAAATCGCCGTTGCCGACACGATTATCATCACGAAAACTGACCTCGTCGAAAAGGAAACCGTCAACTTCATGCGCGAAAGACTTAACCGCCTGAATCCTGCGGCGAAAATTTTTCAAGCGGCGAACGGCAAAATCAATCCCGAAATAATTTTCGGCGACGGACAAAATCGCATGGAAAAAATTTCCCGCCGAGAAAATTTTTCCGAAATGAAACACGCCGACGATATTCACTCCATGTCGATAAAATTTTACGACGCACTCGATTGGACATCGTTTGGCTTGTGGATGAGCATGTTGCTTTACGCGCACGGCGAAAAAATGCTACGAATCAAGGGCATGGTCGACGTTGGCGACTCCGGTCCGATTGTGATTAACGGCGTCCAACACATAATCCACCCGCCGCATCACTTGGAAGATTGGAACGGCGAGGAGCGCAATTCACAAATCGTCTTCATCATGAAGGGGCTTGACCCGCAACGCGTGATTGAATCGCTGATTGCGTTCCAAAATATTTTGGGCTCCGCGCCCGTCATCGAAGAAGTCACTTCAAATCCATATTGACCATATAAACCCCTCTTGTTGAAAAAATAGTCCGCGAGCTTGCAAAAGTTCACGGGCTATTTTTTATTTGCGCCGCTTGGCTGAAGATAAAATCCCCAGCTGTTCGCGATACTTCATGACGGTGCGCCGCGCTATCGAAATGCCACGTGCCGATAAAATTTCCGCAAGCGATTTGTCTGACAGCGGGCGTTGCGGATTTTCCGATTTTATCAGCTCGCCGATTAACGCTTTGACTTTTGCGGCGGTGACATCTTCCGTCGACACGCTTGCCGAAAAAATTTTCCTCAGCTCCACCACTCCGAACGGTAATTCCGCAAATTTGTTCGCGACGGCGCGGCTTATCGTCGATTCGTGCAAGTCAAGTTCTTCGGAGAGTTCGCGCATCGTCATCGGCTTGAGGAAATGCCAGCCTTTGCGCAAAAATTCTCCCTGCCTACGGACAATTTCCTCGACCACGCGCAACAAAGTTTTCTCCCGCTGACGAATGCTCCGCAAAAGTTGCCGCGCCGAATTCAAATGCTGTGTAAGATAAATTTTCGTCTCCGCGTCAAGGTCTTTCAAGTCGGAATAGTCCTCGGAAATTTTCACGCGGGGAAAGCTCGCGCCGTTCAGAAAAATTTCGCCGCCCTCGGTTATGCGCACGTCAGGGACAATAAATTTCGTGACGCCGCCGCCGTAAGCACTGCCGGGCTTTGGATTGAGTGTGCGGATAATTTCAATCGCCCGCCGAATTTCTTCGACCGAAGAATTTTCTGCGCGGGCGATATTTTTTATTTTATGGGAAGCTACTTCCTCCAAGTGACGTTCGATAATCGCGGCGACAAGTCCCGAAAAAATTTCTTTGCGCTCGGCTTGCAACTTCAAACACTCCGCCAAATTTCTCGCGCCGATTCCCGCCGGCTCCAACGCTTGCACGCGCCGCAAAATTTCCAACAAAAAATTTTCCGCGACGTTCAAAATCTGCACGGCGTCCGCGATTGAAATCGTCAAGTAGCCGTTCGCGTCCAGTGCTCCGATTAAAAATTTTGCCGCTGATAATTCTCCCGCGTCGAAGACAAAAATTGCTTGCGCCGTTAAAAATTCTTCCAGCGTCATCGTCGAAGTATCGGGCGGCTCGAAAATTTTTTCCGCGTCGAAAGTTGCCGGCTCGTCGAAATACTCCAGCTCCAGCGTCGGATTTTCCAAATGCTCCCGTTCGATTGTCTCCTTTAATTCGGCGGCGGACATCTGCAAAATTTCTATCGACTGGCGCAATTCGGGCGTCATGACAAGCCGCTGACTTAGCCCGATTGAAATTTCCTGTCGCATTTTATTTGGCGGGCGGAGCAGTCATTTCGCCGCGCTGAACCATGAGAGCGAACGCCGCCTCCATAATCTGCCGACCAATCGGAACCGCCGAACTCGCGCCGAAGCCGCCCTGCTCGACGATAACCGCCACGCTGATTGCTGGATTGTCGAAAGGTCCGTAGCCGACGAACCAGCCGTGGTCTGTGCCCTGCGAATTTTCCGCCGTGCCCGTTTTGCCCGCGATGTCGTAGGGGAAGCCGATAAAATTTCTCGCCGCCGTGCCGTTGACTGTAACGTCGTGCAAGCCCGATTGAACCGCCTCGATAACCCACGGCTCAACTTGCAATTCGCTGACCAGTTCCGGCTGAAAATCTTTGATGACTTCCTTGTCCTGCGTGATGATTTGTCTGACGAGGTGCGGCTTAAATCTTTTGCCGTTCGCGGCAATCTCGCCCATGACCATTGCCGCTTGCAACGGCGTCACCAAATTGAAGCCTTGACCAATCGCCGCGTCCATGACTTCCGACAAATAAAAATCGTCTTCGTAAACTTCGCGCTTGTATTCCTTCCAATCAGCCAGCCCAGGCGATTCGTAGGGCAAATCAATTCCCGTCGGCGAACCAAGCCCGAACATTCTGGCATAAGACTCCAGCAAGTCAGCACCGAGCCGATTGCCGCATTCGTAAAAGTAAACGTTATCGGAGTGACTCAACGCCGCGTGAAAATCCAGCCAGCCGAGAGCCTCGCCGCCCGCGTTGCCCTTAGGAACGAGCCAATGCGTACCGCTGTCAAAAATCATTTCGTAAGGATCAACCTTGCCACTCGCCAAAGCCGCCGTGCCCGTGACGATTTTAAATGTAGAGCCGGGCGGATATTCGCCGGTTATCGCTTTGTTGTCCATGGGGTGATAGGGATTGTTGTTAATCGCGTTCCAATCCTTTGTAGAAATGCCGTGCGCAAAAAGATTCGGGTCGAAGGCGGGACGGTTGACCATGGCAAGGACTTCGCCGGTCTGCGGATTCAAAACGACCGCCGCCGCCGCGTGACAGCCCAGTTGCGACAACATATCATCGACAGCTTTTTCCGCCGCGACTTGTAAATCTCTGTCAATCGTCAAAATCAAATCGTAGCCAGGCTTCGGCTCCTTCTTGCCCAAAATTTGTACGGGCTTGCCCGCAACGTCAACTTCAACTTGTTCGCCGCCGTTCTCGCCGCGGATTTCTTTATCGTAAACGCGCTCCAAGCCGAACTTGCCGATTATGTCGCCCGACTTGTAGCCCTCGTCCTTTTTAGTTTCAAGTTCGGCGTCGGAAATTTCGCTGACGTAGCCGAAAGTGTGCGCACCCTCCTGCTTTAGCGCGTAATTTCTTAGCGGCTGAACTTCAATGACGACGCCGGGATAAAGCTCTTTTTGCTCCTCAATAATCGTAACGATGTCCTGCGTGACGTCGGGGCGAATTCTAATCGGGTCAAAGCCGGAGTGCACGGAAATTTTCTGTTCGATTTCTTCTTGCGGCACGTTCAGGAGTTTAGCGACGCGCTCGACGACTTCGGGCTTAATTGGCTCGGTGAGCGGCAGGAGCGACACGCTGAAGCCCGGACGATTGCTCACGAGGAGCTGACCGTTTCTGTCGTAGAAAGTGCCGCGCGGAGCCATGGACGGAATAATTCGGATTCGGTTGCCGTCGGCAAGGTGCGCGTAATATTCTCCGTCATAAATTTGCAGATAGCAAACCCGCGCAATCAAAATCGCGATAATCATCACCGCCATAAACGCCAGCGGCTTGAGTCGCCCGATATATTCTTCACCATTGTTGGAGCTGTCAATCACGTTTAAAATCCTCCTGTAAAAATTTTCGTTTGCTGAAAACGCGGCGAGCAAACTAAAAAATTTTCAACGCTTCATCGCGCACGCTGTTCTGCCGCTTTTAAAGCGGCCGCCGTTGTTGGAGCTGTCAATCACGGTTATAATCACCCCGAAACTTTTATAATCAACGAAATTATATCATGCTAAGGAGAAATTTAAAGTGGAAAAAAATTTTTCGGCACCAATCGTCGCGGCAATGAAAAAATATTCGGCGGACGGAGTTTTACCTTTCCACACGCCAGGACACAAGCAGGGGCGCGGCGCACACGAACTTTTGCGCGAACTTTTGACGGCGGAAGGTCTGCGGCAAGAAGTTTCGCTAATGGACGAGCTGGACGATTTGCACGCGCCGCACTCTTGCATAAAAGAAGCGCAGAATTTAGCGGCAAAACTTTGGCACGCGGACGAAGCAATTTTTTTCGTGAACGGGACAACTGCGGCGGTGCAAGCAATGATTTTCGGGACGCTGCGGGCGGGCGATTTGGTGATGATTCCGCGCAACGCGCATCGCTCGGTTATCGCGGGATTAATTTTATCTGGCGCGACGCCAATTTTTTTGCCCGTGGAATTCGACGCGGAATTTAATTTGCCGCTAAATGTCAGCGTCGAGACGATTGAACGGGCGATAAAAAAATTCCCGCAAGCGCGGGCGGTGCTGTTGGTGTCGCCGAATTATTACGGCGTGGCGGCGGACGTGGCAAAAATTTCGCAGCTTGTGCACGCGGCGAACATGATTCTTTTGGTCGACGAGGCGCACGGGGCGCATTTGACTTTCTGCGACGAACTGCCGCCTTCGGCAATGGAAGCGGGCGCAGATTTAGCCGCGCAGTCGACGCACAAACTTTTGGGTTCGTTGACGCAAACTTCCATGCTCCTGCTCCGAAAAAATTTTTCCGAATCAGTTCGGCGGGCGGCAAGTCTTTTGCAAACCACAAGCCCGAATCAAATTTTGTTGGCGTCGCTGGACATTGCGCGGTTGCAAATGGAGCTTGACGGGCGCGAAAAAATTTCGGCGGCGGTTGTGCTGGCAAGAAAACTGCGCGGCGCGATAAAAAAAATTCACGGGCTGAAAACTTTCGACGCCGTGAAAAATTTTTCATTGGACGCGACGAAAGTCACCGTGAACGTTTCAGGCTTAGGCTTGACGGGGCAGGAAGCGGAAGAAATTTTGCGCCACGTGCTGAAAGTTCAATGCGAGCTTTCGGACGCGGCGAATCTTTTATTTTTGATAACGTATTCAGACACGGCGGAAACGATTTCAAAATTAGTTGACGCGCTGAAACTTTTGCCGCCACGCTCGCCGAAAAAAATTTACTCAACGCCGCCGCCGATTGAAATTTCGATTGCGGAGCTGAGTCCGAGAGAAACTTTTTATGCACCGGTTGAAGTCGTCGCCCTAAGAAAATCTGTCGGGAGAATTTGCGCGGAGGAGATAACTTTCTATCCGCCGGGAATCCCGCTACTCATGCCGGGCGAAAAAATTTCGGCGCAGGTTATCGAGTCGATTTGCCAATCGCACGGGCGAGTTATCGGCGCGAGTGATTCGACACTGTCAACGATAAAAGTCGTCACATCTCCTTGACGAGCGAATAGGAATTAAATTTCTCCGAAAAAAATTCATAGCCGTCCAAAAAGTCTTCGCCGCGAATGAAACCTGCCGCCGTCAGCTTGTCGAATTCAAAACCAGGCAACAGGATAAAGAAAATTTTTTTGCCGCGCGAAGCGTTCATCATGTCGGTTAATTTTTGCAGGGGCACTGTTGATTCGATAGCGAAAACTTCTTCATCACTTTTGACGGAAAAATTTTCGACGAGCACGTTAAGCTTGTTTTTAGCAACGACAAAGGCGCGAGTCTTGCCGCTCACTATCGAGGAAAGTTTCAGCGCAGATTTTTCTAATTCGCCGCGAACTTTTAGGAAGCCCTCGTAGAGCCGCCCGATTGAATCTGCGTCGAACCACGGAGTCTTAACGAAATAATTCATCCACAGCCGATTGAACGAATCATCAAGTTCAAGCCCTAAGCCATAGCCGAAACTCCCGCCCGCGTAGTGATAAATTTTCCCTGCAGAAGCAGTTTCTCCGTCGCGCTTGGCATAGTGAGTGAACCGATTAAATTTAATCGGCAACTTCAACGCTCTTGTCGAAAAACAGTAGTTAAGAATGTTTTGGTCAAAATAATCTTGATACTTGGGATTTTGTGCGCGGAATCGGACTCCGTTCATTAGCGTATCTTCTTCGCCGCGCAAAAGTGTTAAATCAATCAAGAGCACGCCCGAATTAAAATAATCTTCACATTTGACAATATCGTCGGCGCAAAGTCGGAAACCGGGTTTTATAGCGTCGGGCGTCTTAAAAGTCAAAATTTCGGGTACACCCGCGAGAATTTTATCACCGAGTTCAATTCGCCAAAGCTCTTTTATGTCAAGATTGACGATAAGATCCGAGTCAAGGTAAATGATTTTGTTGATGTCTTCTGAAATGACTTGAAGGATTAGAAGTTTATATAGGGCACCGACACTGACTCTGGAATTTTTTGCGTCAGGAACTAAGCTTAAAAGTTTAGAAATTTTATCCGCGCACAATTTTTCCACGTTATAAAACTTGACGGCTTGACCGTAGCGACCGGCGAGGTAAATAAATTTGTCGCGATTGTCAGGCGTCAAAGTATTATCGTGGAGGATATGAACCGTGACGTCCGCCGTTGTATTTTCAAAGATTGAACAGATCGTCGTGCCCGTGAATTTTGAATAGCGTCCCGTCTTGTCGTGAAGGCTGAAGCAAACGTGAATCATAAAATCACTCCTTTAGTCTGTAAAGATAAAATTTACATTGCTTGGATAAGCGGATAAGAATCGTATTCTTTCGGAGAAAAATCGTAGCCGTCTACAAAATCTTCGCCGCGAATGAAGCCCGCCGCTGTTAGCCTGTCAAATTCAAAACCCGGCAACAGGATAAAGAAAATTTTCTTGCCGCGCGAAGTGTTCATCATGTCGGTTAATTTTTGCAGGGGCAAACTTGATTCGATGGCGAAAACTTCTTCATCACTTCTGACGGAAAATTTTTCTACGAGCACGTTTAGCATGTTTTTAGCAACGACAAAGGCGCGAGTCTTGCCGCTCACTGTCGCGGAAAGTTTTAGCGCAGACTTTTCTAATTCGTCGCAAACTTTCAAGAAGCCCTCGTAAAGCCGCCCGATTGAATCTGCGTCGAACCATGGAGTTTTGACGAAATAATCCATCCACAGCCGATTGAACGGGTCGCTCATGTCAAGCCCCAAGCCGCAACCAAAGCTCCCGCCCGCGTAGTGATAAATTTTCCCTGCGGAAACATTTTCTCCGTCGCGTCTGGCATAGTGCGTGGGGCGATTGAATTTAATTGGCAACTTCAACGCCCTTGTCGAAAAGCAGTAGTTAAGTATGTCTTGGTCGCCGTAGCCGCCGAACCAATAGTACTTAGATGTAAATTTTGCTCCGTTCATTATCGTGTCTTCTTCGCCGCGCAAAAGTGTTAAATCAATCAAGAGCACGCCCGAATTGAAGTAATCTTCACATTTGACAATATCGTCGGCGCAAAGACGGAAACCAGGTTTTAAGCGTCGGGCGTCTTAAAAGTCAAAATTTCGGGCACAGCAGCGAGAATTTTATCATCCAATTCAATCTGCCAAAGCTCCTTGATGTCGAGATTGACGATAAGATCTGAGTCGAGATAAATGATTTTGTTGACGGTATTCGGAAGAACTTGCGGAACAAAAAGTCGATACAGAGCACCGACAGTGAATCGCGAATTTTCGGAGCTTAAAGCTATCATTTCCCGAATTTTATCCGCGCACAATTTTTCCACGTCATAAAACTTGACGGCTTGACCGTAGCGACCAGCGAGGTAAATAAATTTGTCGCGGTTGTCGTCAGTCAAGGTGTTGTCGTGGAGGATATGAACCGTGACGTCCGAAGTTGTATTCTCGAAGATTGAACAGACCGTCGTGCCCGTGAACTTTGAATAACGTCCCGTCTTGTCATAAAGGCTGAAGCAAACGTGAATCATAAAATCACTCCTTTAGTTTGTGCGAAAAAAAATTTACATTGCATGTATAAGCAGATAGGAGTCATATTCTTTCAGCAAAAAATCAAATCCATTTACAAAATCTTCGTCGCGAACAAAGCCCGCCGCCGTCAGCCTATCAAATTCAAAACCCGGCAACAGGATAAAAAAAATTTTCTTGCCGCGCGAAACGTTCATCATGTTGATTAATTTTTGCAGGGGTAAGGTTGATTTGATAGCGAAAACTTCTTCATCAGCTCTGACGGAAAATTTTTCGATAAGCGTGTCAAGGTCTTTTTCAAGAAGGACAAAGGCGCGAGTCTTGCCGCTCACTATCGAGGAAAGTCTAAGCGCGTCCCCTATTTCCAAAATTTGAGATTGGTGGAGATCCTCGTAAAGCCGCCCGATTGAATCCATGCTAAACCACGGCGTCTTGATAAAATAATTCATCCACAGCCGATTGAACGCATCGTTCATGTCAAGACTTACTGAACAGGTAAAATTTTTGCCGGCGTAGTGATAAATTTTTTTTGTCGGCGTTTTTTCTTCTTCTATTCGAGCGAGCAAAAAGAATCGATTAAATTTTATCGGCAATCTAAGCGTTCTGTTTGCGAAACAATAATTCAAAACATCTTGATCTAAAAAATTGCCGCATTGAGGATGTTGATGTATAAATTTTACGCCGTTTAATAAAGTTTCCTCTTCGTTACGCAGGAGATTTAAATTCATAACGAGCACACCGCTGTTAAAATAATCTTCTCCTTTGACAAAGCCATATTTGCAGAGAGGGATAGTTTGATTAACTCTTAGCGCACTTCCTCTGCTTAAAATTTCATGAACAGCCGCAAGAATTTTATCGCCTAGCGCAATCTGCCAAAGCTCCTTTATGTCGAGATTAACGATTATATCCGAGTCGAGGTATATAATTTTATCGATAGTATTCGGAAGAATTTGCGGAACAAAAAGTCTGTACAGAGCACCGACAGTCAAATAGCCAGCGTCTACATTAAAGAGCAGTTTTCTATATTCGTCAAGTTTCTCTGCGCAAAGTTCCTCTACGTTATAAAACTTGACGGCTTGACCGTAGCGACCGGCGAGGTAAATAAATTTGTTGCGATTTTCGGGCGTCAATGTGTTGTCGTGCAGGATATGAACTGTGACATCTGCAGTTGTGTTGTCGAAAAGAGAAAGCATAGCCGTGCCCGTGAACTTTGAATAAGTTCCGAGCTTGTCATAAAGGCTGAAGCAAACGTGAATCACAGAAACTCCTCCCTACATTGCCTCGACAAATTTGTAGAAATCACAATCCAACATAAGATCATATCCGTTAAAAATATCTCTGCCGTAAACAAAGCCGACCTCCTCAAGCAAATGGAACGGGAAATTCAGAATCAACGCGAAGAAAACTTTTTTGCCACGTGAAGCATTCATCGCGTCAAACAATTTTTCTATCTGCATTTCGTCCGAGACAACAAGTATCTCCTCGTCGCTCCTTATGGAAAAAGTTTCGACGAGCATGTTAATTTTTTTCAGCGTATGTTCGTGGATGATAAACGCGCGCGCCTTGTCGCTCATTGCTATCGAAAGATTTAGGGCGTCCGTCTTCAATTTGTCGTGGAGATTTAGAACGATATCATGAATCCGCCCGAACGCCTCCGAATCGAACCAAGGCGTCTTGATAAAATAATTCATCCACAAACGATTGAGCGCGTCTTTCATGTCCAGCCCGAAACTCCAAGAGGAATTGTTCGACGTGAAGTGATAAATTTTTCTTTCGACTTGCCCGCCGTCTTGCGTGCGAACTTTAACAACTTCGCGATTAAATTTAATCGGCAGCTTCAAATATTCTTTCGAGAAACAATAATTCCAAATGCACTGGTCGAACATCCAGAATTCGGGGTGCTCGCCCCTGAATTTCATGCCGCCCAAAATTTTTGCTTCCTCGTTGCGCAAGCGTTTCAGATTCATGACAAAAACACCGGCGTTGAAATAATCTTCTTCCTTGACGAGACCGAGATACGGTAAGTTAAAACCGATTCTCATTCGTTCGAGACCGTCGGCTTCGTTTTTGTCCTGCAGATATATGGGCACCGCGCCGAGAGGTTTGTCGCCGAGCTCAAATTGCCAAAGCTCTTTGATGTCGAGATTGACGACGATGTCCGCGTCCAAGTAGATAACTTTTTCAATGTCTTTCGAGAGGACGTACATGATTAAAAATTTGTAGAAGGTTCCGATTGTCGTCCTAGCACTTTTGATGAAAGGTATCAGCCGCGAAAAAGTTTCAAGCTCGTTCACGCAAAGTTGTTCGACGTTATAAAACTTGATAGCTTGACCGTAGCGACCGGCGAGATAAATAAATTTGTCGCGATTATCGGGCGTCAATGTGTTGTCGTGGAGGATATGAACCGTGACCTCTGCGATTGTGTTCTCGAAGATTGAACAAATCGTCGTGCCCGTGAATTTTGAGTAGCGTCCCGTCTTGTCATAAAGGCTTAAGCAAACGTGAATCACAAAAACTCCTCCTTAAACCTTGCGAACGGGAACTTCCAAGTCGTCAAGCGGTTTGAATTCCATGCCGTCGGGTGTCTTCAAAATAATTTCCAGCTCGTCGCCGCTGATGACGGAATCGGCGAATTCGGCGGGCTTGCCGTTGACTTTAATAATAAAACTCATGCGGCTTTTGGCGGGCGGCGGTTTGAAGTTCACGGCTAAAAGGGCGTCGCTGACCATGACGGATTTTTTTTCTTCGCGCTCGTAAATAATTTCCGCGCCGTCCTCGATAATCGTGTTCTCGTTGGAAATGCGCCCGTTGACGCTTAAAAGAATCGTCGTCGTCGTGGGGATTGAATATTCCTTGCCGTTGTAAAAAATTTTAATGGCGGCGGCGCGGTTCTCGTTCTTGATAATTTCGCCGACTTTAATCGCGTCGTTGGCAATGTATTCAATCGCGTCGCCGGCTTTGGGAATATCGGAAACCTCTGCGCGGTCGCCGTTCAAAAAAATATCGGGCTTGCAGGTGTAGTGTGCCTTGCTGCCGTTTAGTGTGTAGTGAATCTTCTTGCCTGCGGGCGGATAACTCGCCAGCCGCAACAGCTCGCCGATTGTGCGCTTAGTTTTGGTGTTGAGTTCGTCGCCGTCGTGGAGAATTCGGCTCGGCAAGCTGACTTCGTCGTTGACTAAAAGTTTCGGCGCGACGGAAAAATCTTTGCCGTTGACGGTGACGGTAAAATTCGGCTCGATGGCAATCACGTCGTCGATTTTTATTTGCGCGGAAATGCCGTCCTCGCCCGGCTCAATTTTTATGCGGCAATTATTTTCCAGCGGCGTGTCCAAAGTTGCGGGCGCGTCGTTGACGAAAATTTTCGCGAACGTTCCCATCGTCCCCGCAAAAAATTTTTTCTCGCCGTCAAGAAGAATTCCGACGCCGAGTCCGGGCTTGCCGTTAAATTTTTTGTAATCAATGCCCGCGCTTAAAATCGCGTCGCCAACAGTCAAGTCGCGGAAGTGGAAAAGATTTTGCTCCTGCCCGTTAATCGTGACGTTAAAGAAATGGAACGTGTCACTCGAAGCGATTTTTAAAATTCCAAGCGGCGTGGCGGCGTCCGGCGAATGCAACGCGGGCGGAATATTTTTTATCCCCTCGACGTTCTCCGGCTTGCGAACGGCAACGCGCTCCAGCGGCAAATTCAAAGCCTCGGCAACAAGTTTATTCAAGTTCGGCGAAAGTGCTCCGCCGCCGACCAGAAGAAGAGCTTGCGGCGGGTCGTTGCCGTTGAGTTCAAGAATCGTCTTGGCAATGGCGTTGGCAATCATTCCGACGTTTTCATTAATCGGCATCAAAATTTCTTCCGCCGTCAAATCGTAGGGGCGTCCCAAAATGTCGCTGAAAGTCGCGCCCTCGCCGTTGGTCGCCTTGCGCTTAATTTCTTCGGCAACGTTGAAGTCGAGCAAAAATCTTTGCGAAATCGCCTCGGTGACTTCATCGCCGGCAAGCGGCACCATGCCATAAGCGACGACAGAGCCGTTTTTGGTTATGGCAATATCGGAAGTGCCCGCGCCAATGTCGACGAGCACGATATTTAAATGGCGCATGGAAGGCGGAACTAAAACGTTAATCGCGGCGATAGGCTCCAAAGTCAGCGCGCGAACATCAAGCCCCGAATAATTCAGCGCAGTCTGCATGGAGTCGACGACTTGCCGCGGCAAGAACGTGGCGATAACTTTTGTCTTAGCAACTTTGCCGCGCTGCCCGATTAAACTTTTCAAGCGGATTCCGTCAAGTTCGTAGTTGATAATGCTGAAGCCGACGCAGTAATAAATTTTGGCGTCGATTTTTTTCTCGGCGGTGAGCTGCGATTGAGCGGCTTGGACGGCGGCAAAATTCAGGGAGCTTTGAACTTCGTCTGTGATGACGCCGTTGACTTCCAAAGTTGCCTCGCCGGTCATGGTGTAGAGGGCACGCCCCGCCGCCGCGATTGCCGCGCTTTTGAGTTCGCCGACTTGCTCCGCCAAAAAATTTTTCACGCGGATTATAATCTCAGCGACTTGCGGCACGTCGTGGATTTGTCCGTCGAGCATGGCGCGGCTTGTGTGCTCCAATCTGTGCGTCGCGATAATTTTCATCTGCCCGTCGTCGTCCTGTTCCGCGACAATCCCGATAACCGAGCGCGTCCCGATGTCCAGCGCGAAAATTTTTTCCTTGCCGTCGCTTTTGTAGTCAAGTTTTCTCCGTTCGCGTTTAGGCTTAACTTCCGCAGAAATTTTTTTAGGACGCCCGCGCTTAGGTTTTTCGTCTGCGGAAATTTTTTTCGGTCGTCCGCGCCGAGGTTTGTCTTCGGGCTTGAGTTCGCCGTCAATAATTTTATCTGCCATAGAATTTTCTCCTTCAATAAAGGTTATTGCGTGTTTAATCATACTTTCTTTGCTTGCCCAAAGAAAGTATGCAAAGAAAGGGCACCTCGCGGGGGCAATTTTTCCCGCGCTCTCCCCTGCCCGCTGAAAAAGCTTCCGGCTTTTTGCGCGGGCAAGCCGTCATCCATGACGGCTTCTTTTTTCGTCATTAATAATTTTATTCGTTATAGAATTTTCTCCTTCAATAAAGGTTATTGCGTTTATTTCGCGAATTAGCATGATAATCCTTTTAACCGGGTAAAAACTTGCAAAGGCGGTGCGGACATGACGGGCAACAGAGAGGTCATAACGGGCGGCGATTTCAAACGCATGGTTGCCGGCGCGTACAGCGAATTTCTTTTAGAATACGAAACCATAAACGGGCTTGACGGCGCGGGGACTTTGCCCGGCACGCACATTTTGCGGACAATGGGCGCGGCGGTCATGCCCTTAGCCGATGCCAAAGACGATTCAATCGGCGGACTTAGTCGGCGCGTTTCGACGGCGGCGGTTTTCGGTGCGCGCGGAAATGCCGGTGTCGTTCTTGCGCAAATGTTTCGCGGGATAAGTGCGGGGCTTGTCGGCAAATACGACGCGACCGGCTCCGAATTCGGCAAGGCTTTTCAATATGGAATTCTTTATGCGCAACGAGTTGTCCCCGAAGAAACTGAAATTCCGTTTATCACGGTGGCAAAGGCGGTGGCGAAGGGCGCCTATCACGCGGTGCGCGACGGCATGCCGATTGTCGAAATTTTGTTGAAGGCAATTCAATCGGGCGAAGAGTCCGTTAAAAAGCTGGGGCTTGGCGACGCGGGCGCGAACATCATGCTGAGCTTTTTGAAGGGCTGCTTAAAAGGTCTGGACGGGAATTTTGTATCGCCCGCCGTGAGCTTGTCGCTTGGACTTGGCACACATAAAAATATGCCCGACCCGCGCAACGATTTAGTTCGCCCGTATTGCATAAGACTGCGTGTGAAAAATCCTAAGGCTAGCTTGCCTGAACTTGAACGGCAAATGCGCGACTTCAGCAGCTTTTCAATCGTCGAACGGGCGCACGGCGGCTTGGAAATTCATTTGCACACAGATCACGTTGGCACGACTTTGGAGCAGGCAATCGGTTGGGGACCGCTCTCGGAGGTAAAAATCACGAACATGAGCGAGGTACACGCCTTGCCTTTCCACGAAGCGTTAATGAAAGTTGCCGCGCTTGCCGTCGCGAAAGATTCAATCGAGGCGCAGAAACTTCAAGATGCGGGCGCGTCAATCTTGGTTTCGGGTTCGGAGGAGTCGTCGCCGTCTTTGGCGGAAATAATCGGCGCGGCGCATTCTGATTTGGCGTCGAGCTATGTGTTGGTGGCGTCGAGTCCCGATTATCGGCTGGTCTTCAGACAGGCAAAAAGACTTTTGGGCGGGCGCGTGGAGTTGGTTTTGGCTGACACATTTGAAAACACTTTGACCGCGCTGAAAAAATTTTCGCCCGGCTTATCGGCTTTGGAAAACGCAAAACTTATGTCACAATTTTAAGGAGATGATTCAATGCTGGAAGACAGAAAAGTAGAGCTGACGGCTCTGCGCGACAAGTTGAACGAAATGGGGAATTCACTTTGACATTGCTCGCAAGGAAGAGAAAATTGCCGAGCTTGAATACAAAATGGGCGCGCCGACTTTTTGGGACGACCCCGAAGCCGCGCAGAAGATAACCCAGGAACTCAACGACATTAAATCTGGAATCGAAACTTACAAAAATCTTTTGGCGAAATTCGACGACGCGCAAATTTTATTGGAGCTTGCGCTGGAGGAAGAAGACCTTTCGCAGGAGGCGGACATTGCGGCAGAGATTTCGGCGATAGAACAGGGCTTGGAAAATTTGCGGCTGGAAATAATGCTAAGCGAACCCTACGACGCGAACAACGCGATATTAACATTGCACGCGGGCGCGGGCGGCACCGAAGCTCAAGACTGGACGCAAATGCTCCTGCGCATGTATGTGCGTTGGGCGGAGCGGCACGGCTTCGCGGTCGAGACGGTTGACTTGTTGCCGGGCGACGAAGCGGGCGTTAAATCCGCTACGGTTTTTGTCAAAGGGCACAACGCTTACGGCTACTTGAAATCGGAAAAAGGGATTCATCGGCTGGTTAGAATTTCGCCGTTCGATTCAAATGCGCGGCGGCATACGTCGTTCAGCGCGTGCGACATCATGCCCGAAATTGACGACGCCGTCGAAGTCGATATAAATATGGCGGACGTTCGCGTTGACACGTACAGGGCGAGCGGCGCGGGCGGTCAGCACATTAATAAAACCTCCTCCGCCGTGCGCATGACGCATATCCCGACGGGAATTGTCGTCCAATGTCAAAATGAACGTTCGCAAATTCAGAACCGCGAGCGTTGCTTGAAAATGCTCCGCGCCAAACTTTTTGAACTGGAGCTGGAGAAAAAGGAACAGGAAATCGCCGGGCTTGAAGGCGACTTGAAAAAAATCGAGTGGGGCAGTCAAATTCGCTCCTACGTCTTCCAACCCTACAAACTCGTCAAAGATTTGCGCACGGGCGAGGAAACGGGCAACGTTCAAGCTGTCATGGACGGCGAAATTGACCCGTTTATCCGCGCTTACCTTGCCGCCAAAGCTAACGTCAAGATTTAAAGAGGTATTAACATGAAAAAATTTTTAGCCGTGATAGTCGTCCTGCTACTTGCCGCCGCCGCGTTTGTTCAATTCGCCGTGCCGCGTGCTTTGACGAATTATCTTAAGGACAAAGTTGTTACTTTTACTCACGCAAAGGAAGTTCAATTATCTTTGGACGCCCTGCCGAGCGCGAAGATGGCGTTGGGCTATATCGACAAAATTCACTGCGAAGCTGACACCTCGATAATCGGCGAGCTTGAATTGAAAAAGGCGGTGCTTAGCGGTACGGCGATTCATATCAATATCATGGAACTTTTAATGCCGACCGACGGAATCAGCCGCGAAGAACACACCAACCGCGTCTTGCAACACGCCGACAGCCTAGAACTGAGCGGCATCATCACTGCGGAAAGCTTGCGGGATTTTCTTGCGGAGAGAACCAACGACCAGCTGAAAAATCTTGATGTCACCATGACGCCCGAAGGTATCCTAGCCTCCGCTAAAGTTAAAATTCTCGGTCGTGAAGCTGATGTTCAAATCGGCGGGAAAATTATCGCCCGCGACGGCGACCTTTACTTCAGCATGAATCAGGTAAACCTTGAAAACGCCATTCTTAAGCGCGTCAACCTAGATAAATTTTTGGGCGACTTCAACTTGACGGAGCGCGTTAAAATGCCGTTCGGTTTGCAGTTCAGGGAAGTTGAAATGCGGCAGGGCGAAACTTTCGTTAAATCGACGCGGAACTAATCATGAAAAAATTTGCTTACAATAGAACGCTGATAATCGTCATTTGCGTTGGACTTTTCGCCGCGCTGATTATCGCCGGTCAAAGATTTTTCGTTGAATCCGAGAACATGCAAGTTGATTTGGCGATTGATTATCAAAATGTCGTCGACCTTGCCGAACGCGAGGGGCTTGAACTCGACGACGTTTTAAAGCAAGTTAAAGAGACGGGCATAACTTCCCTTGCCGTTTACGATTCGACGCTGGAAAAACTCGGACGCGCGGGCAAAGTTTTCACGTTGGCGGGCAGTGACATTTTAGGCAACTATCAAAGCGGCACGCTCAACAACGAACTTTGGCGGCAGACGATTGAATTTGATCTTATCGCGCCGAACAGAGTTTACGTTATCGGCGGCGAACTTGAAAGTTATCTCGACACCAAAGAAGCTTTGATTCAGCGGCTCGGCGAAGGGCGCGTTAAAGTTTTTGCGGTTGGCGGCATTGAAGTTTTGGAAGTCAAAGCGCAATTCGGCGACTTGATGAAAATGCCGCTGGGCTTGCCGCATGACGAGATGAACAAGGCGCGCGCCGCAGGTTTTAATATCCTTGCCCGCCCGAAAAATTTTACGAAGTGCACGGCGGAGAACGTCCAATTTTTCTTCGACAGGATTGAATACTATCCCATTTCCGAAATCGTCTTCGACGGTCCCGAAGTCTTGGGCGCGTCCAATTTTCTCGACTTGACGGCGAACAATTTCAAGCGGCGCAAGCTGACTTTCGGCGTGATTGAGCATTTTACTCAGCTGAAATTTTATCCGCAGTTGGGCATGGAATATTTAGCGGAGACAATCGGCAAAGACCACGTCGCCAGACTTTACGCCATACCCAAGGACGAACAGCCCAAACTTGAAATGAACGCGGCGATTAATCGCTGGTCGACGACGGACAGAGAGCGCAATATCCGAATTAATCTCCTGCGCATTTACGAGAAGCCCGAACCCGAAACGACTTTGCTGGAAACTAACTTGAGATATTTCCGCGAAGTCCGCGCAGTCCTCGAACGCGACGGCTTTTCTTTCGGCAAGGCGAGCACCTTTGACAATTATTATCCGAACGTAATTTTGCGTGCCCTCGTGATAATCGGCGTGGTGGCGGCGGGCGTGCTGTATTTGTCGCTAATATCGCGCCGTTTTAACCGCAACAGAAAATTTCAGTTGCAACTGTTCGCAATCTTGGCTATAATTGCGGCGGCTCCCGTGCTGATGGGCGCGGGCGGCAAAGTCAGACTTTTGGCGGCGTTTATGAGCGCGAGTTTGTTCCCTGCGCTGGCGATAATCTGGCAACTCGATCTGCTCCGCGTAATTCAATATAAAATCCGCGTACAGAATCGGGCAATGCGGCTCAAGCAAAATTTATCGACGTTGCGGCTTATCTGCATTTCGGTATTCGCGCTGATTGTTACGGGCGCAATGTCAATGGCGGGCGCGGCGTATCTTTCGGGCGCGTTGTCAGACGTGTCATATTTCTTGGAGTTTGAAATTTTCCGCGGCATAAAATTAACGTTTATCCTGCCGCTCGTTTTGGTAGCTATCGCGTTCCTGCAGAGGTTTAATCTCGTTGACGAAGTGCGGCAAAACGTCCCCGCCATTCAACAAATAAAAGAGCTCCTCGACAAATCTGTCAGCGTCAAGGCACTGCTCGCGCTGATGATTGTGTTGGGAGCGTTTGTAGTTTTGATAGCAAGGAGCGGACACACGTCGGGCATGCCGGTTTCGGGGCTGGAGATAAAAATCCGCAACATGCTGGAGCAATTCTTCTATGCGCGCCCGCGCTCGAAGGAAATTTTCTTCGGGCACCCCGCGTTCGTGCTGATGATAGCCGCGTTCCTTAAAAAATTCCCGAAAATGATTTGCTTCGCGCTGGTCATGGCGGCGACAATCGGTCAAGGCTCCATGGTCGAAACTTTTGCCCACATGCGCACACCGATTTTTATGTCGTTTATGCGCGGGCTTGACGGCTTAATCCCGGGCGCGATTATCGGGGCGGTGCTGATACTTTTCTTGCAAATCTTTTCAAAGCAACTAAAAAAGGAGTGATTTTATGATTCATGTTTGTTTGTGTTTCCGCGACAAGACAGGTCGTTATGCAAAGTTCGCGGCTACGACAATGTTGTCGATTTTTGAAAATACTCGCTCGGCTGTCACGGTTCATATTGTCCACGATAACACTTTGACAGACGACAATCGCGACAAATTCTTTTATCTTGCCGGTCGCTACGGGCAATTTGTGAAGTTTTACAATCTCGACGAACTTTGTCCGGAGAAAATTGCTAGGATTATCGAATTTATGCCCGAAGTGGATAAATCGCGGGTCACGGTTGGAGCCTTCTACAAATTATTAATTCCGCAAGTTCTTCCAAAAAACGTTGACAAAGTTATCTTCCTCGAACCGGATACTTTGGTCAATTTGGATTTAAGCGAACTTTGGCAGAACAAACTTGCCGATAAAGCTATGGGCGTCGTCACAGAAATGGCGAATGGTACAAATCCTAAAAAAACTTTCCTCCTGTGCAGCGGAGAAATTGTAAAGGAAGAGGATTACTTTAATAGCGGCGTCCTGCTCATGAATCTGAACGTTTTGCGCGACGAGGAAGAGCCGATAATGCAAGGCATCAAATTCCGGGGCGATAATCCCAAGCAAAAATATTTGGATCAAACCGTCTTGAATTATTGTTTCTCCACGCGCATTTTGAAGTTGCCGCTAAGATTTAATTGCTTCGTCAAAAATGAACGCCGTGACAAGCAGCCCGTTGGAAGAAAGATTTATCACTTTGTGGGCTTCGCCTCGAAAATTGGTCTGGAAATGGACGACCCCTTCAATAAACTGTGGATGAATTATTTTATCAAAACTCCGTTCTTTGACGCGGAGGCAATCGGGCGGCTCCACGCGAATCTCAAAAAAATCTACGACTCTTCAAAAGAAGCGGCTTTGAATATTGCTACGACAACGCAGGGCAAGGCGCGCGCGTTCTTCGTTGAGTCCGAAAAGAAAGCGTCGATGGTAAAGTTTTTCGGCATAAAAAAAGACGAAGAAGTTATCCTCGCCAAAACTGAACGCTCCATTAAAGAATTAATCGAAGCTATGAAAGCCGCTAACGGCACGGCGGTGTTCTTCATCATGACGGAAAAGTTTTTGAATAAAAAATTCCCGTTCGACCGACTGACCGACGCCGGATTTGTCGAAGGCAAGGACTTTATAAAAGGTTGGACGTTGCTGACTGAAGCCCAGGGCGTGTCGTTCGATACCTATCCTCTCGTTCACATGTTATAAGGAAAAATTTTTCTCACTAATTAAAAGGGTGATTTTATGATTCATGTTTGCCTTGCGCTCTGTGACAAGACAGGGCATTATTCAAAATTTACGGGCACGACAATACTTTCCCTTCTTGAAAATACAAAGGAGCCTTCTTTGTCGATAACGGTTCATATCTTGCACGACAATACTTTGACGGCTGAAAATCGTGACAAGCTTGCCTATGTTGTCGAACGCTACGACCAAATAGTAAAGTTCTATAACGTCGAGGAACTGTGCCCCGAAAAAATCGCCGAGATAAAGCAATTGTGCGCCAGAGTCGTGAAGATGCGTTTCACGATTGCCACGTTTTATCGCTTGTTTATCCATCACATTCTTGCTCCCGACATTGACAAAATTATTTACTTCGACTCGGATATTATCGCCAATCTCGACATCAAAGAGCTTTGGGAAATTGACCTTGGCGAAAACGTTCTTGGCGTTATTCTCAGACGTCACCAAAAAATAAATCCCCCTGAAGGCGATAATTACTATTTCAATGCTGGCGTACTGCTCATCAATGTACCCGCTTTTCGGAATGAAGAAGCTAATTTAAAGAATACCCTCAAGCTCATGGCGGAAAAGAGTCCCTCAAGTGCCAACGACCAGGAATTGCTGAATTATTATTTTGAGAAGAGAACTCTGCATTTGCCGGTAAAGTTTAACCGCTTGATAAAATGGGAGCGTCGGCAGAAGGCCACCAACATATACGAAAAGATTTATCATTGTTCCCACGCGGATTCCGTTTTGGGACTTGGACTCGATATGAGTGACCTGTTTAATCGGCTGTGGATGAGTTATTTCATTAAGACGCCGTGGTTCGACGCAGATTCAATCGGGCGAATTTATTCCGAGTTCAAGAAAATCAACAATAGCTTTTCGGAATACACCTTAAAGATTTCCGCCACGGTCTCAAATCGCGTTCGTGCCTTTTACGTGGAGCCTAAGAAATTGGACGCCATGAAGAAGCATTTTCTGATACGCGACGACGAAGAAGTTATCCTTGCCGAGAACGAGGATTCTATCCCAAAATTAATCGAATCGATGAAGGCTTCCAAAAAGAAGAAAGTGTTCTTTATCTTGACAGAAGAATTGATGAAGAAAAAATTCCCGTTCAAACGCCTAGTGGACGAAGGTTTTGTTAATGGCAAGGATTTTGTGAAGGGTTGGGAGCTTTTATCTACTTCGCGCGGCGAGCCGTTCAATACGTATCCTTTTATTAATTTTATGTGAAGATTTCGCTAGGCTCGTTTACTTAAAAAGGAGTGATTTTGTGATTCACGTTTGTTTTGTGTACACTGACGGCACGGGAAATTCCGCGAAATTCGTCGGCACGGCTATGCTGTCGCTCTTTGAAAATGTTTCCAAGCCCCTCCCGTCGGTCACGGTTCATATCCTCCACGACAACACTTTGACTGCTGACGTCCGCAATAAATTTTTCTACTTCGCGGGTCGTTGCAATCAAGTTATAAAGTTTTACAACGTCGAAGAACTTTGCGCGGACAAAATTGAGCAAATGCACAGCCTCTTCCCCAATGCAAACCGTTTCAACAACGCGATGTTTTACAAGCTTTTAGTTCCGCAAATTCTCCCTACGGAAACGGACAAGGCGATTTATCTTGAGGCAAATACTGTCGTCAACATGGATATAAGTGAGCTTTGGCGCGTCGAGCTTGGCGAAAATATGCTCGCTGCGGTGCCTGCGCTTTCTATCGGCTCCGATATTCACACACAAGATAGAGCCGTCGCGGACGGTTTCATTAAGCCGGAAGATTATTTTAATCCCGGCGTCATGCTGATGAATTTAAAACTTCTGCGCGGCGAAGAGGAAAAAATTTTTGACGGGCTGAAATTCGCCGCCGAGCACAAGTACTTAAATCTTTTGGATCAGACCGTCCTTAACTATTGCTTTTCAACGCAAGCTGTGAAATTGCCCGCGCAGTTCAATCAGTTTGTAAGGTGGGCGCGGCGGCGGCGGGAACCCGTTAAGAAGGGAATTTATTACTACACGGCTTACACCCTTCAACTCGACATGAAAGACCCGTTCAATCGGTTGTGGATGGATTATTTCGTAAAAACGCCTTGGTTTGACGCCGCTTCGATTGGCAGACTTTACGAGGGCTTCCAGCAAATCCACACGAAATTAAAAAAATCGCTGGTAAATCTCTCGGTGATATTAAACGGCAAAGCTCGCGGCTTCTTTGCGGTGCCCGAACAAATCGACGGGTTAAAGAAAATTTTCCATATCAACGACGGCGAAGAAATCGTTGCTTTGGAAAATCAAGAATCGCTGAAGAAACTGATTGACGCCATGAAAGAATCTCAAGGCAAAAAAGTTTTCTTCATCATGGTGCGGAATTTCCCCTTCAACGCGCTGACACAAATGGGTTTCGTTTACGGCAGAGACTTCTTGAACGGAATAGAATTTCTGTCGGAAGAACAGGGCATGTCGCTTAATTCTTATCCTCTTCTCCACGCAATGTAAGGGGCGATTCGATGATTCATATTTGTTTCTGTCTGCACGATAAGACGGGACGCTATACAAAGTTCACGGGCACGGCTATGTTGTCGCTCTTTGAGAATGTTAATACCCCCCCATTTACCATCTGTCACCGTGCATATCTTGCACGACAACACGTTAACGCTCGACAATCGCGAAAAATTTTCTTATCTCGCCGGTCAATACGGTCAAGCTGTGAAGTTCTACAACGTCGAAGCACTCCACGCGGATAAGATTAACGAGATTATTGAACTGGTTCCTGCCGTGAAAACTTCACGTTTCAGCGTTGGTACTTTTTATCGTTTGCTTATTCCAAAAATTCTTTCTGCCGAAATAAATAAATGCATTTACCTTGACTCTGATATCGTCGTCAATCTGGATATAAATGAGCTTTGGAAAATTGAATTCGACGACAAACCGCTTGCCGCCGTTCCAGAGTCGATTGCGGATTTAATAAGCTACGAAACTTTCAGCTCTAAGACCAAATATCTGCTGACTGCGGGCTTTGTCAAATACGAGGATTACTTTAATTCTGGTATGATTATAATGAATTTGAAATATCTGCGCGACGCCGAAGAATTTATTATGAGCGGCGTCAAATGGTGCGGCGAACACCCGCAGTGTAATTGTTTCGACCAAGACATTTTGAATTATCTCTTCTCGAAAAATTACCTTAAGCTCCCCGTAAAATTCGACCAAATGACGAGCGATGAACGGCGTTCAGGAAGAAATTCCAATATTCGGCGGGTAATTTATCATTATGCCGGCATGGGATACGGTCTCGATAGCGGCGACCCGTTGAATCGGCTGTGGCTGAAATATTTCGTAAAGACGCCATTTTTCGACGAGGAGACAATCAGCCGGCTCTTTGTGGGCGTTCAGAAAATGCACATTGAGCTGAAACGTTCCCTAGTGAATCTTTCGGCGATGATGAGCGGCAAAACTCGCGCATTTTTTATCGAGCCTGTCAATGTCGAAGCATTTAAACAAATTTTCTTTATCCGCGACGACGAAGAAATTATCCTGGCTGAAAATCAAGCGTCACTGCAAAAACTGCTTGACGCCATGAATGCTTCACGCGGCAAAAAAATCTTCTTTTTCTTGGTACGCTTCCCGTTTGAGCAGTTGGTTCAGCTAGGCTTTGTTTTCGGCAGAGATTTTTTGGACGGCTTAGAATTTTTATCGGAAGTGCATGGCATGCCGTTTCACCCCTATCCGCTGGTTAAGGAAATGTAAGGAGTAACCCCATGATACATGTTTGCTTTGGACTTCACGACAAGACGGGGCATTATTCAAAATTCACGGGAACGACCATGCTCTCCATTCTTGAAAATATTAATACCCCCCCCCCAGTCAACCACTGTACACATCTTGCATGACAATACGCTGACAGCCGAAAATCGCGACAAATTTATCCTTATCGCCGATCGCTACGGTCAGTCCGTCAAGTTTTATAATGTGGAGGAATTGTGCAAAGAAGAACTTTCGGAAATTACGAGAAAAATTTCTTCTGCCAGATCTTCGTATTTTACTATAGCTGCTTATTACAGAACACTAATTCCTGACGTCCTTTCCTCAGCCATTGAAAAATGCATTTACCTCGATTCGGACATTGTAGTCAACATGGACATAAAAGAGCTTTGGCAAATTGATTTAGGACAAAGGATTTTAGGTGTTGTTACTTCAAAGTCAGATGACAGGAAACTTGATTATAACCTTTGCATTGAAGGCATAGTGAAATTTGAGGATTACTTTAATTCGGGCGTCTTGTTGATGAATATGGTCGCTCTTCGTCAAGAAAAAAAACGGATGTTTAACGCGCTAGATTTTTTGGCAACGAATCCTCAGTTTACTCTACTTGCAGATCAAGATCTTCTTAATTATTGTTTCTCTACTCAAACTTTAAAATTGCCACCAAAGTTCAATCAAGTTGTTCTTTACTCTAGGATAAGAGGTAAACTTTTTGCCGATAAGGTGATTTATCATTTTGCCGGTGCCGGGCTGGGCTTGGACTTAAATGATCCGTTCAATCGATTGTGGATGGATTATTTCATAAAGACGCCGTGGTTTAATGCAGAAACAATAGACAATATTTACAAATTTAATAAAAAGGCGATACAGGATATTTGCGCTGAACACAACAATTCCATGATAAAACTTTCGGCGACAATGAGTGGCAAAACTCGTGCCTTTATTGTTTTGAAAAGTGAACTAAACAGGCTTGTTGAAAATTTTTCCGTCAAAAGCAAAGAGGAAATACTTGTCGTTGAATCGGGTGCTCCGTTACAAAAATTGCTCGACATCATTAAGACTTCACGTGGCGAAAAAGTTTTCTTCATCATGGCTCCAAACTTTCCGTTCCAAATTTTGACGGAAGCGGGCTTCGTTTATGGCGAAGATTTTCTGGATTGCTTTAAGTTTCTGTCTAATATAAAAATCCACCCTTATCCGCTGATTCGGTCAATGTAAAGGTTTTCTGCCGTCTAAAAATCATGAGTGTTATGTGGCTTAATTGTTTTTCAGTTCGTTTACCGCTTTATTGAGTCCTAGAATAATTAAAAGACTACAAAGTTTGACCTGATAAAAATTTTTTGCTAAAGTATATCCGGAGGCGATAAAAATATGCATAAAAAAATTTTGTCAGCTATCACGGCTGGATTGATTGCTTTAGGCTCGTTCGGAATGGCTGACGCTATGCCCCGCGACCAAATTGCTCAAATTCAGGTCAAAAAGGCTAAGGATTTCAAATTCTGGACAAAAGATTCCGTCGCGAACAAAAAACTCGTCGAATATGTAACCGACGTGACGAACAAGAAGAGCAAAAATTTTATTCCGGTCGAGGATAGGTTTGCGGTGTTCGATATGGACGGAACATTTATCGGAGAATCAATGCCGTGCTATTTCGAGTGGATGCTTTACCTTGAACGCGCTCTTCACGACCCGACTTACACGCCGTCTGCAGAAGATTTAGAGTATGCAAAGATGGTTGACTCCGAAATTCGCGCCGGGCACTTCATGACGGGCAAATTCCCCAAAGGTATCGACATTGGCGAGGCAAAATCGCAAGAATCGGTTTTCGTGGGCATGACGCCTAAAGATTACGAGGCTTACGTCAAAAATTTCATGAAAAAGCCCGTCGAAGGTCTCACGAACTTGAAATGGGGCGAAGCATTCTATTTGCCGATGGTCGAGGTCATAAAGTACTTGCAGGCGAATAATTTCAAAGTTTATATCGTGACTGGCTCCGATCGTCCCGCAATGCGCGTTATGGGCTCCGAACTGCTGAAAATCCCGTATGACAACGTAATCGGCACGAATCCGGAGATAAAAGCGGCTAATCAGGGTGAAATTTCCGCTGACGATTACGCTTACAAGCACGATGATTATCTGATTCGCGGCGGACTCACGCAAAAGAACTTGAAGATGAACAAAGTCGTAGCGATTGAGCACGAAATCGGCAAGCAACCGGTTTTGGCGTTCGGGAACAGCGGCGGCGATACTTCCATGCTCAATTACACGATAACGGGCAACAAATACAAGAGTTTGAGCTTTTTTGTCATCTGCGACGACACGGAACGAGAACTCGGCAACATTGACAAGGCAAATAAATGCATTGCGCTTGCTGAAAAAAATGGTTGGATAAAAATTTCCATGCGCGACGACTTTAAAACGATTTACGGCGATAATGTCAAGCGTTCGGAATAAAATTTGGCAAAAAATTAAGGGCTAGGCTCCAAAAATCGGAGTTTAGCCCATTTTTTTTGCTTATCGGCGTATCAAATTATCAATAATTTTGCCTGTTCGTGTTCGATTTGCCGCAAAGTTTCTTCGTCGGGAGCCATTATCGTGCCGCCGCTTGTCACTACGCAATTTTCTACTTCGCCGTCGGCATTTAATATCGTCACAGAGCCGAAAATTTTCGTTCCGTATTCTTTTACGCCGGGCATTTTTAATTTCGGCGGTTGAGTGTGAAATTTATAGATATTATCGAGGTTCGCGATGACTTTTTCCCTAAGTTTAGGGTCGATTTTCAATTTATCTTCGAGTTCGGGCGGAATTATTACGGCATGTTTACCTAAAGTTGCCGTTAATTTGCTTTGAACGTCCGAATTTAATTGCGACGGATTATTTCTTGACGGTTTCCAAGTTAAAATGGATTCATCAACGTCATTTGCAAGGAATTTTTGATACGGGAAGTCATTATGCGACCAAATTTCCTGCGAAATGCCCGTCGCGTTCATGACATGATAATAATTTTGCGGTGATTGCCCGAAATATTTTTGCCAAGTTTCCGAGCACATTTCCGCGAAAGTTTTTTCTGATTTTAATTCGTCAGCAAGTACGGATTTGTAATAAATTAAGCGCGGCTCCAAAGCACGATTTACGGTTGAAATCATCATGTGATATAATTAGAAAAAAATTTTTAGGTAGGTAAATGTTTTTGGGGGAATTTAAATGTTCAGATTTGCGCACAACAACTTAAACGTGCTGGATTTGGCGCGGAGCAAGAAATTTTATGCGGACGCGCTCAATTTGCACGAAGTCGGCGGGATTGACGGCGGCGACGATTTTAAAATCGTTCATCTCGGCGACAGTTTTGGCAGCCACCACAAATTGGAGCTGAAATGGATTCCGAACAGGACAACGCCCTATGATTTGGGCGAAAACGTGGTTCATGTGGCGTTCACGACGAAAAATTTCGCGGAGGCGCACGCCTTGCACGAAAAAATGGGCTGTATCTGCTTCGAGAACAAGGAGCTGGGAATTTATTTTATCAAAGACCCCGACGGCTATTTGGTTGAAATTATGCCGGAGTGAATTTTGGCGAAAATTTTTTCGACGAGCGGCGATAATTTTTTTCGCAGGAAAAACTTTCCGCGCGCAGAAAAATTTTCACGAGGAGTGATTGTCTATGAAAAAATTTTTAGCGGCGTTGATGATAGGGAGTTTGTTTTTTGCTACGACGGCGGACGCGGAAGTAAGAACATTCAAGGCGACGGGCGAAGACTCTGCGACAAAAATCGAATCGCAGGAAGTAGTTAAAGTTCGTGCGCTGGACAGGGCGATAAAAAACGCGCTGGCGCAGGCGGGCGAAACTTTCAAGACTTCGGGGCTTGCCGAGGAGGAAATTTCCGCGATAATTCTAAACGGCTACGAAATAATCGGCGCGGCGGAATATGAACAGGTGGGAAATAATTATCGGGCGACGGTTGAGATTGAAATCGACGACGCCCAGATAGAAAATTGGATTCGGCGCGGCGACATGGAAAAATTCGCGCTGACCAATGCGGCTAAGGAGACGCAGAAACTTTTCGAGGCGAACGACGCGCGGTTGGAAGATTTGCGCGAACGTGCCGCGAACATGAAAAAGCAAGACAAAAAATTTTTCACGGCGGAGTTTAATTACGTCAACAATGAATTCTTATCGAATCAGAAAGTGGAGGCGGGCAACAAATTCGCTTACAAGGGGCGTTTCGACGACGCGATAAAACTTTACACCGAGGCGATTACCCAGAACGAATACAACGCGGCGGCTTACAATCGGCGCGGGCAAGTTTACAGCGTCATGGCGGCGAATCAGAAAGTTGTTCCCATGGCAGAAAGTTATCGGCGGCAAGCGATAAACGACTTGGACAAGGCGACGCGGCTCAACAACAACTATGCGGAGGCGTTCGCCAATCGCGGCTTCGTCTACTATAACGGAAAATTTTACGGGCAGGCGATAAAAGATTTTAATCGCGCGATTCAACTGGAGCCGGATAACGCATGGAATTATATTTATCGGACGCAGTGCCATCGTCCGACGGACAAAAATTTAGCTCTCGCCGACTTCAACAAGGCGATTGAACTTAATCCGAAAAATTCGCGCATGTATTCGGCGCGCGGCGATTTTTACGAGCAAGACTTATCGGATTTTTCCAAAGCGGCGGCGGATTATACACAGGCGATTGAGTTGGAGCGGCGCGAAGAATTATTAGCGTTGAATTATCAAAATCGCGGCGACCTTTATCGCAAGCAGAAAACATACGGCAAGGCGATTGACGATTACACGCGGGCGATTGAGCTGATAGAGCGTTCGGCGCAAAAGCCGCCGTTGTTGGCGTGGATTTATCGCAAGCGCGGCGAATGTTATCAAGCTGTCGGCGACGGCGCACACTCGCAAGCCGATTTTAAAAAGTTCGATGAATTGCAAAGAAGATAATTAAAAAGGGAGTCGCCCGAAATTGAGCGGCTCCCGAAATTTTTTTGCAAAGATTTTATTGACTTCAATCAGTTCGTATGGCGGATTGCCCATGCTTTGTTCAGCGACGGCGCACACTCGCAAGCCGATTTTAAAAAGTTCGAGGAGTTGCAGAGACGATAATTAAAAAGGGAGTCGCCCGAAATTGAGCGGCTCCCGAAATTTTTTTGTAAAGATTTTATTCGACTTCAATCAATTCGTATTGAGGATTACCCATGCCTTTTTCCGCCATAGCAGAAAGTTGGCGCAGACCGTGCCGAGTTTCAATGCGCTCCTTCATGTCGTGGCTATCGTGCGCGGCAAAAATCATATCCGTGCAAGCTTGGTCGACGGCAAGAATATCCGTCGAAACGGCAATGCCAATGTCCTTCATGGTCGGTTCGGCGGCGGCGACACCCTCGCAATCGCAAGAAACGCTGATTCGGCGCATGACGTTGATAAAGATGATGTGCTTGCCGAAATAATCGCAAGTCGCCTTCGCGCTGTCAACCATCAGCTCCATAAAATATTCTTTGTCCGGCCATTGCGTCCAATCGGGGACGTTATCGGGGTCGACGCCGTGGACTTGCGCCTTGCCGAGATGACCGCTGGCGTTGCCGATACCGATATTTTTCATGGAGCCGCCGAAGCCGCCCATTGCGTGCCCTTTGTAGTGCGTCAGGACAATCAGCGAATCGTAATCCGTCAAATGCGCGCCCATAGCAACTTCCTTGAGGTGGAAACCGTCGCGCACGGGCAGATTGACAACTTTGTCGTCCTCGTCCATGATGTCGACGGGGCAGAAAGTCCAGCCGTTGACTTTTAAAGTTTCGCGGTGCCCTTCGGTGGTGTAGCGGTCGCCGGCGTAAAGCGTGTTGCATTCGACGATAGCGGAATTGGGAATTTGCGCTTGGAATTCTTTAACCCAATCGCGCGGCAAAATATTCGGTCCGTGTTTTTCGCCGGTGTGGAGTTTGATTGCAACTTTGCCGAAAATATTTTCGTTGATGAGCTTGTAGAGCTTGATTAAATGTTCGGCGTCGAGTTTCCGCGTGAAATAGACCTTCGCCGCCGAGCCTTGATAATTTTCGCCGGTAACATTTTTGGAGCCGACGACGGGTGCTTGCTTAGCCATAAAATTTTCCTCCTTATCCCCGCGCAGGGGTTTAGTCGGATAAATAATAGCCGTTCGAGTTTACTCAAGTCAAGCCTTAACGACGCTGATTCTTTGCTGAATGTGGTTACCGCCCGCGATTTCGTCGACCATTGCCAGCGCGAAGTCCGCGTAGCTGATGACGCTTTCGCCCGCCGCGTTCAACGTCAGCTCCTCGCCGGCAAGAATGTATTTGCCGGTGCGTGCGCCGTCCGCTTGGAAGTCGCAAGCAGGGCTGACGAACGTCCACTTAACGTCGTTGCGCTTGCGAAGTTCGTCGAGTTCGTTTGCTTGAGCCTGCGCGGTCGGGATATAATCTGCGGGGAATGCGGGCGTTTTGAAAAGTTGCGTCGAGTGTTCCTTGTCGACGTAGAGACTGCCCGCGCCGCCCACGATTAAAAGTCTGACGTTCGTGCCGTTTAAAATGTTGCAAAAATGTTGGCTGGTCGTGGTGTGCAAAGGAAGAGTTTCAGGCGTCCACGCGCCGAACGCATCAACTACCGCGTCGAAATTTGCAAGGTCGCTTTTCTCCAGCGCAAGAATATCTTTGACGATGACTTTAGCCGCGCCGTCAATCTCCGTAGCCCTCCGAACGAACGCCGTAACCTCAAATCCGCAAGCCGCCGCCTCAGCGACGATTTTTCTCCCAGCTTTACCTGCCGCTGCAACTACTGCAATTTTCATTTATAATTTCCTCCAAAAAATTTTTTCATCATGATAATTTTTTTTTGCTTGAAAAGCAAGAAGGCACCTTTTTATAACTATTTGAGTTTTTGGGCGCGGTGAATTAAAATTTTATCGGAGGAGAGAAAAATGATAAGAAAAAAAGATTTGCCGGATTGCCCCGCAGCAACGACCTTAAGCTTGATAAATAGCAAGTGGAAAGTTTTTATTTTGCAAAGGTTGAAAGAGCGTTCATGGCGATACAACGAGTTGAAAAAATCTATCGAAGGAATAAGCCAAAAAGTTTTGACGGACAGCTTGCGCTCATTGGAGTATGACGGGTTAGTTCAGAGAAAAATTTTTAACGAAAAGCCGCCTCATGTTGAGTATTCGCTGACAACATTGGGCGAGAAATTACAATCGGTACTCGACGCGCTTTACAATTTCGGCTTATATTACAAGAAACATGTTACCGCTTTATGATTTTTGCGCCGCGCCTGTCAAGGTCAAGAATCAGCGACTTTGATTTGACATCGTGCGCTTTGAATTCTTCGACCATGGCGGCGGCGATTTTATTTTCAAGTCCGCTGCGCGTCGTCGTGAAGGCGATTAAGCATGAACCTGCGCCCGAAATTGCCGCGCCGAGTGCTCCCGCCGATTTTGCCGCCGTGAAAACTTCGCTCATGCCCGGCACCAATTTTTTTCTGTACGGCTGATGAATTGCGTCGTCGAAGGCAAGCGGCAATAAATCTTCGCGCCCCTCGACCAACGCCGAGATTAGCATTGACGCGCGGCTGATATTAAACACGGCGTCGCGCATGGAAACATTTTTCGGCAAAACTTTCCGCGCCAGCCGCGTCGACAGCTCGAAATCGGGAACGGCGACGATTAATTTTAATCTGATTCGCGGCAGGAAGGAAAAAGTTTGAACTTCGCCGTTGTCCATGACGCTGACAGTAAAGCCGCCGAACAGCGCGGGCGCGACGTTATCGGGGTGCCCTTCAAGTTCCGTCGCGATTTTTAAAAGTTCTTGACGATTGAGCGGCGCGCCGAGAATTTCATTAGCCGCAACTAAACCGCCGACAATCGCCGTGGAAGAAGAGCCGAGTCCGCGCGAGACAGGCACGTTGTTTTTTGAGCGGATAATCGCGCCCTTGAATTCGTCCGCCCGCCCGATTTCCTGCAAAAATCTTTTAACGGCTTGCCACGCCAAATTTTTTTTGCCGCGCGGAATATTTTCGGAGCCTTCGCCCGTCGCCTCAACGATAACTTTACTGCCGCGCAGAAGCGTCAAATCCAAATAATTGTAAATCGTCGTCGCCAAGCCCAAACAGTCAAAGCCGGGACCGCAGTTGGCGGAGGTGCCGGGCACTCGAACGACGGCGCGATTTTTTTTGTTGTCCATTATTCTACCCTTATCACGTTGAAAATTTTATCGACGACAGATAACGCCTTCAGAGCCGTCTGCGCCTCCAAAATATTTTTGTGCTTAACTTTGTGCGTGATTACGACAATCTCGACGTGATCGGTGACGTCGGTTTTTGTCTGCACGACGGATTTTAAGCTGACATCGACGTTGCCAAAAGTCGTGGCGATTTTTCCGAGAACGCCGGGTTTATCGTCGACGAGCAAGCGGATATAGTAGGAGGAAACAGTTTCCGCGACGGGGCAAATGTTGCGTTGATGATAACAAGTGCAACCGAAACGCCCAGCCGCGCCGCGTCCGAGTCCGCGAGCAATTTCGATAATGTCGCTGACGACGGCGGAGGCAGTCGGTTTGCCCGCGCCAGGTCCGAAGAACATCGCCTCTTCAATCGGGTAGCCGCGCACGAAAACCGCGTTCATGACGCCACTAACCGCCGCGAGTGGATGAGTTGCGGGCAGGAGTACGGGATTAACTCGAACGTCAACGCCAAGTTCAGTGTCGCGACCGACCGCCAACAACTTCACGACGTAGCCCAAATCCTTAGCGTAGGAAATATCTTCGGGCGTAATGTGCGTAATGCCCTCAACAGACACGTCCTCGAACTTCACGCGGGAATTGAACGCTATCGACGCGAGGATAGCAATCTTGCGAGCAGCGTCTTTGCCTTCAACGTCAGCTTCGGGATTGCGTTCTGCGTAGCCGTGAGATTGTGCCTC
>JAFXNB010000072.1 GCA_017529935.1 Selenomonadaceae bacterium
GAAGAAATGATTGCCAAAATGCTCAGCAAGGTTGAATGGCTCGCAATATTTTTCTTCGGCGGATTGTTTATCCTCGTCGGCGCGCTGGTTGAAACGGGCGTTATAAAAATGCTGGCGCAAGAGGCAATGGAAGTTACGCACAGCGACTTGACATTTACGGCGATAGTTATCATTTGGATGAGCGCGTTGGCCTCGGCGTTTATCGACAACATTCCGTTCGTGGCGACGATGATTCCGCTGATTAAAGACATGGGCGCAATGGGCTTGACGAACCTCGACCCGCTGTGGTGGAGCTTAGCATTGGGCGCGTGCTTGGGCGGCAACGGAACTTTGATTGGCGCGAGCGCAAATGTTGTCGTTGCGTCAATGGCGGCTCAGCGCGGACGTGCCATTTCGTTTATCGGCTTCATGAAGGTTGCCTTCCCGCTGATGATTCTGTCGATAATTATTTCCACCGTCTACGTTTACCTCCGTTATTTATAAAAAAATTTTTTCCGCTTCAAACGCGGCGATTAGCTGAAATTTTTAAAAGACAAATCGCGACCGCTATTCCGCCGCTTTTAAAGCGGCTTTTTTTGGGAGAACATGCTATGAAACTTTATCCCGATTCAAAAGTTTATATTTTTTGTCCCGCCCAAGTTCAGACGGGCGGTCCCGAATCTTTGCACCAGCTCGCCTCAAAACTTATTTCTCTAGGCGTCGAAACTTACATGTCTTATTTCGAACCTTTGAACAACGAGCCCGAACCCGTTCATGCCGCCTACAAAAAATACCACGTACCCTATATAATTCACCCAAGAGATGACAGGAAAAATATCGTAATTGTTCCCGAAACTTTGACTGCGAATATTTACACTTCAAAGAAAATTCAATGCGTTATTTGGTGGATGAGCGTCGATAATTATTTGGAAAATGCAATAAATATCTTTAAAGATTGCTTGAAGCTTGCCAAGCCTTTGCCGCAAATTTTTACTTTCGACAAGGCTTATAGAAATATCGAGCACTGGGCAAAGTCCGAATATGCGCGACGATTCCTCCAAGTGAACGGGATAACTAAGGTTGCGTCCGTCGAAACGTACATGAATCAAACTTTTTTTGAACAAGCCGCGCACATTGACTTGGCGGCAAAGAAAAATTTTGTCGCTTACAATCCTAAAAAAGGCTTCGAACTCACAAAACAGCTTATCGACGCCGCGCCCGATATTGATTGGCAACCGATTGAGAACATGACGCCCGCGCAGGTTCAAGAGCTTTTGGCGCGTGCGAAAGTTTATATCGACTTCGGCGAACACCCCGGCAGAGACCGCCTTCCGCGTGAAGCAACGATTTCAAAATGCGTCGTGATAACCGGCAAGCGCGGCGCGGCAGCCAACGACCTGGATTACAATATCCCCGCCGAGTTCAAATTCGGTTTGGAAGATTCGACGCCACGGCAAGTTATAGAAAAAATTCGCGCTGTCTTCGAGAATTTCGAGGGCGAGCTGGAAAAGCAAAAAGCTTTTCGCCAGAGAGTTTACGACGACAGAAAAAATTTCACCGCAACAATCGCCAATGTGTTTGGGATAAAAAAATTGCCGCCGCCGAGCGTCGCGTTTGTTCAGGGCGTCAGCGAGGGGAGTTTTCTCCTTGCGCAAGAACTTTTTAAGAGCAAAGATTTCAGACCGAGCTTTATCGTCGACGATGTACTTGCCGCCGCAGAAATTTCAGATGAACTTATCCTGCGCGAACAGAACAGAAATTATCTGCGCGTGGGAAAAAATTTAATCGAGATAATCACGCAAGACGACGCAAAATTTCTGTACCTTGAAGGGCGGATAAAGAAATTTGCGCTTTTCGAGCCGACGGACGCCGAGCTTGACGCGCTGAAAAATTTCTACAAACCCGCCGCCGAAGACATTTTGGTTTTCAGCCGATAAAAAAAGCCGAGCCGTTCAAAGCTTGGCTTTTATTTTTTTGTAAAGACTTCACGCATCTCCGCCGATTGAAAAACTTCCCGCGCCTTGCCGATTGTCAGCACGTACCTTAATTCGGCGACGAGTTCATAAAAAATTATCTGCTGTTCGCCGCCCGATAGTGAGTCCAATCTCCGATCGATTAAATATTTCGCTTTAACGCGTCGAAGATTTCTGCTCACGCGCGAGTCTTGAAAAAAATCTTGACGTTTTGACGGCTTTAAAATATACTTGCGCCGAAGTTTATAACGTTACAAATTTTTTTTGGAGGTCGAGTATTTTGTTTTTCAGTAAAAAGAAATTCAGATTGGCGTCGATGATTGCTTGCGGCATTTTGGCGAGCGCACTGTTCACGGGCTGTGGCGGCGGCGAACAAGGAAGCTCCTCCGGCGGTGGCGACAAAGCGGCTGCGGGCGATGAAATTGTTATCGGCGCGAACTTCGAGATGACGGGCAACCACGCGCAATACGGCGCGAACGCCAACAACGGTCTCAAGCTTGCCGTCAAGGAAGTCAACGACGCGGGCGGCGTCAACGGCAAGAAAATTAAAATCGTCGAGGCTGACTCCAAATCCGAAGCGGCCGAATCCGTCAACGCCGCGACCAAATTAATTTCCGACGACAAAGTTATCGCGATTGTCGGTCCCGCCGTTACCGCTAACGTTATCGCCGAATCTCA
>JAFXNB010000073.1 GCA_017529935.1 Selenomonadaceae bacterium
GGTCTTCGGTGCGCAAGCGGTACACCTCGCCGAAAATTTCCACTTCGACGCGCCGCATTTCGCCGACGGGTTTATCGTCCTTGACCGCCATAAAATCAACTCCTCAATGTCGCGCCGAAGTCCTTTTCAACCGCCGCCAAAATATTTTTAAACGCCTCGTCGGCTTCCTCGTCCTTGAGCGTGCGCTCGTTGGAGCGGAACTCTATCGCGAACGCCAAAGATTTTTTGTCGGCGGGAATGCGCTCACCGGTGGACACGTCGAAAAGCGTCACGCCCTTGAAAAATTTTCCGCCGCTCTTGACGATAACTTTTTCCACGTCGGCGGCTGCCGTGTCGTGACTGACCAAAATCGCTAAGTCGCGGCTGATTGACGGATATTTGGGCAGGCTTTCCAAGCTGAATTTCTTCGCGGCGAATTTCTGCAAAGTCTCAACGTCCGCCTCGAACACATAAATTTTTTTCTTAATGCCCAACGCCTCGGCAACTGCGGGATGAACTTCGCCGACCGTAACCAGCACATCGCGCCCCTTTTTGAAAACTGCCGTCTTGCCGGGGTGCAACGCGTAATGTTCGCCCGCCTCCACGAAATAATTTCCAATCGACAAGCCCGCCAAAAGCTCCTCGACAATGCCCTTTGCGTCGTAGAAGTCAACCTGCGCGGCGTCCTGCGACCAACCTTTAGGCTCGCGGCGTCCCATCAAAAGTCCGGCGACTTGATATTTTTCAAGCGGCAATTCCGTCACGGGCAAAGCTTTCGGCAAAAAAATCGGCGCGACATCGAACAGTCGCACGTCCTCATTTTTGCGGCTGAAATTTCGCGCGGCGTTCTCGAAAATTGACGCCAGCAAAGTCGTCCTAAGCAACGGTGCTTCGTCCGTCAGCGGATTCATTATCGGTACTGCGCGGCGCAATTCGGAATCAGTTGGCACGCGCATTTTATCAAACATCGCCTCGCTCGTGAACGCAAACGACAGCTCCTCACAAAGCCCCAAGCTTGACAAAATATTTTTTATCTTGTCGATGAAATTTTGCGTTGCCGATTGATGACCTTGCTGATTGCCTTTCGGGAGCGTCGACGGAATTTTATCGAAGCCGTAAATCCGCGCGACTTCTTCGGATAAATCGTCGGGCAAGCTGACATCGTTGCGCCAATCGGGAACCGTCACTTCATACGCGGAAGAAATTTTCATCTCGACGCTTTTGGCAATGCCGCCGAAAGTTTCGCTGATATTTTTCATGAAGCTTTCGACACCGGAATTTTTCAGCACGTCGTCTTCGGCTTTCGCGTCGGCATTTTTGAACAGCTCGCCGAAACTCGCGCCGAAATTTTTCACGAAGCCTTCGACCGTCGATTTCTTGCCAATTTCACGCGCCGCCTTGCCGATATTTTTTGTAGCTGCCGCAAATTTATCAACAACTTCGTCCGTCAGCTCATCGACGACGCCAAGCGGCTCAATCTTAAAGCCCAAAGCCTCCAGCACGTCGACAATCTCCGCGTCGGAGTATTCGGTGCCCAGCCGAGAATTTATCTGCGCGGGCGTGAATTTAATTTTGACTTCGGGCTTAGGATTCGGGTAAACGTCGACGACGCCTTTGCAAACTTTGCACGCGCCCATTTCCTGCAGAAGTTGCGCGACCCTGTCCAACGCCGCGATTGTATTTTTTTCGTTGGTGCCGCGTTCAAATCTGCCGCTCGCCTCGGAGTGAATTCCCACTGCGCGACTTGTACGACGAATCGACGCGGAATTGAAACTCGCCGCCTCAAGGATAACGGTCGTCGTTGCCTCGGTGATTTCGCTTTCAAAGCCGCCCATGATGCCCGCCAAGCCCGCCGCTTTCTCCGCGTCTGCGATGACGAGTTCGCCGCCCTTGGCAAGCCTGTTCGTGTCGTCGAGCGTGTGGAGCGGTTCGCCTTCAATCGCACGCCGCGCAGTGAGCTGGTGCCCGACAACTTTGTCGAAGTCGTAAGCGTGGAGAGGTTGCCCCATTTCCAACATTACAAAATTTGTCACGTCGACGACGTTGTTAATCGCACGCATGCCCGCGCCCTCAAGACGTTTAACCATCCAATCCGGCGACGGCGCAAGTTTGACGTTGGTCAGCACGCGCGAAGAAAATCTGCCGCACAAATCCTCCGCGTCAATTCCGATTTTAACCAGCGCAGAAGCCTCCGCCGCGTCGTTCTCGTCAACTTTAATTTCGGGGAAGCGCGAAGTTTTTTTCGTTAAGACAGCCAGCTCGCGCACAAGACCAATCACGCTGAAGCAATCGCCGCGATTCGCCGTCAATTCAAATTCCAAAATGTCGTCGTCGAGGCCGAGCACTTCGGCGGCGGGAATGCCTATCGGCGTGTCTTCGGGCAAAATGTAAATGCCGCTTGAGTCGCCCTCAATGTTCATTTCGTTCGCGGAACAGAGCATGCCGTTGGAGGCGACGCCGCGCATTTTGCCTTTGGAAATTTTTTTGCCGCAAGGGAGATTCGCTCCGACCAGCGCGACGGGAACGATTTGCCCCTCCGCTACATTCGGTGCGCCCGTGATAATTTGAACGAGATTTTCCGCGCCGACGTTCATTTGGCAAATTAAAAGGTGGTCGCTGTCGGGGTGCGCCTTAAGCTCCTCGATTCGACCAGTTACAACTTTTTCCAAACCTTCGCCCGCGTGAATCACGTTTTCGACGGGAATGCCCGCCAGCGTGAATTTTTCCGCCAGCTCGTCCGCCGTCAAATCTATATCAATGTAATCCTTCAGCCATTTGGTAGAAACTTGCATGAAATCACCGCCTCAAAATTGCTTAAGAAATCTAACGTCGTTATCGTAAAGCAAGCGCATATCGTCCAGCCCGTAAGTCAACATGGCAATCCGTTCAATGCCCATGCCGAACGCAAAGCCGCTGACTTCTTCGGGGTCGTAGCCGCTCATCTTCAAAACATCGGGGTGAACCATGCCCGCGCCCAAAATTTCAAGCCAGCCCGTTCCTTGACAGACGCGGCAACCTTCGCCGTGGCACATGACGCAGGAGACATCAACCTCCGCGCTCGGCTCCGTGAACGGGAAGAAACTCGGACGCAATCTGATTTTAGTTTTCTCGCCGAAAATTTTTTTGGAGAAGTCTTCAAGCGTGCCCTTCAAATCGGCGAAAGAAATTCCCTTGTCAATAACAAGCCCTTCAACCTGCGTGAACATCGGCGAATGGGAAGCGTCATAATCGTCGCGGCGATACACTCTGCCCGGCGCAATCATTCTAATTGGCTCGTTATTTTTGTGACGCTCCATAGTCCGAGCCTGCACCGGCGAAGTTTGCGTTCTAAGCAAAATGTCCTCGGTGATGTAAAACGAATCCTGCATATCGCGGGCGGGGTGGTCTTTGGGCAAGTTGAGTGCCTCGAAGTTGTAATAATCCGTCTCGACTTCGGGACCTTCCTCGACGCTGTAGCCCATACTCACGAAAATTTCTTTCACGCGGTTAAGTGTCAGCTTCAGCGGATGCAAGTGCCCTTCGTGGACGCGCCGCCCCGGTAAAGTCACGTCAATCCGCTCCGACGCCAATTTTGCTTGCAATTCCGCCGCCTTGAGCTGTGAATTTTTTTCCGCGATTAAAGTTTCAAGCTCCGCGCGTGCCTCGTTGACGATTTTGCCGACAAGCGGACGTTCCTCGGCAGAAAGTTTACTCATGCCGCGCAGTAAGCCGGTAAGTTCACCTTTCTTGCCCAAAAACTTTACGCGCACTTCGTCGAGTTCTTTGAGCGTCGCGGAATTTTTTATCGCGTCGCCCGCTCGCTCGCGCAACTCCTTTATCTGTTGTTCCATTAATAAGCCTCCTTTATAGTGCTTAAGCTAACACACGCGCGAAAATATTTCAAGACCCGTTGCTAACGAAAAAAGCCCCGACCGTAGCCGAGGCGGTTTGTGTCAAGTTATTTCAATCGGAATATCGGGAATCAAACGTTCGAGCCGGCAATCCGATATTTGCTCTGAATAAGTATCTTTGATGTAAGGACACGGCACGATTGTTATCAGCGGGACTTTCAGTTCGCGTGTCGTATTTGTTTTAGGGCGCGGCGGGATTTTGTTGGCGGGCGGCTCTTTTATCATCGGGATTTGATTTGCGCCGCAAACCATGTCGAGTTGCTCGTCGGTAATGAATTCGTTCGTCATGTCAATCTCCCCCAAAAGTTTTTCTAAAGCTTATACGCTGCCGAAACGAATTCGTTACACGGCGAAGTTACCAATTTTCAAAGCGGCGATTTTTATTCAAGCCGCGCATTAGTTCCATATCTTCGGGCGTCAAGCTGAAGTCGAACACGTTAAAATTCTCCGCGATGTGATTTTTATTCGACGAGCCTGGAATCACGACGTAGCCCGCTTGCATTTGCCAACGCAAAATAATCTGCGCGGGCGTCTTGGAATATTTTTTTGCAAGGCTCTGAATCGTCGCGTCGGAGAAAATTTTCTGCGTGTTGCCACGCCCGCCGAAAGGATACCAGCTCTCTACGACCGTGCCGAATTTTTTTACATAAGCTTGAAGCTCGGCGTTCTGGTAGTATGGATGATTTTCGTTTTGAATCACAGCAGGGACAATCGTCGCGATATTTTTAATCCTGTCGAAGTCTCGCGGCGTGTAGTAATTTGAAATGCCAATCGAACGAATTTTGCCCGCCTTGACGCCGCGCTCCAACGCTCGATAAACTTCCTCGTCGTTGTAGCCCGGCTGGTGAATCAACATCAAGTCGACGTAATCCAAATTCAAACTCCGCAAAGAATTGTCAATCGCGGCGTCGGGTGAATTGTAATTGCCGGGCATAATCTTCGACGTGATAAAAATTTCCTCGCGCGTGGCAATTCCGTCGTCAATCGCCCGCCGCACTCCGCGACCAACGCCGACTTCGTTACCGTAATATCGCGCCGTGTCAATCAATCGATAGCCGACCTTCAGCGCGTAGTAAACGCAATCCTCCGCCGTGCCGTCGTTAAGCGTCCACGTGCCCAAGCCCAAGCGCGGCATGTCGTAGCCGCTGTTCAACGTGACGCTATCGCCGGAAACAAAATTCCTCATTCCTAATTCCTCATTCCTAATTGCTTTTTCCGCGCCGCACGCCGAAAATAAATTCATGCACGCCGCGCAGATTATCAACGTAAAAAATTTTTTAAGCATGATTTACCTCGCACGATTAATTTTAGCCGCCAACACGCCCGCGCCAAATCCGTTATCAATGTTGACGACACTCACGCCCGCCGCGCAGCTGTTGAGCATTGCCAAAAGTGCCGCCAGCCCTTGAAACGACGCGCCATAACCAACGCTCGTCGGCACCGCGATGACTGGGCGATTCGTCAGCCCGCCAACTACGCTCGCCAAAGCTCCTTCCATGCCCGCCACGCAGATTATCACGTTCGCCGAAATAATTTCCTCCATGTGCGCGAACAGCCGATGAATTCCCGCAACGCCGCAATCGTAGCACGTCGAAACCGCATTGCCCCAAAGATACGCCGTCAATCGCGCCTCTTCGGCAACGGGCACGTCGCTCGTCCCAGCCGTCACGACTAAAATTTTTTTCTGCTCGTCGCGCTGTAAAGTTTTGTCGCGGTCAACGTAAATCATTCGCGCCGTCTCGTCGTAAACCGCCGCCGGAATTTCTCCGCGCAAAAATTCAAATTGCTCGCGCGTGGCTCGACTTGCGATTAAATTCCCCGCGCTCCGCTCGTAAAGATTTTTGAAAATAATTTTGAGTTGCTCCTTTGTCTTGCCCGGCGAATAAACAACTTCGGGGAAACCTTGCCGCAATTCGCGCCCGTGGTCGATGTTTGCAAAGCCAAAACTCTCCGTCGCCAACGAAAAATTTTTCAGCTCGGCAAGAATTTTTTCCTCCGTCACGTCGCCCGACTTGTAGCCGCGCAGCAGTTCAAGCAAATTTTTTTCCGTCATAATGTTCACCTCGTCGGACAAGAATAAATCATAAATCGCGCTCTAAGTCAACGGATAAAAAATTCTGCTTTTCTTTAACGCGGAAATTGGTTATAATGCGGCGGTGTCAAAAATTTTTGAAGGGAGTTTTATTGTTATGGCTAAAGCAAGTACTGTTTTTGTCTTCTTCAACTGTGACGCCGACAAAAGCGAAGCGTCCATGAACATTTTCTATAATCACGCCGTTTATAAGGATACAAAAACTTCGCGGAAAAATCTTTGGAAGAAAGTCAAGGAAGAGTTCGGCGCGGAACGAATTCAAATCGCGGCGGAAAATCTTCAAGCCGTGGAGAAAGCGATAACCGAAGGCGACCCCGTCTCGGCGAGTGATTTTATTCAGTTCGGCGCGATTCGTGCGCTTGAGTGCTACTAAAAATTCATGGTGGCAAAAAAAATCGCGCTGTTCATCGACGCAGACAACATTTCAGCCAAATTCGGCAAGCAGATTATTGACGCTCTGGAAAGGCGCGGCGAAATTTTTATCCGGCGCATTTACGGCAACTGGGAAAAATTTTCTCTGCACGGCTGGAACGAGTGCATTTTAAATTTCTCCCTGCGCGCCATTCAGCAACCCGATTACGTGGCGGGCAAGAATGCAACCGATCTGTCCTTGGTGATTGACGCAATGGACGTGCTTTACGGCGGCAAGGCTGAAATTTTCGCGCTCGCCTCCAACGACAGCGATTTTACTCCGCTTGCCATTCGTCTGCGCGAAGCCGGAATAAAAATTATCGGCATGGGCACTGCTCAAGCGGCGAATTCTTTTCGCGTGGCTTGCGATGAATTTATCGACCTTGACGCGCCCGCAGAAATTAAATCGGAAGAAACGCCCGCTCTTAATTCCGCGAAAAAAATTTCTCCTGCGCCCGTTCAAATGTCTTTGTTCGACACGGAAAATATTTCAGCCGCGCCCGTCGCCGTGAATCCGAAAATTATTTCGATAAGCGACAGCCGCCTGCAAAGCGACCGCGATAAAAAAATTCAAACAATCCATGACGTTTTGCGCGAGGCGGCGAAGATTTACGGCGACAATGCGGGCTTTGCTTTGCTCAACTGCGCGGGTGCCGACCTCAAAGAAAAAAATTTGGGCTTCACCGTTCGCGATTTTGGCTACAATCAGCTCAAAGATTTTCTGTTCGCCTACCCTAAACTTTATGAACTCAAAAACGCGGGAACCAAAATTTTTTATCGCTGTAAAAACGGCGACGACAAGTTTAAACAGATTCATGACGTTTTGCGCGAGGCGGCAAAAACTTACGGCGATAACGCGGGCTTCGTAAATTTGGGGCAAGCGGGGAATTTCATCATACAAAAAAATCTCAGCTTAAAAGATTCGGGGCACAGCAAGTTGAGCAAATTTATCTCCGCCTTTCAAAATCTTTACGAGCTTAAGGAGAATTCCTATCGTTGCCGTTAGCGCAAAATATTTCAATCGCTTGCTAGACAAAAAGCGCGGCGGCATGTATAATTTCGTAAATATTCTTGTAAAAGGGGGAGGCTCGGCAAGAGTTTCCTCCTTTTGCGGGAAGGGGCAAGTTAATCTTGACTCCATATAGAAAAATAAATTTGGGAAGGAGGATATTTTTCACTCGGAAGAAATTTTTTCGTTCAAAGGTAAGGAGGTTTTTTGCATGAGTGACGGAGGCGGTTCGGCATTTGCCGTAGCGCAACAAATCGGTAAGTCTTTGTTCCTGCCGATTGCCGTGTTGCCGTTCGCGGGCGTGTTGTTGGGTATCGGTGCCTCGTTCTCGAACCCGACGACTATCGCGGCTTACGGCTTGGAGTCTGCTCTTCACCCCGGCAGTGCGCTATTTAGTTTCATGCTCATTCTTTCCAACGTCGGCGGAGCTATCTTCGGCAACTTGCCGTTGATATTCGCGCTGGCAGTTGCCCTCGGCATGGCGAAAAAGGAAAAAGGTATCGCTGTCCTTGGCGCGGCAATTTTTTATCTTGTTATGCTCACAACGATTCACGTCTTCTTGGGTCTCGACGGCTCCATTCACGCTGACGGCTCGATTGACTCCAGCGTTAAGGAAGGCGCGATAACTACAGTCCTCGGTATCACAACTTTGCAGATGGGTGTTTTCGCGGGTATCGTTACAGGTTTGGTTGCGGCTGAACTTTGCAATCGTTATTATAAAATGCAACTCCCCCCCGCGTTTTCGTTCTTCGGCGGCACACGTTTTGTCCCGATTGTTTGTATGATTTTCGGAATTATCGTGGGCATCGTCATGTATTTCGTGTGGCCGTTCATTCAGACGGGCATTTTCGCGCTCGGCGGTGTCGTTCAAGCTTCGGGCTATTTCGGCACTTTCTTCTTCGGGTGTTGCGAACGTGCACTTATCCCCTTTGGCTTGCACCATATTTTCTACCTGCCGTTCTGGCAGACTGGTCTTGGCGGCACGGCTGTCATCGACGGACAAACTGTCATGGGCGCGCAGAACATTTTCTTTGCAGAGCTTGCCTCGCCCAACACGGAGCATTTCTCCGTTGACGCGGCTCGCTTCCTCATGGGCAAGTTCCCCTTCATGATGGCGGGTCTTCCGGCGGCGGCGTTCGCTATGTACACTTGCGCTCGTCCGGAAAAGAAAAAGGCGGCTGGCTCCCTGCTGTTCTCGGTCGGCTTAACGTCCTTCCTCACCGGTATCACCGAGCCTATCGAGTTCACGTTCCTGTTCCTTGCGAAAGAACTTTTTGCTATCCACGTTTTCTACGCGGGCTTGTCCTTTGCAACTTGCCATATCCTAGGCATTGCAATGGGTACAACTTTCTCCGACGGTTTGATTGACTTTATCCTCTACGGCGTCTTGCCCGGTCAAGCTAAAACTAACTGGATGATGATGTTGCCGGTCTTCGCGGTCTACGCCGTGCTCTACTTCGTAACGTTTAAGTTCTTTATCATGAAATGGGATTTGAAGACGCCCGGTCGTGAAGCTGACGACGAAGAAATTAAGATGATGTCCAAAGCCGATTATCAGAAAGCAACCGGCGTTGGCGTGGCTGGCGGCGGTGCAGGTTCTGCGGCTCTTGCAAGCCTCACTCCTGACCAACAGAAATCCGCAACTATCTTGAGCGGTGTTGGCGGCGTCGATAACGTCACGGAAATTGACTGCTGCGCGACACGTTTGCGCTTGACGCTGATTGACGGCTCCAAAGTCAACGAAGCTATCCTTAAAGGCACGGGCGCGGGCGGCGTCGTCATTAAGGGCAACGCCATTCAAGTTATCTACGGCCCGAGCGTCACGATTGTTAAGGCGAACTTTGAGGAATTCGTTGAAGATATTCGCGCTGGCAAGATTGACCGCTCGATTCTTGAGGGCGCAAGCGGTGGCGGCTCTGCGGCGGCGGCTGAGGAAGAAAAGCCCAAGATGCCCGACGCTACTTTTGGCGCACACCTTACCGGTCGTATGATGCTCATGAACGAAGTTCCCGACGACGGCTTTGCCTCGCGTGCTATGGGCGACGGCGTTGCTGTTGAACCGACGGAAGGCAAACTTGTTGCTCCGGCTGACGGCACAATTACTCTTATCTTCCCGACCAAACACGCTATCGGCATGGTCACGCCCGACGGCGCGGAACTCTTAATGCATATCGGTATCGATACCGTTAAGCTTGACGGTCAGCACTTTGAAGTTCACGTCACCGACGGCGCAGAAGTCAAACGCGGCGACTTGCTCGTCACCTTCGACATTGACGCGATTCACAAGGCGGGCTACCCTGTCACTACCCCGCTTATCGTTACCAATTCTTCCGCTTACGGCACAGTTCGTCCGCTCAAGACAGGAGATGTCAAGGCGGGCACCGACGACTTGCTGGAGGTTCTCGGCTAAATCGTCCACAAATTCGAGTGATAAATATTCTTCCGATTCAGCCTGTCGAAATTCGGCGGGCTTTTTTTGTGGAGTTATAAAGGATTTTTCGCGGGCAAGTGGAATTAAATTTTTAACAGAATAGTTCTTTATTTTTTTAGCATAAGGTTTTATAATGTTCGCAACTATCAATCGAGGTGATTTTTTTCATGGAACATTCTCCGGTAACGACCAACCCGTTGATTATCATGATGATTAACATGACGGTCGTCTTTATTGTATTAGTGGCACTGATGTTTTTGATTAAGCTGATTCACATTGTCGACCCGACTAAGGAGCCCGAAGTAAAAGAGGCACCCGCAGATGACGAACCGCTCGTCGCTGTGAAATCGGAACCTGCCGCTATCGCGCCCGCCCACGTCGTCGAGGAGGGCATAAACCCCGAAGTCATCGCAGCTATCTCGGCGGCTATCGCGGCTTACGGTTTCGCAGGGCAAGTTAAGGCGGTGCACATCATCAATCACGAGGGCACACCGTGGAGCAATGCAATGCGTAATGCGCAAGGCGTAATGCGTAATGGAAGGAGATGATTTTTTTTGGAAGCTTTGAACGCATTTTCCGTGTCGCTCCAAGCTGTGTGGAATAACAGCGGCTTTTCTGCCTTCACCATGGGCAACGGCATTATGATTCTCGTCGGGCTTATCCTTTTGTATATGGCGTTCGTTAAGGAATTCGAGCCTTTGCTTTTGGGTCCTATTGCTTTCGGGTGCATTCTCGCCAATTTCCCCAACACCGGATTTTTCGGCGAAGAAATGAACGTCATGAAGGCGATTAACTACGGCATCACTTATGAAATTTTCCCGCCGCTAATCTTTTTGGGTATCGGCGCAATGACTGACTTTAGCCCGCTACTCGCCCGCCCGTCGACGCTCTTGCTCGGTGCGGCGGCTCAAATCGGCGTCTTCGTGGCTCTCGGCGGCGCAATGCTCGTCGGCTTTAAAGTCCACGAGGCGGCGGCTATCGGTATCATCGGCGGCGCGGACGGTCCCACGTCGATTTACCTGTCGACGAAACTCGCGCCACATTTGCTCGGAGCTATTGCGGTCGCGGCGTATTCTTATATGTCGCTCGTTCCGATGA
>JAFXNB010000074.1 GCA_017529935.1 Selenomonadaceae bacterium
AACCAGTAAGTCGGTTAAAGTTACAGGCTATGCAGACACTGCAACCGAGAAGAGCTTCAACATCAACGGCAACGTGTTGCGTGTCGGCAAGACGGCAGTCAAGACGGACGGCACCGCGCTAACCCTCAAGACGGACGGCTACACACTCGAACTGGGCAACGGCATGAGCGAACCGACAGATGTCGCGGCTTCGTTCAATAAAGGCACCTTCACCTCCAAGGGCAAGACTGCTGGCTACACAATCAAAGACAACACCGTTACTTACGGCGCGGCAACGAGCAAGTCGGTTAAAGTTACAGGCTATGCAGACACTGCAACAGAGAAGAGCTTCAACCTCAGTGGCAACGTGTTGCGCGTCGGCAAGACGGCAGTCAAGACGGACGGTACCGCGCTCAAAGTTGCTACCAAGGGCTACACGCTCCAACTTGGCAACGGCATGAACGAACAGGCGGCGGCGGTCGACAAGTGGAGCGACATAACCAAAGGCTCGGTCTCCTACCTGACTGGCTACACCGAAGCGGGTTACAAGTACAACAGTGCCAAGACGAGCGTCTCGTACGATAAGGGCGGTTCTACAACGTCCCTGAAACTTAGCGGCGTGGCAGCTAAATCGACGCTGGCGGCTGTGAGCAATGGCACTGTGAAATTGAGCACGTCGAATATCGACAAGAACCTCAAAGTCGACAGCAATGCCGGCAAGTACACGTTGGCACTGACGAAGGGCACTTACACCAACCAGACGTTGACGGGTGCCTCTAGTGCGGACACGATCTCGAACTCGGGCGACGGGCTTGCAATCCACACAGGCAAAGGCAACGATTCGATAGTGAGTAGAGGCAACGACGTCAAGATCAACAGCGGCGACGGCAACGACTATATCAAGGTGATTGGCTCGGCGGCAACGGTAGTAGCAGGCAAAGGCAACGATTCGCTGGTGGCGACGTCCGGTTCCGGCACATACGTTGTAGACGGCGGCGCAGGCAACGATATCCTCCGCGGCGGCAAAGGTGCTGACTCGCTGGTCGGCGGCGCAGGCAACGATAGCTTGTACGGCAACGCTGGCGATGACAAACTCAACGGCGGTGCCGGCAAAGACTTCCTCGACGGCGGCGCAGGTAACGACATACTAAACGGCGGCGATGACAACGATACAATCCTAGGCGGCGCAGGCAACGACACGCTCTACGGCGGCAAAGGTGCTGACTCGCTCGAAGGCGGCGAAGGTGCTGACCTCCTCTACGGCGGTGCCGGCAACGACACGCTGTGGGGCGGCGCAGGCAACGACAGCTTGTACGGCGGCGCTGGCAACGACGTCTTCATCTACAAGCCGGGCGAAGGCAAAGATACCATCTACGACTACGAGAGCGGCGACATGTTGCAGATTCTCAAGTCCGATGGCTCGACGGGCGGCACGTTCAGCAGTTCCGCGTTGAGAAACGGTCAGCTTACGCTCAACATCTCCGGCGGCGGCTCGGTCGTCATCGATGGTGTCAGCAACGGCGATGTTATCAACGTCAACGGCACGAATCGCACCGTAAGGAGCAATAGACTCAGATAAACAAAAGATTATCGGCAAATAAGTAACGATTAACTTCAGAGCTTGTGCGAAGGAAACTTTGCACAGGCTCTTTTTTTGCTTGCAATGGAAATGAAAATCTTAACTTTTCACCGGCCGCCAAAACTGATATAATCCATTCAAACGGCGAAGGAGGCTAAGACATGAGCGAAAATCATCAACTGTACGACGTGAAAGACCTGCGCGGGAAACTGTCGGCGGGCGGCTATAAAATGACGCCGCAACGCAAGGAGATACTGCAGATATTTGTTGAGCACACGGGGCACATGAGCGCAGAGGACGTCTATAAAATTCTTCGCGAAAAAGATTCGGATATCGGGTTGGCGACGGTTTATCGGGCACTGGATTTGCTTAGCGAGCTGGGAATTTTGGTGCGCATGGATTTCGGGGACGGTTGCGCACGCTACGAATTGAACACCGTCGACCCGAAAATTCATCACCATCATCATTTAATCTGCTTGAAGTGCAAAAAGGTCATTGAGTTTGAAGAGGACTTGCTGGAAATGCTGGAGGCGTATATCGAGAAGAAGTCGGGCTTTAAAATCGCGAATCACGAAGTAAAATTTTTCGGCTATTGCAGTGAGTGCCGCGCGGAGGAGGCTTAGACCTTTGATAAAAAAAATCAGACTGCGCGGCGAATACGACTTCGACAAAGTGGCGGGCGAGGTGCTCCGTTCGCTGAAAGTGGAAATGGCGACGGGCTTTGACGAGCTGGAAATATTCAACGAGATAATCGGCAGAAGAGTAATCACGCATTTAAAAGTTACGTCGTGCGGCAACGAATTTTTTTTCAAGAAAAGTTCGGTGGCGCGGGCGGAAGAACGTTTCGGCGCGGAAGTAAATCGGCTGGTAAAAAAAAATTTATATCTGTTGCTGATCTCCAACTTTGCGCTCGACGAGGTGCCCTACGGAATAATGCACGGTGTGCGCCCGACGAAAATTATTCAGCGTTGGCTGAGCGAGGGCTACGGCGTGACAAGCCAAGGCGTGATAGACCGCGACAGAATCACGCGGCGCATCTGCAGTGATTTTCTAACGGAACGCGGCAAGGCTCAACTTTTAACGGAGGTAGCGATTCGACAGTTGCCGATAATAAAAAGCGGGGCAGGCAAAATCGGCGTGTACGTGGGCATACCGTTCTGCAAGACGCGCTGTCTTTACTGTTCGTTCCCGTCGCAAGCCCTGCCCGCCGACAAAGTCATTGCCGAATTCATGACGGCATTAAATTGCGACATGGCGGCGGCGACGGAGGCTATAAATCGTTACGGCTTGAAGGTGCAGACAATTTACGTTGGCGGGGGCACGCCGACTGCGCTACCGGAAAATTTTTTTGCGGAGATGTTGGCGGCGGTTTATGAAAATTTTCACGGCGCGAACGTGGAAGAATTTACGGTGGAATGCGGACGCCCCGACACGATTTCAGCGGAGAAAATTTCCGTGATGAAAAAATTCGCCGTGACGCGGGTGAGCGTGAATCCGCAGACAATGCACCAAAAGACGCTGGACATAATCGGGCGCAAACACACGGTAGCGGACGTTGAGCGGGCGTTCAAAGAGTTGCGGGCGGCGGGCGCGTGGCAAATAAACATGGACTTGATAATCGGCTTGCCGGGCGAGCGGTTGGCGGATTTCAAAGCGACGCTGGAAAAAATTTTGGAGCTGAAGCCCGACGACGTGACGATACACTCCTTGGCGATAAAGCGCGGGTCGAAATTGCAGACGCGCCTTGCTGACGAACTCAATCGCCTTGAAGATTTTAATTTGCCCGATGATGAGGAAGTTCGCGCCATGGCAGATTATGCGGGCGAAGTTCTGCGCGGGGAAAATTTTTCGCCGTACTATTTATATCGGCAGGGCTACATGAGCGGGCAGATAGAAAACGTAGGCTGGTGCAAACGTGGCGCGGAGGGAATTTACAACGTGCAGATAATGAGCGAGCGTCAAACAATTTTGGGCGTGGGCGCGGCGGCGTCAACGAAAATTCCCGACAAGTGGCAGATTCGGACGGCGTTCAATGCAAAGGATTTGAAAACTTACATAAAAGATTTGGAGAGGTACATAGCCAAGCGCGAGGCAGTCATGGCGCAAGTTTACGGAGGTGTAAAAAATGGCATACGTGACGCGCGACGAGATGATTGATATATTTCGTGACACGGAATCATTTTGCAAGACGGACGAAAATTTGAGAGCGGCAATTAACGAATCAATCAAGGCAACGAAATTTTACGCGCCGGACGATTATCCGCCGATACCCGAACGACGCTTCAAAGGGACGGCAATATCGGTGACAAAGCGGCGGACATTGGACGCGGCGATTTCCATGCAAAGAAGATATTTGGAGCTTAGGATAGCGGTGCACAACTTTGCTTCGGCGACAAACCCCGGCGGCGGAGTGCGGCACGGTTCGCGGGCGCAGGAGGAGGCTCTTTGCCGTTGCACGACGCTTTATCCTGTGCTCAACACCGACGCGAATTGGAAAAAATTTTACACGGTCAATCGGGAGCGCGGCGATTCCCTGCACGACGACGCCTGTCTCTACACGCCCGAAATTATCGTCTGCAAGAGCGACACCGACAAACCTGCGCGGCTACCGCGTGATAGATGGGATTCGGTCGACGTGGTGACGATTGCCGCGCCGAACTTGCGCAACCAAACCATAAGCGACGAAGAGCTTTTTGCTTTGCAGGAGAAACGGATTCGACACATGTTCACGGTCGTTGCACATCACGGCGCGGAAATTTTTGTAACGGGGGCATTCGGTTGCGGCGCGTTCCAAAACAATCCCGAAGTCGTCGCGAAAGTCTACAAAAAAATTCTGCCCGAATTCGAGGGCTGCTTTAAGGAAATTGTCTTCGCGATATATTGCCGCCCGAACGAGACGCAGAACTTTAACGCCTTCAAGAGGATTTTAAAATGAAGCAATACATAGTTGACGCCTTCACGGAAAAAATTTTCGGCGGGAATCCGGCGGCGGTGTGCGTCGTGGAAAATTTCCCGCCCGAAGAATTGATGCTGAACATTGCCCGCGAAAATAATTTGTCGGAGACGGCGTTTGTCGTCAAGGAAAAAAATTTTTATCGGCTACGCTGGTTCACGCCCGCCGCCGAAATAGATTTTTGCGGACATGCGACGTTGGCGAGTGCGTTCGTGATTTTGACGCAGTTGGAAAAAAATTCGCCCGCCGTGGAGTTTGAAACTTTGAGCGGACGCTTCACAGTTGAGCGCAAGGGAAAACTTTTCGAGATGAATTTGCCCGCGTATGAGCCGAAAAAAATTCCCGTGACGGCGGCGATGAGCGC